>NZ_LRQV01000001.1 GCF_001567585.1 Micromonospora rosaria
GGCGGTCGGCGATGGTGGTGAGGGCGGCGGCGAGGGCGGACACCACCAACGGCCCCCGGATCCGGTACGCGACGTCCGCCATGTTGTACGCGATGCCGCCCGGTTGGAGCTGGTCCAGGAACCACAACCGGCGTTGCCCGAACGACGGCGCCCACCGTTCACCCCGCGCCACCGGCTCGAGCCGGACGTCGTCGCGGAGGCTGGCCGTTGTCGAGGTCGCCATCCCGTGCAGCCGGCGTCGCAGCAGCTCGGTCCGGTAGGCGGACACCTCACCCGCGTCATGGATCATGGAAACTCCCCTTCGGTTCAGTGCACCGCCCACACCGGGTTGTCCCGGCGGTACCGGTGTAGCTCCGGCGCGTCGTGACGGGCCGCGAAGATGATCGACATCCGTTTCTGGTGCCGCCGGCGCATCCAGGCGGAGACGGAACCCGGCCGTACGGTCGGGTTGAGGCGGCGGACCAGCGACTCGATCGAGCCGAGGTCGCTGTAGCGGACGACGAACTCCTCGCTGTGGAGCAGGTCCTCCGCGGGCATGGTGGCGAGCAGCCTGAGGCCCGCGCCACGGGTGAGGTAGTGCATGCCCAGGCCGACGTGCCGGGACTCGTCGCGCCGCACCAGCCGGTAGATGTCCCCCAGCCCGGTGGAGCGCAGTCCCCGGACGAACCACAGGAACTCGTCGGAGGCGAACCCCTCCAGGAGCATGTGCGCCAGTGCCCGGGCGGCGGGATGCTCCATGGCGAGCAGCCCCCGCGACAGGTTCTCGATCGGCTCGGGTGGATCGGCCACCACCCCGCCGACCGCCTCCGCGTAGTACGCGAAGACCGCGCTGTGCCGTCCCTCGTCGGCGACGGCCGTGGCGCCGATCAGCTTCGCGGCGGCGTCCGGGCTCTCGGTCACGATGACGCTGGCCGCCTCCAACCCCAGTTGCTCGGCGTACACGCTGCCGCTGGACAGGTTCCAGGTCAGCTCCAGCAGGTCGTCCGAGGGCTTGATCTTGTGCAGGGCGGCCCGGGCGGTGGCCTTCGGGTCCCAGGTCGAGCGGCGGGCGTCGGCCAGGAAACGCTCCGTCACCTCGTCGATCTCACGGTCGTAGTGCGCCAGTGCCATCGCTGACCGTCCGCGTCACGTCGTCGCCTGGTTGCGCAGCGCCTCGCGCACGCTACGCGGTGTGATGTCCGGCCAGATCTCGCGAATGTGGGCCAGGCAGCTCTCCTTGTCCCCGGAATGCCCGACGTCCTGCCAGCCCAGCGGGTTGTCCCGGTCGACCGGCCAGATCGAGTACTGCTCCTCGTGGTTGACGACGACCTTGTACCGGATCGTCGACCCGTCCTCGGTGTGGCTCATCGTGTCCCTTCCAAACTCGTGACGTCGGGGGTGGACAGCAGGCACAGCAGCCGGCGCGAGAGGTCGACGGCGAGCGCGTGCGGGTGTTCCTGGAAGAAGAAGTGACCGCCGGGGAACACCCGCGACTCGAACCTGCCGGTGGTCCGCTGCGCCCACCCGGCCAGCGCCGGTCCGGTCGCGTCCGGGTCGTCGACGGCACCGTAGGCGATGATCGGGCACCGGACGACGGCGTCGGGCGCGACCCGGTGTCCCTCCACCATTCGCAGGTCCGCGCGCAGGATCGGCAGCATCAGCTCCAACAGCTCGGCCGACTCGAACACCTCCGCGGGCGTGCCGCCCATCGCCCGCATCGCCGCCGCGAGCTGCTCGTCGTCCAGCCGGTGCAGGCGGGAGGGGCGGGGCCAGCCGGGAGCGGGCTGCCCCGCCAGGACCAGGCACGACAGCGGCACCCCACGGGACTGGAGGGTGAGGGCCAACTCCAGGGCCAGGATCGCGCCCATGCTGTGCCCGAACAGGACGACCCGGTCGCCCAGCAGGGGCCCCACCTCGTCGGCGAGCTGCCGGGTCAGCTCGCGGACGTCGTGGGCGGGCGGCAGGTGGAAGCGGGTGCCCCGGCCGGGCAACTCGGCGACCCAGAGATCCAGCGCGCGGGAGACCATCGGCAGCCAGTCGTCGTAGGCGTTCACCGACCCGCCGGCGTACGGCAGACAGAACATCTGCGGACGGTCGCCGGTGATCCGCCCGGCCGGGCGGAACGCCCGGTCCGCGTCGCGGCGCTGCGGCGGCGTGTCCCCCGACGCCGCCGAGGTCATCGGGCACCCACCACGACACCGGCGTCGCGCTCGGTCGCCAGGTCGTACACCAGGCGACCGGCGACGAGATCCTCCACGGCCAGGCCGAGGGACTTGAACAGGGTGGTGGCGGCGGGACCGGTGCGGCCGGGGTGCCGACCGGCGATCACCTCGCCGAGCTCGGCCCGCACGTGGTCGGTGTCCAGGACCCCCTCGGAGATCGGCACCAGCAGGTCACCGGCCTCCCGCAGGGCCGCCTCCCGGCTGTCCACGAAGACCTCGGCGCGGCGTACCAGGTCGGTCGGCAACTCCCGGCAGGTCGGCCCGAACGCGCCGACGCCGTTGATGTGCACCCCCTCGGGCGCGACGCTGCCCTCCTCGACCACCGGCGTCAACGACGACGTGGTCGTGCAGATCACGTCGGCGTCCTTCACCGTCGCGTCCGCGCTGTCACCCACCTCGGCCGGCAGCTCCTGCCGACGGGCCCACGCGACGAGCTGTTCGGCACGGTCGACACTCCGGCTGAACACCCTGATCCGCGCCCAGTCGCGCAGCGCGCCCAGCGCCGACAGGTGCGCCCTGCCCTGGACCCCGGCGCCGACGATCGCCAACCGGTTGGCGTCCGGACGGGCCAGCAGCGTGGTCGCCTGGGCGGTCACCGCCGCCGTCCGGATCTCGGTCAGCGCCACCCCGTCGATGACGGCCAGCGGCTCGCCGTACGTCCCGTCGAGCAGGATGAGCACGCCCTGGACGTGCGGCAGGCCCCGTTCGGCGCTGCGGTCGAACATGGACAGCACCTTCAGGCCGAGCCCGGCCTCGACCCCGGCGGCGGGCATGATGAGCACCCGTCCCGGGCTGGTCCCCGCCTCCACGGTCACCCGGGGATGCTGGTGGACCTGTCCGGTGCTGAAGTCCGCCAGCGCCCTGCCCATGGCGGGCACCAGGTCGGCCGGCGACAGCAGGGCGCGTACGGTCGCGCCGTCAATGACCCGCATTGTCTGGCTCCTCTCTCCCCGGCGTCCCCGCCGCGCCCGTGCCGGTCGGCAGCGGGTCGTCGGTGACGGCGGCGACGACGTCCTCATCGGTCATGTCCTCGATCTGCGCCGTCACCACCGTGGCCACGGCCGCGGCGAGTTCCCGGACGGTACGGTTCTCGAAGATCGCCCGCAGCGGCAGCGGGATGTCGAACGCGGAGCGGATCTCGTGGATCACCGTGGTGGCCATGAGCGAGTGCCCGCCCAGGTCGAAGAAGTCCGCGTCGGCGCCGATCGGCCCGCGCAGGTGCTTCGCCCAGACGTCCGCGACGATCCGTTCGTGCGGTTGCAGGGTCTCCGCGTCGGCGGCGGCCACGGACCGCTCGTCGAGCCCGGCCAGGCCGGCGCGGTCGAGCTTGCCGGCGGCGGTCAGCGGTAGCGCGGGCACGCCGACCATCCCCGCCGGGACCATGTAGCTCGGCAACCGCGCCCGGAGGAACCCACGCAGCGCCTCCGGGTCGACGGCACCGCCCGGGCGGGGCACCACGTAGGCCACCAGGATCCGGTCGGCGCCCGCACCGGTGGCCAGCACCGCGGCTTCGGCGACGTCCGGGTGCCCGGTCAGGGTCACCTCGATCTCGCCGGGTTCGATCCGGTACCCACGGACCTTCACCTGGTGGTCGGTGCGGCCCAGAAACTCGATGCGGCCGTCGGACGTCCAGCGGGCCAGGTCACCGGTGCGGTAGAGACGCGCGCCCGGCTCGGTGCCGAAGGGATCGGGCACGAACCGGTCGGCCGTGAGGTCCGGCCGGCCGAGGTAGCCACGGGCGAGGCAGATCCCGCCTACATACACCTCGCCGGGCACCCGGGGCGGCACCGGCCGTCCGCGCTCGTCGAGGAGGTGGATCCGGGTGTTGGCGATGGCGCTGCCGACCAGCGGGAACACCGGCCAGCCGCGCGGGTCCCCGGCGAGCATCTGCGCCGTCACGACGTGCGCCTCGGTCGGCCCGTACTGGTTGTCCACGCGGACGCCCGGCAGGCGGCACAGCAGGTCACGTACCTCGCCGGTGATCTGCAGCCGCTCGCCGGCGGTGGCGATCGAGGCCAGCGGCGGCAGCTCCGACCGGCTCGCTGCCGCCTGCGCGACCTGTTCCAGCACCAGCGGGGTGCAGAACAGCCGTCGTACCCCGGTCGTGGTCATCACCGTGAGCAGTTGCTCGGGATCGCGCCGCTGGTCCCGGTCGAGCAGGACCACGCGCTCGCCACACAGCCAGGTCGAGAACATCTCCTGGAACGAGATGTCGAAGTGCAGGGCGGAGAACTGCAGGGTCGGTCCGGCGCACTCGGCCCGCCGCACCTGCCAGTCGAGCAGGTTGACCAGCGGCCGGTGGGTCATCGCGACGCCCTTCGGCTGGCCGGTGGAGCCGGAGGTGTAGATGACGTACAGCAGGTCGTCCGGCGAGCCCGGGCCCGGTGGGTCGGTGGGGTCGCAGCGGTCGATCGCGGCGGAGTCGGTGTCCAGGCACCGCACCGGGACGTCGAGCCGCGGCAACCCGTCACGGACCTCCGTACGGGTGAGCACGAGGGTCGCTCCGGCGTTCGTGACCATGAAGGCGAGGCGCTCGGCCGGGCTGTCCACGTCGAGCGGAAGGTAGGCCGCGCCGGCCTTGACGACGGCCAGCAGCGCGACGACCGCGTCCAGCCCCGGTGGCAGGAGCAGCGCGACCACCTGGCCCCGCCGGATTCCGTGCCGGCGGAGGTGACCGGCCAGGCGGTTGGCGCGCCGGTCCAGGTCGGCGAAGGACAGCTCCCGACCGTCCACCACCAGCGCCACGCGGTCCGGCGTACCGGCGACCTGCGCGGCGAAGAGCGCCGGGATGGTGCGGTCGCCGGGCAGCGCAGCAGACGTGTCGTTCCAGCGGTACAGGATCCGGTCACGTTCCCCGGCGTCGAGCAGCTCTACCGTCGACAGGGGGGTGTCGGGCCGCTCGGCGAGCCGGTCGGCCAGGCGTTCGACGTGCCGGGCGTACTGGGCGGCGGTCGACGCGTCGAACAAGTCGGTGGCGTAGACGAGCTCACCGACCAGCGCGCCCGACGGACTCTCGGCCAGGTGCAGCTCCAGGTCGAAGCGGGTGGCGACGGTGGCCGGCGGGTGCCAGCGGGTCGCCGTACCGGGCAGCTCCAGCGAGTCCGGGGCAGTGAACAGGTCGAACCACACCTGCGCCACCGGGTACCGGTTCAGGTCCCGCGCCGGGGCGAGCTGCTCGGCCAACCGCTCGAAGGGCAGGTCCTGGTGGGCGTAGGCGGCGGTCGCCGCCGCCCGTATCCGGTCGACGAGCTGGGCGAAGGTGGGGTCGCCGGACAGGTCCGCGCGCATCGGCAGCGTGTTGACGAAGAACCCGACCACGTCCTCGAAGTCCGAGCGGAACCGCCCGACCGACGGGCATCCGACGACGAACGTGTCCCGTCGGGCGTACCGGCCGAGGAGCACCTGGTACACGGCGAGCGCCACCATGAACAGCGTGGCGCCGCGCTCACCGGCCAGGTGACGCAACCCGGCCGCGACGTGCGGGGGGATCCGCACCGGGACGGCGGCGGCACGGTACGACGGCACCGGCGGGTGGGGGCGGTCCGCCGGGAGTTCCAGCACCAGGTCCAGGCCGGCGAGCCGCCGGGTCCAGTACTCGACGACCTCGTCGACGCGGTCGCCGGTGAGGTGCCGGCGTTGCCAGGCCACGACGTGCCGGTACTGCCGGCCGTCGGGGAGCGGATCGGGCCGGCCGGCCGTCGCGGCCCGGTAGGCGGCCGACAGGTGCCGTTCGAACGGGGCGAGGGACCAGCCGTCGAAGACGATGTGGTGGACGACCAGCAGCAGCAGGTGGTCGTCGACGCCGACCCGCAGCAGCCGCGCCCGCAGCAGTGGCCCATCCGCCAGGTCGAACGGTACGGCGACCTCGGCGCGGGCGAGCTGCTCGGCCTCCGCCCAGGAACCCACGGCCCGTACCGGCAGCTCGCCGACGACCTGCGCCGGCTCCAGCAGGCGGGCGCGGGGTTGGCCGTCCTCCGCCGGGTACCGGTGCCGCAGGCACTCGTGCCGGATCGTGACGGCCCGCAGCGCCTCGCCCAGCGCGGCCACGTCCAGCGGACCCCGGATGCGGTAGCCGGCGCCCACGTTGTAGGCGACGTTGCCGGGCATGAGCTGGTCGAGGAACCACAGGCGGCGCTGGGGCGGGGAGAGGTCACCGGTGGCGGGGGCGACGTCCGGCAGCTCCGTGGCCGGCGGTGCGGTGGCGACGGCGGCGGCGAGGCCCGCGACGGTCCGGGCGGCGAAGACGTCGTGGACGTTCAGCCGTACGCCGAGCGCCGTGCCGGCCCGCAACGCGATGCGGGTGGCGCACAGCGAGTCGGCGCCGAGGGCGAAGACGTCGTCCTCGACCCCGACCTCGGGCAGGTCGAGGACGTCGCGGACGACCTCGGCGATCGTCCGCTCCGGGCCGTCCGCCGGACGTCGGGTCGGCGCCGGCCGGGTCGCGACGGGCAGCCGGGCGCGATCCAGCTTGCCCGTCTCCGTCACCGGCAGCCGCTCGAGCAGCGACAGGTGGCGCGGCACCATGAAGGGCGGGAGCTGGTGGGACAGCCAGCGACGCAACGCCGCCGCGTCCACCTCGGCCCGGCCCGGACCGGCGGTGGCGGGCGCCACGAAGGCTGCCAGGGACAGCGTGCCGGTCGGGTCGTGCACCGGGACCACGGCGGCGTCGGCCACGCCGGGGAAGCGACGCACGGCGGCGGCGACCTCACCGGGTTCGATCCGGTAGCCGTCGATCGTCACCTGGTCGTCGAGCCGCCCGAGGAACACCAGCGCGCCGTCGGGCCGCGCCTGCACCCGGTCGCCGGTGCGGTACATCCGTGCGCCAGGGGCGCCCCGGAAAGGGTCGGGGAGGAACCGCTCCGCCGTCCGGTCGGCGGCGCCGAGGTAGCCCCGGGCCACACCCCGACCGCCGAGAACGAGCTCACCCGGCGTCCCGGCCGGTACCGGCCGCAGCCCCGCGTCCAGGACGTACGCGTGCACGTCGTTGATCGGCACCCCGATCGGCACCCGCTCCTCGCCGGCCGGGTGGACCCCGGTCCAGGAGGTCGCCGCGACGGTGGCCTCGCTCGGGCCGTACTGGTTGAACACCCGGATCCACGGCGCCACGTCCCGCAGGCGGCGTACCGTCCGCGCCGGCAACTCCTCGCCGCCGCAGGTGACCTGACGTACGGCGGCCAGCCGCGCCGCCGCGTGCGGCTCGTCGAGCAGCCGGCGCAGCAGGGACGGTACGACGTCGAGCATGGTGACGCCCTCGGCGGCGACCAGGTCCAGCAGCCGGGCCGGCCAGAACCGCTCGTCGCCGTCGCCGAGGACGAGGCCCGCGCCGGTCAGCAGCGGCAACAACAGTTCCCGTACGCCCGCGTCGAAGCCGGGCGCGTGGGTGGGCAGCAGCCGGTCCCCGGGGCGCATCCCGTACTCGGCCGCGCTCCAGCCGATGAGGTTGAGCAGGGCGTCGTGGCTGACCCCGACCGGCTTCGGCGCGCCGGTCGAGCCGGAGGTGTAGACGACGTACGCCAGGTTGCCGGGGCCGACCGCTGGCGCGGGCCGCCGGGGCCGGGCCTCCGGTCGCGCGCCCGGTCGGGGCGACAGCGGCGTCACGTCCGCCAGCGCCGTCCGGACCCGCTCGTCGGTCAGGAACACCGACCGGACACCGGCGTCGCGGACCAGGTGCGCCAGCCGCGACGGCGGGTGGTCCGGATCCAGCGGGAGGTAGGCGGCGCCCCGCTTGAGCACGGCGAGCACCGCGGCGACCAGGTCGGGGCCGGGCCGGAGGCACACCCCCACCACCGACTCCGGGCCGATGTGGTCGGGCAGCCGCCCGGCCAGGCTGTCCGAGTGGTGGTCGAGGTCCCGGTAGGAGACCCGCTGTCCGGCGCCCACCAGCGCCGTGCCGTCCGGGTCGCGTGCGACGGCCCCGGCGAACGCCGCCGCCACGGTGCCGGCCGGCCGCCCCGCCCCGGTCCGGGCCGCCCCGGCCGGCAGCGCGGGTTCCGCCTCGTGGCCCCGCATGGACAGCGTCATGACGCCGGCAGGAGTTCGGCCACGTCCGCGGACGCCGCACCGTGTACCGCCAGGTCGACGCAGACCTGGCCGAGCAGCGGGACGAACTTGAAGATCCATCCCGAGGTGCAGTAGACCACCCGCTCGGCGCCCGGCACCCGTCCCACCCGGAACGCCCGGTCGTGGTCGGCCGGGAGGGTGACCAGGCAGGTCGAGGGCGCCAGGGGCGTCGGGTCGAGGCCGGCGAGGTGGCGGTCCACCCAGGCCGACAGGCGGCGGAGGTCGGCGTCCCGGGCGACGCCGGTCGCCCGGCTGGCCTCCGGCAACGGGTTGGCCTCGGAGTCCGGCGCGACCCGGACCAGGTCCCGGTGTCCCCACGGGTTGCGGCCGAACCCGTAGTAGTGGGCGTCGCCGCTCTCCTCGGGTGGTTCGAAGGCGAACCAGGTCGGGTAGTCCTGCGCGGGATCCCGGAGCCGGAAGTACGCCGACGGCATCTCGAACGTCCGCATCGCCAGGTGCACGCCGAGCGGCTCCAGCAGGGGCGTGGTCGCGGCGCCCGCGGCGACCACGACGGCACCGGCGCGCGTCGTCCCGGCGGCGGTGACCACCTGCACGCCGGTGCCGGTGGGCCGGATCTCCCGGACGGGCACCTCGGGCAGGATCCGCGCCCCGGTGGCGACGGCCAGCGTGTAGAGCGACCACAGCGTCGCCCGGACGTCGATCGCGCCCCCGTCGGGTTGGTGGAAGCCCTGGTAGTGGCCGGGCAGACCACCGAACCCGAAGCGTGACTCGATGTCCTTGACGTCGAGCCACTCGTACGGGAGGGACAGCCGGTCCAGCACGGCGACCGCCGCCCGGATCTGCCCCTCGTTGCTGTCCTGGTCGATGTCGCCGAACCACAGGCTGCCGGTGCGGTGCACCAGCGGCCGGTCGATGTCGTGTTCGAGCCGCCGCCAGGCCGGTACGGCGGCGAGCACCAGGCGGGCGAGTCGCTCGTCGCTGTACTGGAGCCGCCACTGTCGCTCGGCGCCGCCCGAGCTGCCCCCGTCGTGGAACAGCGGCTGCCGCTCGAAGAGCACCACGGAGAGTCCCGCGGCACCGGCCGCCCACGCCGTCGCCAGACCCACGGCACCACCGCCGATCACGGCGATGTCGAACACCTCGTCCGCCTTGGCCATCAGGGACTCCCTCACTGTCGGCTATGCACGGGTTCCGTGGTCGAGCGCCTCGCCGAGCGCCGCGACCATGCTCTTCACGTCGACCTCGCTGAAGGCCGGGTGGCACGGCAGGTTGATCTGCTCCTCGAACCAGCACCGCTCGGCGACCGGGCAGTCACCGAGCCGGTGCCCACGGCTGCGCCACTCCGGCAGCAGGTGCAGCGGGAAGTAGCGCAGCCACACGTCCACGCCGAGCTGCACCAGGCGCTCGACCACCCGGTCCCGCACGACCCCGCGCTCCGGGCGGACGAACAACGTGTAGAGGTGGTACGAGTGCTTGTGTCCCTCCGGTGCCACCTGCAACCGGACGGCGGGGTGGTGGGCCAACGCCGCGTCGATGTCGGCGGCGACCCGCCGCCGGGCCTCGGTCAGCGCCGGCAGCCTGCCGAGCTGCACCAGGCCGACCGCGGCGGCCGGCTCGCTCAGGGTGGCGTTGGTGCCCGCCGTCCGTACCGCGACGCACTCCCTGCTGTGCGCCAGCCCGTCGAACATGGCCCGCGGCACCTTGCGCAGCGTGGACGGGGCCGGGCGGAACACCGCGTCGCACTCGTTGTTGCGCAGTCGGCCGATACGTTCGGCCCAGTCGTCGCGGTTCAGGGTCAGCATGCCGCCCTCACCGAGGGTGGTGATGTTCTTCGTGGAGTGGAAGCTGAAGCACGCGATGTCGCCGAGCACGCCCGGCTGTTCGCCGAAGTACTCCGCGCCGAGCGCGTGCGCGCAGTCCTCGACGATCACGAAGTCGTACCGGTCGGCCAGTTCCCGCACCGCCGCCATCTCCGCCGGGAGCCCTCCGTAGTGGACCAGGATCACGGCCCTGGTCCGGGGGCTCACCAGGTCGGCGAGGCGACTGACGTCGATGTTGAGGGTGTTCGGGTCGATGTCGCAGAAGCGCACCGTGGCCCGGTGGTCCAGCAGCGGCTGCGCGGTGGCCTGGTACGTCTGGGGAGTGACGACGACCTCGTCGCCCTCCCGCAGGTCGAGTAGCTGGATCGCCAGCCTGAGGGCGACGGTTCCGCTGGTCACGCTGAACGCGTACCGGGAGCCGACGTGGTCGCGGAACGCCTCCTCGAACCTGCTGCGCCAGGAGCCCTGCGACAGCCGCTTGCCGGACAGCAGGACCTCGGTGACGACGGCCACCTCTTCGTCGCCGACGATGGTGCCCAGGGTGGGGTACGGAACGTGGTGCCTCCTGGAAGCAGTCAAGATCAGCCCTCTCGATCGGGCCGTACGCGGGACCCTGCGGCCCGGTGTCGCCGCAGCCCGGCGTCGGCCGCTGTACGGCTGTCCCGATTCTTGGCGGAAGCGCTGTTTGCTTACTTTCGCGGGACTGTTCCCGGTACGCCGGTGTCAGGCCCGCCGGGGCGACGGCGACCGGGACGGCGGCACGGTCGCTGTCCCGCCGGCGGGACAGCGACGCCGGGTCCGGCCCCGCGCGGCGCTCCGAACCGGTCAGGCGACCTCGTCGGCCTCGACCGCCACCGCGCCATCGCGGGTGCCGACGCGGGACCCGTCGCGCTCGGGGTCCGTCGGCCGGCCGTCCGGCTCGGGCCCGGCACCGCGTCGACCCAGCCACCACGCACCGAGCGCGGTCAGGAGCGCGGCGGCGAGCAGCGTCCCCCGGTAGTCCGCGACGGTGACGAGGAAGGCCCCGATCGGGATGGCGATCGCTGTCGGCCCGAACACGAGCGTGTTGGCGCTGGCGGCCACCCGGCCCAGGAGTCGCTCGGGGGTGCGGGTCTGCACCGCCGTCATGGCCGCGACGACCGTCCAGGGCAGACCGATCCCGATGATGACGCTGCTGGCGACGACGGCGGGGGTCCAGGGCAGCAGGCGCGCCGCCGTTCCGACGGCGAGCAGCAGGGCTCCGCAGGCGCCGACGGCCGCCTCCCCGCGTCGGGTGATGAGTCGCCCGGTCACCAGGCCGCCGGCCAGCGCTCCCGCACCCTGGGCCGAGGAAAGGACGCCCATGAACGCCGGGGTCAGGCCCAGGCCTTCGTCCACCACGGCGAAGAGCGGGGCCGTCGTGAGGCCGGACATGGTCATGGCGAGTGCGCCGAGGAGCACGATTGCCAGCAGGTGGACGCGGCGGCGCAGGAACCGCACGCCCTCCCCGGTATCCCTCATCAGGTGGCGCCAGCCCCGACCCGGCGCGTCCGGTGCGGCACCCTGACCTGCGGCGGCCTGCGGTGGCGTGGCCGGCGGAACGTACCGGACCCGGACGAGCCGGTAGAGCACCGCGGCGACGAGCAGCATGGTGGCGGCGAGGGCGGAGACGGCGGCTCCACCGACCACGGTGAACAGGGCCGCACCCACCAGTGGGGCGAGCAGCTTGGCGCCCTCCTGCGCGCTCATCCGGAAACCGTTGATCCGGCC
The DNA here is from genome assembly GCF_001567585.1 of Micromonospora rosaria. Taxonomy (GTDB): domain Bacteria; phylum Actinomycetota; class Actinomycetes; order Mycobacteriales; family Micromonosporaceae; genus Micromonospora; species Micromonospora rosaria. Next base: position 11,792 of record NZ_LRQV01000001.1, read on the forward strand.
CAGCTCGTCGGCGGGCAGCGCGGCGGGCAGCAGGGCCGCCTCGCCGGCGTCGAGCAGCACGTAGCTGACGCCGTAGGCGAGCATCACGGTGTACAGCAGCCACACCTGGTCCGCCGAGCGCACCGCCAGCAGCAGAAGAAGCGAGCAGGCGACCAGGAGGTTGGTCCAGATCAGCAGGGGGCGGCGCGGTAGCCGGTCGACCAGGGCACCGAGCAGGGGACCGATCAGGGTCGGCAGGAACACGCAGAAGCCGGCCAGGGAGGCCAGTGCGGCGGAACCGGTGAGGTCCATGACCCAGACGCCGGCGACGAGGGACATGGCCGTGCCACCGAAACCGGAGACCAGGGAGACCGTGACGAAGAGGATGGCATTGCGTCGCAGCGCCGTGTCCGAGGTCGCCGGATCCATACCCGCCTCCCGGTCCGCCCAGTTGGCTCAACTCTACTGTGGGCGGACGGGCTGTCAAGCAGCGATTGAGTCCAGGCGAGTCAAGTATTGGCGTCGGCAGGTGACGGGCCGGCGGTGCGCCGGGTGACCGCCCGCCGAAGGTCGCGGACCACCACGTGGGTCGCCCGGGCGACCCCGGCGGCTGCCATCTCGTCAAGGTCGTCGAGAGCCCGCTGGGCGAGGTGGTGCAGGGCGCCGGGCTCGGCTGACGCGACGGCCAGCGCCAGGCTCCGCCGGGCCAGGGCGGCGCGTGGGTGGCGGGAGTCCCACGTCTGGTCGGTGGCCAGCCACCGGTGTGCGGCGGTGGCCGCCCGCCTGAGTGCGGCGACGGCGGGCTCCTGTTTGTCAACCAGACGTTGACGCTGTCGGACCGTCCGGGTCTCGGCCGGGTCCCGGGTCGTCGTCGCGGACAGGCGGAGCCAGCGCTGCTCGGCCGCCTGCCGGGAGGTCAGGCCCAGCGCCAGGGAGAGCTGCGCCCAGGTCACCTGCTGCTCCCGGGCGGAGCCGATCAGGCGGCGCTCCAGCTCGTCGAGATGCGCGCGGAGGCCGACCACCAGCGACAGCGCGGCCACCACCCGATCGGGGCCGGGTTCGGTCGCCGCTGCGGTGTCGAGGGCCGTGGCGAGCGCGTCCACCGGGTCCTCCGGATGGCCGTCGGCGCGGGGTCGCGGGGTCATGACACCTCCTGCTGTCAACGGTCAGTTGACAATGTAGACGAGCCGCGCGCCGACGGAGGCTGGGGCGGTGCCGGCAGGGTGGGGCGGGGCATTGGTACGGAGGTGACCGGATGCCGCAGGTCGTGCCGGCGTAGGACGCTGATGGCCCAGCGCCGGACGTTCGCGGCGCGTCGCACCCGTCCTCCGCCCGCTACTCGCCGCCGGCCGGGGGTGCGGTGCTGGCGCTGTCGCCTGCCCGGCGGTTGGCGGCCATCCAGGCGGTCGCGAAGTCGACGAGAGCAGGCTGGGACATCAGCCGGGCCGTCGCACCACCGACGGGACCGACCACGGCGGCGCCGGTGGCCTCGAAGTCAGCGCCCAGCCGGTCGAAGTCGCTCTCGTCGGTGACGACGTCCACCCACGTGGTCCAGCGGCTTGTGCCGTCCGGCTGCCGGACCGACGAGCCGGTGGCCGCCCGTGAGGGCGACGCCTGTCGCCACTCCGCCAGGTGCAGCGACGTGTTGGCGCGGTGACCGCAGCCGAGCAGGAGCACCCTGCCGTCGAGCCGGTACACCGCGCCCAGCGGTGAGTGCTCACCCAGCGCGTCGTCGAACTGGTGCCTGCCCACGACAGTCGCGGCGTTCCTGCCGAGCGCGGCGAAGGAGACCTGCGGGTGATCGCTGCGCAGGGCGCCCGGCCACGTGCGGACCGCCTCGGCGATGACACCCATCCACTGGCTCGGCGTGCACGACGGGTCGAAGCCGGGAGCCTGCTCGCGGATCACCGGCCACCACGCCTCGGGGACAGGCGGATGCTGCCACCCGGCCGGGTCCGTGTTCTCGGACGTGTGGGTCGGCACGACGAGGGTGCCCTCCGGGCCGAGCACGTCCAGCCCCGCGTGCACCACCGCCTGGACGCCACCGGCCACGAACCCGAGGCTCCGGTACGACGAGTGCAGCAGCAGGACGTCGCCCGTGGCGATGCCGAGCGCCCGCAGGTCGGACGCCAGCGACCGGACGGTGTGGGGTGACGGCTGGTCCATTCGGCGCAGCATAGGCGGAGCCGCGAACCTTCACCGCGTTCGGCGCGCGTGACGAGGCCGGCTCAGCGGGTGGTGGCGTCGGCCAGGATGTGGTCGAGCCGGACCCGGCACTCGGCGACGAACGCGGGATAGGTGTGCCAGTAGTAGGCGATGCCGCTGACGCCGACGGCGACGGCCCAGGCCCGGGCCCGTGTCCAGGTCGCCTCGTCGAGGTCCATGGCGTCCCAGTACGCCTGGCGTCCTGCGGCCGGCAGGTCCCAGACGGTGGCGTGCTCGGCGTCGGGGAAGCCGACGGACAGGCCGCCGAAGTCGATGACGGCATGGAGGCTGCCGTCGGTGACCAGCAGGTTGCTGGGCTTCAGGTCACCGTGCAGCCACACCGGGCCGCCGGCGGGCTCCGGCAGGGCGAGCGCCGCGCGCCAGAACCGTTCCAGCGTCGCCACGTCCAGGTCGTCGCCGACGGTGGCCCGGCAGTCCTGGAAGTACTGGCTGACCCACTCGTCGCAGGGCTGCAGAGGGCCGGCGCGGTACCAGCTCAGATCGTCGGTGCGGGATGCCCCCATCAGGTCGACGCGGTGGAGTTCGCGGACGAAGGCCGCCAGGTCGGCGCCGAACGCGGCCCAGTCGCTGACGGTGTCGGGCCCGGGCTCCTCTCCGTCGATCCACCCGAGGACGGACCACGGCAGCGGGAACCCGGGTGTCGGTGTGCCGGCGTGGCGGGGCTCGGGGACCGCGCGGGGGAGCAGCGGTGCCAGCCGGGGCAGCCACCGCTGCTCCTTGCGCAGGGAGCGGGCCTTGTCGGCGGTCCGCGGAACGCGGACGAGCAGGTCGTCGCCGAGCCGGTACATGGTGTTGTCCGTTCCGGCGCCGGCGGGTGACAGCGGCAGGTCGGCCCACTGGGGGCACTGCGCCCGCACCAGTGACCGGACGGTGTCCTCGTCGACGGGTACCTCGTCGTGGTGCAGGGTCACGTCGGGGATCTTCCCGCCGCGGGACCCGGTCATGCCATCGATTTCCGGCAGAGCGCGCGGCGCAGGTCGAGCGGGTGACGCCCTCCGGTCAGGTGGTGACGAGCGTGTCGACGTCGGGGGCGTAGACGGTCATCCAGTGTGGTCGCAGCCGGTAGTAGACCACCTCGTTGTCCCAGTCGAAGGCGTCCGGGCCGTAGAACTCCTGGAAGTAGGCGAGCAGGTCCGGCCAGTCCGCGGCCGGCTCGCCGCCCCGGGGGTTGAGGACCTCGACCGTGCCGTGGGTGAACACGCCGAGGTCCTCGCCGCGCAGGTGCGCGACGCTGGCCGCCGGTCGCGCGGCGAGGTGACGGGCCTTGGCGGCGCCGGGCGCGGTGCCGAAATGCCACCTGCCGTGCAGGAAGTGCCCGTCCGCGCCGCTGATCCGCGGCTCGCCCTTAGCCGTCACGGTGGACAGGGCGAGGGTGCACATGCCGGTCAGGACCCGGGTGAGCTGCGCCGCGGTCAGGGTGCGCTCGACGACGATCGAGCGGAGGTGGGCGGTGGAGCGGGACAGGGAGGAGTCGAGCAGGGCCTGCAGTTCGCTGAGCTCCTCGGGCGTTTCGCGCACTCTGGGTCGTCCCTTTCTGCCGGTGGGGCCGGTGCACGTCCGTCACCGACGCGACCGGTCCCACCATGCTCCGCCAGATACCTGACACCCCACGTCGCATTTCCCCAATGTTGCCCGGCAGGCCGGAAAGCGGGGCGCGGCGGTGACTCAGGGCGTCGCCGGTCGGCCCAGCGCCGCCTCGACGATCCGGATCGCCTCGGTACGGTCGATGCCGACGCTGGAGATCACCGCCGCGTACTCGCGGGCGGCCCGGTGCGCCTGCTCCAGCGCCTGCTCACCGGCGGCCGAGACGAACGAGCCGGCCCGCCCACGGGTCTCGATCAGCCCGGCCTCCTCCAACTCCCGGTACGCCCGGCCGACGGTGTTCACGGCGAGGCCGAGGTCGGCCGCGAGTCGGCGGATCGTCGGCAGTCTCGTGCCGACGGCGAGCGAGCGCTCCTGGATCTGCCGCGCGAGCTGGGCCCGGAGCTGCTCGTACGGCGGCGTCGGCGAGGCCGCGTCGATGACGATCATCGGACGGCCAGGGCCCGCCGCGCCGCCGTCCCGACACCCGCGGTCCGGATCTGGATCAGGCCGCGCGCGATCACTCCCGCCACGACCAGCGCCACGGCGGCGGCGTTCCACCAGCCGATCGACTCCCCGACCAGGAAGATGGGCGGCAGCGACCACACCAGGCTGGGCGTGACGAGGGCCCGGACGTCCTCGACCCGCATGATGACGTCGGCCGTGAGCGACGCCTCGTCCTCCGCCACGGCCGGGGCCGCCAGCACCTGACGCAACTGCAGGACGGTCCCGGCGCCGGCCCCGGCGAGGCCGATCAGCACGACGACCGCCCCGTACCGCAGGCCGGGATCCGACACCGGCAGCACGCTCACCGCCAGCAGCAGCGCGCCGCTGAAGGTGGCGGCCGTGAAGATGGCGTACGGCCAGCCCAGCACCGCCGGCCAGCCGAGCTCGACCGGGTGGGCCACCCGCTGGGACAGTTGGGCGCCGGCCCACCGGTCGACCCGCCGTACCCACCAGCCGAGCCGCCACTGGCCCACCAGCAGCCCGCCCACGAGCGCCACCAGCGCCAGCAGCGGCGGCCAGGAGAACGTCGGGTCGGGGAACCGCCCCCAGACGTGGGTGAGCGCCGCACCGATGAGGAACGCGGCCAGCAGGCAACTGTCGACCAGCTTGGCGCGCCGCCGCACCGCCAGCCGGGTCGCGAGCAGCGGGGTCGGCTCGACGTCGGCCAGGCCGTGCCGGTCCAGCCACCGCCGCGCCTCCGGGAGATCTATCTGGCGCATGTCGCCACCTCCGTATGTCGCAATCCTTGTCTCAATAAGATGAGTCATGGCATGCGACAAAGTCAAGGGTGGCGGATCGCCCGCTGCCGCCGCGCCAATCAGCGACCGATCTGGTCCAGCTCGGCCAGGTCCTCGGGCGAGAGCGACAGACCCGCGCCGGCGATGTTCTCGCGCAGGTGCGCCGCCGACGAGGTGCCGGGGATGAGCAGGATGTTCGGCGACCGGTGCAGCAACCAGGCGAGGGCGACGGCCATCGGCGTCACCCCACGCCGCGCGGCCACCCCCGACAACGTCGAGGACTGCAGCGGGGTGAAGCCACCCAGCGGAAAGAACGGCACGTACGCGACACCCTGCCCGGCGAGCGTGTCCACGAGCGCGTCGTCGTGACGGTGGGCGAGGTTGTACATGTTCTGCACGCACACGATCGGCGCGATCGACCGGGCCTCGACGACCTGCTCCACCGTCGCGTTGCTGACCCCGAGGTGGCGGATGAGCCCCTGCTCCCGAAGCTCGACGAGCGTCTCGAACGCCTCGGCGAGCGAGCCCGCCTGCGGCCCCTCGGCGGTGCCGAGCCGGAGGTTGACCACGTCGAGGACGTCGAGCCCGAGGCTCGCGAGGTTCTCGTGGACCTGGCGGCGCAGATCCTCGGGCCGCCGCGCCGTGGGCCAGCCACCGTGCCCGTCCCGCGTCGCGCCGACTTTGGTCACGATGCGCAGCGACGGGGGATAGGGGTGCAACGCCTCCCGGATCAGCTCGTTGGTGACCCGCGGCCCGTACGCGTCGCTGGTGTCGATGTGGGTGACCCCGGCCTCGACGGCCGCGCGCAGCACGGCCCGGGCGGCGTCCCGGTCCGCCGGCGGCCCCATCACCCCGGGACCGGCGAGCTGCATGGCGCCGTACCCGAACCGGGTGACGGTCAGATCGCCCAGGGCCCAGTTGCCGCCGGGAAGTCGTGCGGAGGAGGTGCTCATCGTGGTGCCTCTCGTGCTGACGCAGGGGTGCCTTCCGGCCTCCTGCACCATTGTTGGGAGGTAACTTCCTGCCAGGAAGAAGGCACCTGGAAGTGCGTAGGTCACCACGGGGTGGGGGGAGCATCGATGGCGACGGTGACGGCGGCCCAGCGCAGGGCCCAGGCCAAGGCGGAGTACGACGCGTTCCTGGCGGCGTGCCCCAGCCGCGGGCTGCTCGACCGGATCTCGGACAAGTGGGTCGTCCTGATCCTGTGCGCGCTCAGCGGCGACGGGCCGCACCGGTCGGACGCCGACGCCGGCGGCGGACCCGGCCCGATGCGGTACTCGGAACTGGCCCGCGCGCTGGCCGGTGTCAGCCAGAAGATGCTGACCCAGACACTGCGGTCGCTGGAACGCGACGGTCTGCTCACCCGTACCGTCACCCCGACCGTCCCCGTCACCGTCACCTACCAGTTGACCGACCTGGGTCTCTCCCTCTACGAGATGACGCGCGGGCTCAGGAGTTGGGCCGAGACGCACATGACCACGGTGCTCGCACACCGCGACACCTACGACGCGGGCGCCTCCTGAGGATCCACCCCGGCGGGCGGCGCTACCCGGAGGCCGGGGTCCACCCGAGGATGACGTTGACCCGCTGCAACACGTCGATCTGCGCGGGGTTGTACATCTCGACGATCCCCTGCAGGAAGGCCGACCAGTGACGCGGCCCGTGCACCCCCGCGCCCTGCTCCTTCAACGTCGTCAGGCGTGGATGGTCCTGCTGCACCCGGAGCACCTCGGGGGCGTACCGCTCGGCCAGGCGCTGCCGGGTCTCCTCGCTCGCCTCCTCGGTCAGGGCGTCGAACTCCCTCCCGACCGCGCTGCGGGGCTCCGTCTGCATCTCCTGGAGCGTCTCCATCACCCACGGCTCGAAGATCCGCGAGCAGACGAGCAGGAACGCCCGCTCGGCGTCGGACAACGCACCGGCGTTCTCGCCGAACCCCGGCGGCAACTCGGCGAGTTCGCGCTGCCGCAGGATCCCGGCCACCTCGTCGCGCATCCGCTGCTGACGCTCGATACTGGCGGCCAGTTCGGCGTCGAGGGCGCGGAGAACCTGCTCCGCGCCCTCGGCCGACTCCTCCATCGCGGCGATGTCGGACAGCGGCACACCGAGATCCACGAGGCGGCGGAGCCGCAGCAGCCGGACGAGGTGCCCGATCCGGTACTGCTTGTACCCGTTGGCCGCCCGCTCCGGCTCCTCCAGCAGCCCGACCCGGTGGTAGTGCCGCACGGTCTTCACGGTGGTGCCGGCGATCTCGGCCAGGTCACGCGTGCTCCAACCGCCCTTCATCCGCATGCCGCCATTCGACACCGTGCCCCGAGGGCACAGTCAAGGTCAGCCGCGCCGGCAGGCCGTGTCCTTCGCCGGCATCGCGCCCTCGACCAGGTACGCCGTGGTGACGTTCACCGCGCAGGCGTTGTTCCCGAGCACGTAGACACCGTGCCCGCTTTCGTCGGCGGTCACCAACCGGGCGCGCTGGCCGAACTTCTCGCGCAGCAGCGTGCCGCCCGCGTACGGGGTGACCGGGTCGCGCCGGTTCTGCAGGATCAGCACGTTGCGCGGCCCCTTGTCGTTGACCGTGACGGGCGGCTCGGTCGGCGCGTACCGCCAGAAGGCGCACGGCAGGATGTTGGCGCTGGCCGCGCCGTAGAGCGGGTACCGCTCGCGGTCCTCGGCGACGGCCCGCCGGTACGTCGCCACGCCCTCGGGCCACTCGACGTCGTTGCAGGTCACCGCGAGGAAGACGGTGAGCGCGTTGTCCCCCGGGTGCGGCGTCGCCGCCGTCGCCGACAGCGGCTGCGCGTCACCCGGATCCAGGTACGACTGCCAGGTCCGGGCGAGGTTGCCGTACTGCACCTCGTGGTAGAGGGAGGCGAAGGTGACCGCCCGGAACATGGCGCCGGTGAGCCCGTCGGGCGCCGGGGTCCCGTCGAGCCGCTCAGCGATGGTGAGGTACGTCCGGCGCACCTGCTGCGGCGTGCGACCCAGGCCATAGGAGCCGTGCCGCGCCGCCGCCCACCGCGCGAAGTCGGGGAACGTCTGCTCCATGCCCAACGCGTACCGGCGCAGCCCGTCCCGGTCGAGGTGGGTGTCGCCGATGTTGCTGTCGAGCACGATCCGGTCGGTGGTGTCCGGAAACATCGAGGCGTACGCCGCCCCCAACGCCGACCCGTAGGACGCCCCGTAGAAGCTGGCCTTCTCCTCGCCGAGCGCGGCCCGGATCCGGTTTAGGTCCCGGGCCGTGTTCGCCGTCGTCAGGTGCCGCAGCCGCCCCTCGGTATCGGTGGCGGCACACCGGGCGGCGACCTCCTCGGCGATCCCGGCCTGCGCGGTCACCGCCGCGTCGTCGGCCGCGTACGGCGGAATGTTGCCCCAGTAGCCGCCCTCCACGGTGAAGCCGCAGCTCACCGGCGACGAATGGCCGACCCCCCGGGTGTCCATGCCGATCAGGTCGTAGGCGTCCACGACGCTGCTCGGCAGCCCCCTGCCGACCAGGAACCCCGGCTGGTCCAGCCCGGTGCCGCCCGGACCGCCCGGGTTGAACATGAGCACCCCGCGCCGCTTCGCCGGCTTCGTGCTCGCGATCCGCGACACCATGAGCTCGATCTGCGTACCGTCGGGGTCGCGGTAGTCCAGCGGGACCGGCACCCGCGCGCACCGCACCTGTACCGACGGGGGCACCACGACATCCTCGGGACACGCCGCCCACGCCACCTGCGGCACGGACTCCTCCACCACCACCGGCGGCACCGCGACCAGCGCCCCCACCATGCCGACCACCCCGACCAGGGCGGCAGAATACCTTCGATACACGTCCACGCCTCCTTTCCTGCCCGTCGTCGGGCGGGCTTCACCCCATGCGAACCCATGCCCTCGGGGCACAGTCAAGCCAGGAACCGGGCCGGGCCGGCGACCACGGGGCGCAGCCCCGTCCGGGTCAGGCGTCCCAGGTCCTGCGTGCGGTGGCGGCCGGGCCGGTCACGAGCGTGTTCGGCGGGACGTCCCTGGTCACCACGGCGCCGGCGCCGACCACACTGTTGCGGCCGATCGTGACGCCGGGCAGGACGGTGACGGCGGCGCCGAGCCACACGTCGTCCTCCAGGGTGATCGGCGCCGCCATGACGTACTCGCGCCGCTGTCCGGGCGGCACGGGATGCCCGGAGGTGACGAGGTTCGACTTCGGGCCGATCATCACCCCGGAGCCGATCCGGATGCCGCCCTGGTCCAGGAACGTGCAGCCCTGGTTGACGAAGACGTCCTCACCGAACGCGGTGTTCAGGCCGTAGTCGGTGAAGAACGGCGGGAAGATCCGCACGGACTGCGGGAGGGGACCGGCGAAGACCTGCGCGAGCAGCGCGGCGCGTGCCTCGGCGTCGCCGAACGGCAGCACGTTCAACCGCGAGGTCAGGTCGGTGACCTGGTGGATTCGCTCCGCGTAGCGCGCGAACTCCGTCGTCCGGACATACATCCGCTGGGTTGTGGCGGTAGACATGTGATGATCTCAGTAAAGGTCCCGACCAGCGGGCAAACAACCGACACGTACCCCGGCCACAACCGAAAGTTGGGCAGACGAGTGGATCTCGACGGCGTCCGGACGTTCGTCGTCGCGGCCGAGCTCGGCCAGTTCCAGGAGGCGGCGGCCGACCTGGCCGTCACCCAACAGGCGGTCTCCAAGCGCGTCGCCGCCCTGGAACAGGCCGTCGGCGCGGTGCTGTTCGCGCGGACCACCCGTGGCGTGCGGCTCACCCTCGACGGGCAGACCTTCCTTCCGCACGCCCGTGAGCTCCTGCGCGCCGCCGAGCGCGCCAGGAACGCGGTCCGACCCGGCAGCCGCGCGCTGCGCGTCGACGTCACCCACCGGCGCATCGCGCCCGCCGTCGCCCTGCACGACTTCCACGTCGCCCACCCCGACCAGGACCTCGACGTGGTCACCCTGGCCGAGAACAACCTCACCGCGGCGCTGGCCGCCGTGCGCACCGGCGCCGTGGACGCCTCCTTCCGGGCCGTGACCCTGCCGGCCGACGCCCTGCCGGCCGGCATCAGCACCGCCCGCGCCATCGACCACGAGCTCGAAGTCCTGGTCGGGCCCCGGCACCCCCTGGCCAGGGAGCGGCACCTCGAGCCGGCCCGCCTCGCGGGGCACCGGATCTGGATACCCGGGATCGTCCCCGGCACGGAGTGGGCGACGTTCTACCACGACTTCGCGGACGCCTTCGGCCTGAGCATCGACGGCATCGGCCCGCACTTCGGCGACGAGGCGCTGCTCGACCAGTTGTCCACCTCCGCCGACCTCGCCACGATCGTCGGCAGACGCGACCGCTACCTGTGGCCGGCCCGCTACGACCTGCGCCGCATCCCACTGCGGAACCCGACCCCGATCTATCCCCATTCCCTGATCTGGGCCACCGTCAACCCCCACCCCGGCCTGGCCGCCCTGCGGGCGTACCTGGCGGCGGCGCGGCACGCCCGGACACCTGCCGCGCCGCTCTGGACGCCGACCTGGACCATGCCCGACCACCGCGGGCTCCAGAGCTGACGACGGGGCTGCGGGTCGCTAGGACGCCTGGCGGACGGGCATGTCGGCCAGCCAGACGTCGGCCAGGTCGGCGAGGGGGACGTCGAGGGCCTGGCTGAGGCAGACCACCGTGCCGAACGCCGGTGCGGGAAGCCGGCCCGCCTCGATCTTGCGCAGCGTCTCGGGGGAGATGCCGGCCGCCAGGGCCACCTCGACGAGGCTGCGGCCGGCCCGCGCGGCCCGCAGGGCGGTTCCGAGGCGCTGGCCCGCGGCGATCTGTGCGGGGGTGAGTGGTTGGCGAACCATGCCAGCAGGATATCCCTGCGGAGCGCCCCGATCCCGCGTGGTATAAAAATGCCGGTATAGAAATACCGCATGGGGAGAGGGAGGCAGTTGTGATCGAGCTGAAGTCCACCGAAGAGATCGGCCGGATGGCGGTCACCGGCCAGTTCGTCGGCGAACTGCTCGCCGAACTGGCCGGTGTCGCCGCGGTCGGCGTCAACCTGATGGACCTCGAACACCACGCCCGCCGCCGGATCGCCGACCGTGGTGCCGAGTCCTGCTACTGGGACTACGCCCCGTCGTTCGGTCGCGGCCCGTTCCGTAACGTGCTGTGCCTGTCGGTCAACGACGCGGTGCTGCACGGCCTGCCGCACGACTACGTGCTGCGCGACGGCGACCTGCTCAGCATCGACATGGCGGTCACCATCGACGGCTGGGTCGCCGACTCCGCGCTCTCCGTCGTCGTCGGCACCCCCGACCCGGCCGACCTGAAGCTGATCGAGGCCACCGAGGTCGCCCTGGAAGCCGCCATCACCGCCGCCCAGCCCGGTGGCCGCCTCGGCGACATCTCCGCCGCCATCGGCGAGGTCGCCCACTCCTACGGCTACCGCGTCAACGCCGAGTTCGGCGGCCACGGCATCGGCCGCACCATGCACGAGGACCCGCACGTCTCCAACAACGGTCGCGCCCGCCGAGGCCTGAGACTCGACCCCGGCCTCACCCTCGCCATCGAGCCCTGGTTCTGCCGCTCCACCGACAAGATCAGGTTCGACGACGACGGCTGGACGATCCGCTCCGCCGACGGCTCCCGCACCGCCCACTCCGAGCACACCGTCGCCATCACCGCCTCCGGCCCGCAGGTCCTGACCCTCCGCCCCGCTCCCACCACGCCCGCCGCCGTCTCCTGACCGCGCGTCGTCAGCGGCCAGCCGAACCGATGCCTCGGGGCGTGCGTGGCGGACCAGGTGCCCGGCGGGCCGCGACCGGGTGCCTGGCCCTTGGTTGATGATCTCCGCTCGGAAGACAGTGAGCAGCCCGAGCGGGCGACGGCACGGGCACGGCCAAGATCCGCGCCTCGGTTGTCCGCGATCGCCGTGGCCGTCATCGCTGCGGCCGTCATTGTCGTGGCCGTCGTCGTCGTGGCCATAGCGTGTCGCGGGCAGCCGTGCCATCCCCGCTCGCCGACAACAACAAAGGCTCCGAACAAAACAAAAGCAAGGAGGGAAACTCCTTGCCACTATTAACATATACCGCACCCCCGGGCTTGCGGCAAGACCCCGGTCATGCCCCACAATCGTCGGCCGAGCGTACGAATCGGCACACCATGGGGGAATTCATGTTCGATGTGATCATCGCCGGGGGTGGCCCCACCGGCATGATGCTGGCGAGCGAACTGCGGCTGCGGGGTGTCACGGTGCTCGTGCTGGAGAAGGAGGCGCAGCCGCCGCCGTTCGTACGGTCGCTCGGGCTGCACGTACGCAGCATCGAGCTGCTGGACCAGCGGGGGCTGCTGGAACGGTTCCTCGACAACGGCACCCAGTACCCGATCCGTCCCGGCGACGTCCGGGGCTTCTTCGCGGGCATCGACAAGCCCGCCCCCACCGGGCTGGACACCGCGCACGGCTACGTGCTCGGCATTCCGCAGACACTCACCGACCGGCTGCTCGCCGAGCACGCCGCCGACGTCGGGGCCGAGATCCGGCGCGGGTGCGCCGTGACCGGGCTGGAGCAGGACGACGACGGCGTGACCGTCCACCTCGACGACGACACCACGACACCGGTGCGGGCGCGGTTCCTCGTCGGCTGCGACGGTGGGCGCAGCACCGTCCGGAAACTGCTCGGAGTCGCGTTTCCCGGCGAGCCGTCGACAATGGACACGCTGCTCGGCGAAATGGAGGTCACGGCCTCCCCGGCCGACATCGCCGAGGTGATGACCGAGGTGCGCAGGACCGAGAAACGGTTCGGGATCGGGCCGTCGGGCAGGCCCGGGGTGTTCCGGGCGGTCGTGCCGGCGGCGGCGGTGGCCGAGGACCGCTCGGTACCGCCGACGTTCGAGGAGTTCCGGCACCAGTTGCGCAGGTACGCCGGCACCGACTTCGGCGTGCACTCGCCCCGCTGGCTGTCGCGCTTCGGTGACGCGACCCGCCAGGCCGAGCGGTACCGGGTCGGACGGGTCTTCCTGGCCGGGGACGCCGCGCACGTCCACCCGCCGATGGGTGGACAGGGGCTCAACCTCGGCATCCAGGACGCGGTCAACCTGGGCTGGAAACTGGCGGCGGCCGTCACCGGCTGGGCGCCGGCCGGCCTGCTGGACAGCTACCACTCCGAACGGCACCCGGTGGCCGCCGACGTGCTGGACAACACCCGGGCGCAGATGTACCTGACGAGCACCGAGCCCGGACCGCAGGCGGTACGGCGGTTGCTGGCGCAGCTCATGGACCTCGACGACGTCAACCGGTTCCTGATCGAGAAGATCACGGCGATCAGCGTCCGGTACGACGTCGGCGCGGGCCACCCCCTGCTCGGGCGGCGGCTGCGCGACGTCCCGCTGGCACCGGGGCGCCTGTACGAGCTGATGCGTACCGGCAACGGACTGCTGCTGGACCGGACGGGCCGGCTCTCGGTTGACGGCTGGGCCGACCGGGTCGACCACGTCGCCGACGTCAGCGACGAGTGGGGCGTACCGGCGGTCCTGCTCCGGCCGGACGGCCACGTCGCGTGGGTCGGCGAGGACCAGCGGACACTCGCGGTCGCCCTGGCCCGGTGGTTCGGCGACGCCGCAACCCCGACGGCCGGCTGAGGGGCGCTGCCGGGGACGGTGCTGCACTACGCTGCGAGGGTGACGAGTGCTCCCCGGGAGGCGGAGACGCCGATCGGCCCGATCGGTGCGGCACTCTGCCGACTGGTGTTCCTGGCCATCTGCCTGCCCGGACCGGTCCTGCTCACCGTCGCCCTGACGCTCGACCCACCGCTGCCGCCCGCAGAGTTCTGGGGCATGCTCGCCGGCGACGTCCTGATCACGATCGTCGGCGTCGGGTTCGGCGTCCTCGGCCTGCGGCTGGTCACCCGTTCCCGGCGCGACGCCCGTCGACTCGCCACCGCCGGCGTCGCCGCCACCGCCGAGATCCTCACGGTCGCCCACCACCTCGGCGGCGAGGATCCCGGCCTGGAACTGCACCTGCGGATCAGCGGGCCCGGATTCGCCCCGTTCGGGGCGGACACGATCCGCCCCGACGACCCGGCCCTCGTCCCCGGCGCGATCCTGACCGCCGTCGTGGACCCCGCCGACCGTCTCTTCAGGATCACGTGACGGACCGCGACGCGGTCCCGGTCGGTGCACCGGCACTTCTCGGTCGCCGGCCCGGTCCGCCGGTGCGGACACGCGGACCTCACGGCAGGCGCTGATCCACCCTCGTGCGCCTCTGGGACCCCGGCCGTGATCGGCAGGCGGGCGGATGAAACCACCGTCCGGTCCCGCGCGTCATGAGGCTGTATCGATCCGAGCGCCTCGGGCCGCCCCGGCGGTCCGGGCGCGGTGACGCAGGAGGGTGGGAGGACGTGATGTCGGTGCGGAGATGGCTCGCGGGCGTGGGGCTGGTGGCGGTGGCCGGTGCCGGGATCGGACTGTACGCCGGGGCGTCGGCGTCGGCGCACGACGGTGCGCCGGCCGGTCCCGGCGCGGTCACGGAGCAGGCGCGGAGGGCGTCGCCGGACCCGGTGCTCTCCGGTACGCGGCGGGTCACGATCGTCCGGGTCGGCGCGTTCGAGTCGGGGCTGTCGTTGCTGGACGGCGGGCGGCTGGCCGAGGTGGACGACGACCGGGGGCGGCAGGTGTTCGTGCCGACCCCGCTGGGCGGGCAGCAGTTCCTGGTCAAGTCCTACTACGGCGGCGGGACGGGGCAGCCGCTCTGCTGGCGGGCGCACAATCCGGGCAACGCGCAGCCGCTGGTGGTGCGGGGTGCGACCTGCCGGGCGGACGACCCCGCCCAGCGCTTCGTGATCACCGCGGCCGTCGGGGGCGGCGCCCGCGAGTTCGTGATCAGCAACCGGTCCGCGTACCTGCGTGACTCGGCGCGGTCCGGGCTGATCCTGGAGGAGTTGGGCGACGCCGACCCGTTCAGCAGCTTCCGGTTCAACGACACGGGGCCGGCGCCCCGGCCGTAGCGCCTGCCCGGGTGCCGGGCGGCGTCGGGCCCGCCACCGGCGCGCTGCCACCTCGGCCCGGCCCGCCGGCGGACCGACCCCGCCGGCGGGCCAGGCCATGACCGTACGCAACCAGACGGGGTGGGGACACTGTTCGATGCGTGACGCTGCGGAGTTCGACTCCTTCTACTCCGCGTCGGCCCAGCGCGTGCTGGGCCAGCTGTACGCGATGATCGGCAGCCGGGTGGAGGCCGAGGACGCGGTGGCGGAGGCGTACGCCCGGGCCTGGGACCGGTGGGGGACGGTGCGCGAGTGCGACAGCCCGGAGGCCTGGGTGCGTCGCGTGGCGTACCGGGTGGCGGTGAGCGCGTGGCGCAAGGCGGTGAACCGGCTCAGCGCCCACCGCCGCCAGGTCGCGGAGCAGCCCGTGGAGGCGGTCACGGTCGACCACGTCGCGCTCGTGGACGCGCTGCGCCGGATCCCTGCCGAGCAGCGCCGGGTGGTGGTCCTGCACCATCTGGTCGGCCTCAGTGTGGCCGAGATCGCCACCGAGGCCGGTACCAACGTGAACACCGTCAAGACGCGGCTCGCACGGGGACGTCGGGCCCTCGCCGCGCATCTCGCCGACGACGAGTACCAGATCACGGGTGGGGGGAGGGGCCATGAGGTCTGACCGGAGTCTCGACGACGTCCTGCGGGCGCTGGCCCGGCACGGCGCGGACGGGACGGTTCCCGCCCCGGTCGACGTCCGGCGGCGGGGCGACGTCCGGCGGCGGCGTCGCCACCTCGCGTCGGTCGCCCTCGGTGCCGTCCTGGTCGGGGTGCTCGGCGGCGGCACCGCGGTGATCCGCCTGTCCGGGGCCCCGGACCCCGTCCCGGTCGGTCCCGCCGGCCCGACACCGACAGCGACACCGACACCGGCGCCGGCCCCGACCGCCGGTCCACCGACCCGGGGCCCGACCCCCGTCGCCCCCAGCCCGCCCACCGGCACGTCCGCCCCGGCCTCCGGCGGACCCGGTCCGGTCACGCGCACCACGAACGGCTCGACCTCCGGTACGCCCGGCACCGCGCCGAGCGTCGATCCGGTGCTGGCCGGGCAACGCCAGGTGACCATCGTGCGGGCCGCGGACCAGGCCGGCGGTCTGTCGCTGCTCGACGACGGCCGGCTCGGCGAGGTCGACGGCGACGAGGGGCGGCAACTGTTCGTCCTCGCGCCACAGGGCGCCGGCCGGCACCTGATCCGCGTCGCCGAGCCGGCCGCTGACCTGACCGACACCTGCTGGGAGGTCCGGGCCTCGGGCAGCCAGCCGCTGCGGGTGGTGGCCGCCGCCTGTGCCCCGGACGAGCCGGCGCAGCAGTTCTCGGTGGTCCGCGACGGGCAGCGCAACGGAGAGCCGACCTACGCGATCAGCAACCGCTTCGCCTACCTCCAGTTCTCGCCGACCCGGGGCCTGATCCTCGAGGAACTCGGCGACGCGCCGCTGACCACCCGGTTCCGGCTCGTCGACAACGAGGACGCGTCCCGGGGACCACGGTGAGTCACCCGGCCCCGGGACGCGGTCGGGCCGTCAGCTCGCGGGCCGCAGCACGGGCTCGGTGTCGGCCAGGAACTCCCGCAGGGTCCGCGCCGGCCGGCCGGTGACCCGCTCGACGGTGTCGGTCACCACCGCGAAGCTGCCCGCGTGCACGCGCTCGAAGGTCAGCGCGAAGAGTTCCCGTTCGAAGCCGGTGGTCCCGGCCACGGCCTCGTCGATGGTCAGCTCCTGGTGGGTCACGGGTCGTCCTGCCGCAGCGGAGAGCAGCTCTGCGGTGCGCGGCAACGAGAGGGCCTCCGGGCCGGAGAGTTCGTACACCTGACCGGCGTGCCCCTCCTGGAGCAGCGCCCGCTCGGCCACGGCCGCGATGTCCCGGGCGTCGATCCAGGCCAACCGGGCACCGGTAGCGGGAAACGGCAGCAGTCCGGCACCGGCGATCTGGTCGCGGTAGAAGCGCGCGTCGGTGAAGACCTGCATGAACCAGCTCGGCCGCAGGATCGTCCAGGGGTGCCCGCCGTCGGTCACCGCGCGCTCGGCCAGCGGTGCCCATCCGTCGGGACCCATGTAGTCCGCGTCCTGCTCGGACAACAGGACGATCCGGGTCCGCGTCGGGGTCTGGGTCAGCAGCGCGCCGATGAGCTCCGGCGCGTCCGCCCGGTCCGGTCGGACGACGTACACCGCGTCGACGCCGTCGGTGGCCGCCGCCCACCCGGACGGGTCGTCCCACGAGAACGCGGTCGGGCGCACCCCCTCCAGGCTGACCGTGGACGGGTCGCTGCTGCCGCCGAGCACCTCCACGCCCCGCGCCACGAGCAGGTGCGCCAGCGGCAGCCCCGTCTTGCCGCGGACCCCGGTCACCAGAACGCGGGTCCTGCCGGCCCCGTCCGAGTTCGGACGTCCCACCGTGAACCACCCCTTTGGTTGAGTGACTAAAGTTTCATCACCCACCTAAACACCGATGCTTGAGTGAGTCAACCATTCCCCAGCAACTAACCTCCAGCTATGACCGAGGTGGCAGACACCCTTGAACAACAGGTGTGGGACTTCGTGTTCGCCTACGACGCCGCGTACGGGCGGGCGGCGCAGACGGTGGGGCTGAGCGCCGCGCAGGCCTGCCTGCTGGAGCACCTGACCGGGGGCAGCCGCTCCATGGGTGAGCTCGCCGCCGACCTGCTGTGCGACGCCTCGAACGTCACCCAGCTCGCCGCCCGACTGGAGGCCCGCGGCCTGGTGTCCCGCGCGCCCGACCCGACCGACCGGCGGATCAGGCAGGTGTCGATCACCCCGGCGGGGCGTGACGTGCAACGCGCGATGCGGCGGTCCTTCGACTTCCCGGCCGAGCGGCTGGGACGCCTGACCGCACCGGAGCAGCGCCAGTTGTCCGAGCTGCTGGCGAGGGTGCTGGCCACCGGTACGTCCTAGCGGCACCGGGCCGGCGCCGGCGTGGCGGAACCCGTGTCCCGCCACGCCGGTCGGTGCGCCGGTTCAGCCCCAGGTGCCGGCGTAGACGAGCCGCCAGTGCTGGTTGGTCCCGCCCCAGCAGGTGCCCTGCACCACGTACGCGCCGTGCGCGATGCTGGCGTTCGCGACGTCCAGGCACCGGTCGCTGTGCCGGGCCCGGATCTCGTAGAAGCCGTTGCCCAGGTTGACGAACCGCCAGTGCTGGTTCGTGCCGCCCCAGCAGTCGCCCTGCACCACCGACGCGCCGTGCGCGTTGCTGGCGTGCGCCACGTCCAGGCACTTGCCGCTGTGCTGCGGGCGGATCTCGTAGTAGCCGTTGCCGACGGCGATCCACCGCCAGCGCTGGTTGGCCCCGCCCCAGCAGTTGCCCTGCACGACCTGCGTGTTGTGGGCGATGCTGGCGTTCGCGACGTCCAGACACCGGTCGCTGTGTCGGGGCCGGATCTCGTAGTAGTCCACCGCCTGGATGCTGGGCCCTGCCGCGTCCCGCGCCGATGCCACCGCGGACCCGCCCTGCGCCCCGCCGGCCCCGGCCCGGGTCGAGCCGGGATCGGCCTGCGCCGCGCCGGCCCCGGTCGTCAGCAGGCCACCGGCCAGGATCGCGGCGAGCCAGGTCCGCAGCGCAAGCCGGCCGACCACCCGTCGATCCACGCGGGGCTTCCGGGACAGTTGTTCGGACCGCGGACATCCGCTGGTTTCCACCACGACCGCTCCTCACCTCGTCGGATACCCCGGCTCCTCGGAGCCGGTGGGGTCCACCCTGGTGGGTGTACGTGCTGTCCGACGGATTCCCGGACACCCCGCCCCCCGGCGAGGGTCCGGCGCTCGGCTTCGGTTTTCCGCTGCCCGGCGCGACCGGGGAGGCCGAGGGCGGTCGGCGACCACCGGGCTGGTCGGGGCGCTCCGGACGGTGGTCGCTGACCAACCGGCCTGATCCGGTGAGGGCACGAGGGGGAAATTAAGAAAATCAAGATCCATATCTTGAAAGTTAATACGTGATGGGTCTACTCTTTCGGCTATGACAGAGCAGGCCATGGACTGGCAGGAACTGACGAACCTGAGCCGGGGTCAGCCGTTCGTCGTCGAGCGGGTGCGCCTGGCCGGCAGCGGCGTCGCGATCGAGGGCCGGTTCGAGCTGCCGCAACTGGCCCAGCTCACCGTCGAGGACCAGGTCTTCGTCACGGCGTTCGTGCGGTGCCACGGCTCCATCAAGGAGATGGAGCGGATCTTCGGGGTGAGCTACCCGACGATCAAGGCGCGGCTGAACCGGATCACGCAGAAGCTCGCCTTCGTCGACACCGATCCGGCGCCACCCCAGGCCGACACCATCGACCGGTTGCGCCGCGGCGAGATCACCGCCCAGCAGGCGCTGTCCGAGCTCCAGGGGCAGGCGTGATGCCGCAGGTGGTGGCCGTGCGGTGCACCCGGGCGCACGGCCGGCCCCTGCGGATCTGGGTCCCGGTGCTCCCCGTGGTGCTCGTGCTGTCACCGGTGCTGCTCCTGGCCGTCCTGGCGGCGGCCGTGGCCTGCCTCGTGTACCGCATCAGCGTGGTGCGGGCACTCGGGGCCGGGTGGGGCGTCGTGTCCGCGCTGCCCGGCACCCGCATCGACCTCGAGCACGGCCGCACGGCGGTGCTCGTGACCATCCGATAGGAGAGAACCCCATGAAGGAACAGCGCAAGGACATCCTCGACATGCTGGCCGAGGGCAAGATCACCGCAGCGGAGGCCGAGCAGCTCATCGCCGCGCTCGAACGGGACCAGCCGCCGACGGCGGCCAGTCGCGACGCCCGACCGAAGGGCAAGGCCAAGTACCTGCGGGTGATGGTCGACGCCGTCGACGAGGACGGCGAGCCGGGCCGGGTCAACGTGCGGGTGCCGTTGCAGTTGCTGCGGGCCGGCGTACGGCTGACGGCCCTGATCCCGCCGCAGGCCCTCGGCACGGCCAACGCCGAGCTGACCAAGTCGGGCGTGCCGATCGACCTCACCCAGCTCAAGCCCGACCAGCTTGAGGCGCTCGTGGACCACCTCGACGAGATGACCGTGGAGGTGGACCAGCCCGATGCCAAGGTGCGGGTCTTCTGCGAGTAGGCGCCGTCCAGACGGGCGGGCCCTCAGGAGGGTGCTGCAACACCCTCCCGAGGCCGCACGCGCTCCAGCGCAACGGAGCACGGTGGAACTGCCAACCTGAAGTCTAGCCCGCCAGCAGGGGCGCCGCTGACGTCGGTTAATCGCGAAGGCACTCGGTGGCTGGCGAGACACCCTGCTGCCCGGCACCGTGGCCGACATGCGGCGGTACCCGAGCTGGGTGCCGCCGCATGGGCCCTCCGCGGGTGCCCGATCCGGATGGCGGTGATTCGACTCCGGTCGCTGCCCATCCCGATCGGTGTGGCTATCGTTCGCATCCGTGGCCCGCGCGGCGACCATCGACCGAACAATCCGGATCGAGCGGCAGGCTAACCGGCCAGGGCCAGGGCCGTGGCGGCGATCCGGACCACCGTCGGCGTGGTGCGGTGGGCCAGCAGGCCCGTTCGCACCGGTGCTCCCGTGGCGAGGCTGCGGTCGTAGGGAAGAAGGTGCGGTCGTCCGCTGCTGGCGTCGAGGGCGCGTACGGCGCTGGCACCACCACCGTCGCGCAGTGCGTCCGCGACCCGTGCCGGATCGAGCCGGCTGCCCGGCGACACCTCCATGAGCACTGGCACGGTGCGGGCATGTAGCTCCGGATCCGTCTCCCTGAACCAGATGCCCGCCGTGCGGACCCCATCCACCGTGGCCGGTATGGCGAGCACCACGGTGTGCACGGTCCCGAGGTGCCCCGGCTGCGTCAGCGCGTCGTGGCCGCCGTCGATCACCGCGCACCCGAAGAACCGCATCAGCGCGCGGGCCGCCTCGCCGTATGTGTCCAGACCCATGTGGCCCGGGCGTGGCAGCAGGTGGACCCGGTGGTCCTCGTGGGACATCCTCTCCGCGACGTCGGACGGTGGCAGCTGCGACATCGCCGCCACCTGATCGGCCGTCCACACCCCGGCTGCGGCCGGCCCGCTTTCGGAGAACCGAAACTCCAGCGAGCCATGGCCCAGTGTGGTTTCCAGCGCGAGCGCGCCGTCGCCCCGGTACGTCGCGAACACCGTCGCGAGCAGCCCGGTCAGCGTCGTCGCCCCGGCACCCCCGCGGACGGCGGCGACGAGGATGCGGCGGCAGGTGGTGAGCGGCCGTTGGACACGACGCAGGTCGTCCAGCAGAGCGTGCACCTCGGCGGCCGTCGTCGGAGCACCCACAAGGCCCGACACCAGCCGGGCGAGCCGGCGTCCGGGATTGTCTCCCGGCCGTACCCGCAGCCGCAGGCCCGCCAGCACCGGATCCCGCACGAACACCCCCTCGTCAGAAGATGTGCACCAACCGGTCGTAGGTGCCGAAGACGCCGACGGCCACCGGCACGGTCGCCAGCACCGCCGCCGCTTCGATCCGGTCGACGCCCCGACGGATCCGGACACGGACATGATCGGTCGGCTCCCCTGCGAGGAAGAGCATGCACGCCGTGGCCGCAGCGGCGACGGTGACGAGCGCCGCGCCCGACGCGCCGCCTGAGAACCTCAGCCACGCCAGGAGGAGCGCGGCGAGCGTGACGGCCGCCGCTGCGAACAGCGCGAGCATCTCGCCGGCCAGCGGGTACATCCGGGCCCGGCTCAACGCGATGGCAGTGAGCAGGCACGCGAGGCCCAGTGTCCACCGGCCGCCGTGACCGGCCAGCAACCAGCCACTGGTCGCGAGCGACATGGCCAGCGCGGCGACGGCCAGCGCGAGACCACGGTGGGCGGCGGCGATCGCCGAGTCGACGTCGGGCCGGGTCACCTCCCGACCCGCCGCGCGAGCGTCGTCCAGTCGAGGCAGACCGGCCATCAGGAGGGCGAGCCGAGGCAGGAAGCCGAGCAGGACGACCGCGACGACGGCCATGAGGGCGGCCAGCCGCTCGGCGGGCAGGCCGGCCACCTCACCCACCCACCAGAGGCCCACCAGGGCCAGGCCGAGCGCGCCGCCGATCCGGCCCCCTGCGCCCAGTGGCGTGGCGACACCGAGTAACGCGACCAGGGTGCCCGCCTCGGCGGCCAGGAGCAGCAGCCGTTGCATCGTGGTGAAGCCGGCGATCGACGCCCCGGCCCAACCGGCGTCGAGGGCGAGCGCACCACCGACGAGGATCAGCGCCGTGCCGGCCGGCTCGCGGACCCGCGCCAGTGCCGCGCCGAGCAGGCTCGCGATGGTGGCGGCGGCGGTCAGGAGCACGACCCCGGGGCGACCCGGACGGATCTCGTACGCCAGCGCGCCCGCGAGGACGGAGAGTGTGACGACCGCGAGCGTCACCGTCCATCGCCGGGACACCGGACTCCATCGCCAGGTCAGCCGCTCGGAGGCGTCGATGATCTGCTCTGCGACGTCGTGCACGACGGGCGCGGGTGGGCTGTCCGCCGCAGCCACCAGCCGCAGGACCGCACCGTCCGGCACCCCTGCGGTGGCGAGTGTGGCGGTGGCCGGCAGCGCGTGCCCGGTACTGGTGACAAGCAGCCGGGGATGGGGCGCCACCGCCGGCGGCTCGCCGAGCAGTTCGAGGACGTCGGGCAGCAGGACCCCGACGAGTTCGTCGGACGGCAGGACGACGTCCGCCCGGCGGTGGTCACCCACCACCGTCACCCGGCTGTACTCCGCCACCACAGTCGCCCTACCGGACCGGCGCGGTCGTCGTGACCGGCGCCGGTCGACTTGTCGCCTCCTGCGCGGCAAGGTGGTGCCGGATGAACGAATATCCGACACAACCGGCTGCGAGCACGGCCGAGATGGTCACGCTGGCCACGAACCTTCCGACATTCTCCGGGTACGACCGGCGGCTTGCCTGGGTGCCGAAGAGGAACGCGTCCCGGAGCCGCCTGCGGCGCACCGACACCGATTCGAGCAGTTGGACGTCGTAGTCACGGGCCATGGCGTCCACCCTGTCGCCAGGCGTCCAGCATCGGCGTGTCCGCTCGCAGTCCGTCCGCCACCGCCGTCACGGAGTCCCAGCCGTCGGCCAGGTCGTACCACACCGTCTCCCGGTGCGGTGGCCCGATGGGCTGCGCACCCGGTAGCGCCAGCGCCTCGGTGAGCGAAACGTCCGGTCGGGCGGCCGGTCCCGCCGCCAGTCCCCGGGGCCGACCGAGCCGGATTCCGCCCGGCGGGTACGACAGACCCGACTGGCCACGGTGGACGACGGCGCAGAAGATTCCGATGGGATGCTGCACCGCGAGGGTGTCGGCGAGGTCCCGCAACCGGTCCGGTGGCATCGTGGTGGGGCCGGGGTCGTCGATCGCCAGTAGTGTCGACTCCGCAACAGCGTGCTCGGTCGGGGTGATCTCGATGAGGCCGGCGCACCGTTCGCCCACGACGACCAGGACGGACGGGTGGGGGGCCCGCTGGATCGCGAAGTCGGTCAGGTCGCGGGTCCGCCATCGCTCGGAGACGGGCTCGGCCGGTCCCCATCCGGCGGGGCGCTGTCCGGTCAGTGCCCGGCACACCACCTCGGCGCCGACCCCGAACACGGCGGTTGGGCGCTCGTGCACGGCCTCGATGAGGATCCAGAGTTGCCCACCGGTCCCGCGCTCGTCACTCGCCTCAGGAGGTGGGCCGGTGTCGGCGTACGGCTCGAACGCCCCGTCCTGCCAGCGCAGCGGTGCCGACGAATAGCCGTCGCGGCACGTCCCGTCCGGGCTGGACACCACCCAGGTGGGGGTTGGTCCGCCCCGCAGGGCGAGCCACAGCGGCAGCGTGAGGTGGGTGGTGGCAGGCGTGACGAGTTGCACGGCCCGCCCCTCCCGCTCGGCGACGACGAGCGCGTCCACGAGCCCGTGATGCAGGCTGGCGACGGGCCAGCTCTGGTGGACCACGAATACGCGTTCCGTGACGACATCGACAACCGGCCACCCCACCCGTCGGATGATAGGAGTGACAGGGCGAATAATCCAGCTCATTCCTGCCCCGGCTATCGACGGACGACATGGTGGGGTTCGGTGGGTGGCGCTCTTTTGGGTAGCATGTCGAACACCTGTTAACCATTGAGGTCGGTGATCATAAATGCGCTTCGACATGGGAAGTCAGGCTCTGCCTGAATTGATCAATCGTACGGACGGCGCACACCAGGATCTCGGTGCTCTCATCCGGCAGCTGGTCGCGGCGGCGGAGCCGCTGGAAGGCAGGTTCAACGGTGCGGGAAAGGCCGCCTTCGACCGTTTCAAGCACCGTGCCGACGAGATCGCCGTCGACCTGAACTCGGCGGTCGCCTCGATCCTCGGCGGCCAACAGGGGATGAACGCCTCGTTCGTCGAGGGCGACCAGACGATGTCCGACACGACCCAGCGCGCCGAGAGCGCGGCCAACGTCGAGGGTGCGACCTTCCGCCTGCGGTCCTGAGACAAGGGAGATCGGCATGGGTAACCAGGACCGGCTCAGCTACGACACGGGCGCCTCGGCCGAGGTGCAGGGCAGTATCGGAGCCATCCTCGGACGGCTCGAAGCCGTCATCAACGAACGCGACCAGGCGGTCAAGGCTGCCATGGCGGACTTCCAGGCGGATGGGGTCTCGGACCTCTACCACGAGAAGGAGATCCGCTGGAACAAGGCGGCCCAGGAGGTCCGCGACATCATCACGCTGCTACGCAAGACGTTGACGGACAACGACGACACCGCGACCCAGGCCCAGGCTCGGGCCCGGGCCGCCGTCGAGGCGATCTGACGCCGATGACCAGATACCGGATCGAGCCGGGCGGCGTGGCGGCTGTGGTCAATGCCGTCAACGAGGACGCGGCGCGGACGTTGACCGCGCACGCGAAGGACCTCCAGCGGGCGACCACCTCGGCAGAGGCCCACCTGGACCCCCTGTCACCGGTCCGGGGCGCGTTGGGGCCCTTCGCCCTGGCGGCGGGCGGCCAGATCAAGGCCGTCTACTCGGCCACCACCACGGTGCTGCGCGCCACCGCCACCGCCACCAACGCCTACGTCGAGGCGGACCTGGACATGGCCCGCGCCGGCGAAGCGGGGGTGACCGTCACGGCGACGTACGTCGCCGGAAACGACGGAGACCGGGCCAGCCAGGCAGGCCGGCGCGCGGTCCAGGGACTGGCCAACATCCCCAAGCAGGAGGCGATGGACGCGCGGGAGACGCCGAGCCTCACCGACTGGTTGGACCAGGTGACCAAGCCGTAGCGGGAGGAACGGGCGGTGACCGACACCGGGGAGTGGCGCGAATTCGCGCTCGCAAAGTACCGTCCCTTCGGCGGGCAGCTCATCGATCCCGCGATGATCCCGCGAGTGACGTATGACGTCGCCGGGCTGCAGGCCGACGCCGCGCGGCTGAGGGCGGTCGGCGAGCAGGTCGACACCACCGCCCGGCGGGTCCACTCCCGGTGGAGCCGGGATCTACCGGACAGCTACGACGCACCCGAGGTCACCGACCTCGTCGCCGGTACCCTCCGGCCGGTCGACAAGGCGGTCGACGCACGGTCCGACCTGGAGGGGGCTGCCGCCGCGCTGGCCACGTTGGCCTCCACCGTCGGTCCACTACAGCAGCGCCTGGACAGCCTGCGGGCGGACGCGGCGGCGTTCCGGTCGTGGGCGCTCAGTCTCGGCCCACCCAGAGAGTGGGACCGGGAGGTGTATCCGGCCCGGGGGCAGTCGGGTGCCGAGGTCAACAAGAACCTGGCCAACCAGGTCGGTGACGCTCTGAACGATATTCTTCAGGCCGAGGCGGCCTGCGTCTCGACGATCGTCCGGCACACCAGTACCGCGGCACTGCCGCCACCCAGTGAGATCCCCAGGATCGCCGGAAATCGCGGCGTCCAGGCCGGGCCGCCGGACTGGCGCCGCCTCGCCCTGACCTCCGGCACCAACCTCCCCTGGGGTGGCCCCCAGATCAAGGAGCCGGGAGAGGTGGCCAGCCTCGTTGGCGGCTTCGTGACCACCTTCGTCGGCCAGCCGATCGAGTTCCTCGGCGGACTGGCCGGGCTGACGTTCGACAGGGTGACCGGCACCACCAACCAGCGCGAGCTACACATCGGCTGGGAGGCGTCGACAGCCCGGCGGACCTGGCTGGGCCTGGGCGCGCTGGGCGTAATGGCCAACCCCTCGACCTGGCTCGTGCCCGGCCTACGCCAGCGCAACAGGCAGACCTGGAACGGACTGTGGCGGGGACTCAGCGCGTCCGACGAGAGGAACGGCTGGCGGCGTAGCGGGATGGTGCTGGGCAACATCGCCGGTCTGCTTCTCCCCTCACCGAGCAAGGGCATCGGCCTCACCGATGCCCTGCAGGGTGTGGCGACCCGGGGCAGCCGGGTGGCGAGCGACGGCGGCGTGGCGGCGAAACTCGGCGGGGCCGCGATGACGGTGCCATACCGCGTCGTCAGCGGACAATGGCTGTTTGCCGACGTCCGGCTCGCCGGGCGTGGCCTCGGCAAGGCTGTGCACAGCGGTCTCGACCGGATGTTCGGCGACGTCCCCGTCCGGCCGCCCACCGCAGGGGAACTGGCCAACAGCATTGCCGCGCGATCGTCCGGCGGTGAGAACGGCCCGCCCGTGGAGAGCCGTTCGGCCGGCGGAACCGCGCGGACCGCCGTTCCGGGCCCGCCGGGCGGCGTGCTCGACGACGGCCACCTGCTCGGGATCCTGACCAGGCACGCCGACGACCCCGCCGCGCTGGCGACGGCGGTCCGCGAACACTTCGCGGGGCTCAGCGCCACCGACCGGCGGGACCTCGCGTTCCGGCATTCCGAGGTGGTCAGCCGGCTCGACGGCGTGCCCAGCGACGCGCGCTCCTGGGCGAACCTGGCCCGCGTCGAACGTGACCTGGAGGCGCTCCGGGCGCTCGAGAAGCCAGACTGGTTGGAGAGGCGCCGCCTGAAGGCGCTTGAGGCGATGACGCAGCCGATACGCGATCCGGTCACCCGCGAAATGACGCAGCCCCAGGTGCTGCGGTACGACGGGAGAAGGGGCCGGGCCGTGGTGGCGTACGGCGACCTCGCCCGGGCCGACCGGCACGCGATCTTCGTGCCGGGCATGTTCAACAGTTTGAACAGCTTTCCGAACATTAAGGAGAACCTCGAACAGTGGGCGGACGGCGCGGCGCTGTCCCACAGCCGTACCGCCACCGTCGCCTGGCTCGGCTACCGTCCGCCAAGAGCCTTCGGTGGCCTGCACACCCGGGTGGCGGAGTCCGCCGGGCAGGATCTGAACGCGTTCATCCGACAGTTCCAGAGCGAACACCACAAGCCCACCGTCCTCGTCGCGCACAGCTACGGCTCTCTCACCTCCCGGTACGCGTTGCAGGCCGGTGACACCCGGTTCGAGGCCGTCGTGCTGATCGGCAGCCCCGGCGTCGGCCGCGACATCGACAGCCTCCTGCGCCTGCCCGGCATGCCGCCGCCCGACCGGGTCTTCTGGGCGAACGCGCCGTGGGATCCGATCTCTTGGTCAGGCTGGCACGCAGCCCCGCAACACGGCGTGCACCTCGACGCCTCCGATGGCTTCTTCCACACCGTGGCTGGGGGGTTCACGAAGGGCGACATCGGCCGCAGCATCGGCGCCGTGATCGCGGGCGACTACGCCCGGGTCGTCGAGGCGACGCCGCCGCTCGTCCGACAGCGGGTGATCACCGCGTTCGGCCGCGGTCTGGGTTTCAGCGTACGCGAGTTCTTCGACGCGACCCTGCGCGCTCCCGGCTCGGGCCGCTGGCTGGAGACAGCTCCCCGCCCCCGCTCCTACCCGCACAACGACCCCGGCCACAACAGCTTCCAACAGGCGTGGAGCCACCTCAGTGAGAGCCGCCGGCAGGCGCTGCTCGGGTCGATCCTGGGGCAGAAGGACCCGGTCGGCATGAGCGCCTACCTGGTGCGTGACCCGGCGCCGGGGGCGGATCCCGACCCCTACGACGTGGCGGCGGCGTACCTGCTGACCCATCCGGACCGGGCTGTCGCCGAGTACCTGCGGCGGTATCCCGCGGTCATCCCGCTCGCCGACGGGCCGCCCGGTCCGCCGAGCAGCCGGCAGACCCCATGACCACACGGCTCGTGCACCGCCCGGCGCGGAACGTCCGCCCACCGGGGGAACCCTCCCCTTGGGTCGTGGAGTCGCCGCCGACCCTGCCGGACGGCAAGGCGCTCCCCAACGTGGTCATGCTGGTGCCTGCGGTCGGCGTCGCCGGCTCGATGTCGATGATGCTGTTCTCCCGGGGCAGCGCCTTCGCGGTCCTCGGCGCACTGGTCCTGGTGGGCGCGTTGGTCGCCGGGGGCGTGCTCCTCCTCGCCCAGCGCGGCCAGGCGTCGCGCACCCGCCGCGAACAGCGCGAGCGATACCTCGACTACCTGGAGGAGTTGCGGGGCACGCTCGCCACCGAGGAGAAGGACGCGCGGGCCCGGGCCCGGCTGCTCAGCCCGTCGCCCGGCGCTCTGGTCGACACCGTCCGTGACCCGGCGCGGCTCTGGGAACGCCGCCGCAGGGACGCGGACTTCCTGGCCGTCCGCGCCGGGCTCGGCACGGTGCCGGCCCGTCCCGTCGAGCTACCGGACCGGGGGACCGCGCTGAGCCCGACCGACCCGTTCATGCTCGCCGAGGCCCGCGCCATCCTGCGCCGATTCCGGACCGCGCCGGGCATGCCGCTCGTCGTTCCCCTGGACAGGGTCGGCAACGTGAGCGTGATCGGGCCCCGCGCCTCGGTCCTGCGCGCCGTCCGGGCGCTACTCGTCCAGACTGCGGCGTGGCACGCCCCCGACGACGTGGCGCTCGCCGTCGCCCACCCGCCCCAGCGGGAGGCGGACTGGCACTGGGTCAAGTGGCTGCCGCACGTGCTGGACCGCGACGTCCGGGACGGGGCGGTGCCGGCGCGCCGGATCGCCCCGGACCCGGCGCACCTGCGCGCGCTGCTGCACCCCGAGCTGACCCGCCGTGCGGCGTACCTGGGCGAGCTGCGTCGTGGCGCCTCCGCAGCCGGTGCCACGGCCCTGCACCGGCTGCTGGTCGTGCACGACACGTACGGTTCCGTGGCCAGCGACCTGGCCATGCCCGACCCGAGCCTGCCGGTGGCGGATGCCGGGGTCACCGTCCTCCACCTCGCCGCCGACCGGTTGCACGAGCCGGACCAGGTGGCCGTGCGACTCACGGTCACCGGGGCGGACATCACGGTGGAGGACCTGCGCACCCGTACCCCGACTGTCTACTCGGGACACCTGGATCCCGTCGACGACGGGCTGGCCGAAGGGGTGGCCCGGCTCCTGGCACCGCTGCGGCTCTCGCCCGACTCGACGGACGACGTGTCACACGGCGGCGCGGTGGACGTGACGACGCTGCTCGGCCTGGACGATCCGACCGCGCTGGACGTGCCCCGGCTGTGGGCGGCGCGCGGCGAACGCGCGTTCCTGCGCGTGCTCATCGGCCTCGACGACGTCGGCAAACCGCTGTTCCTGGACCTCAAGGAATCAGCCCAGCTCGGCATGGGCCCGCACGGGCTGTGTGTCGGCGCGACCGGATCGGGCAAGAGCGAACTGCTGCGCACGCTCGTGCTGTCGCTCGCGGTCTGCCACGCGCCGGACCTGCTGGCGATGGTGCTCATCGACTACAAGGGGGGCGCGACGTTCGCCCCGTTGGCGGCGCTGCCCCAGGTGGCCGGCGTCATCACCAATTTGGAGGACGACCCCGGACTGATCGAACGGGCGTACGCGAGCCTCGACGGCGAGGTCAAGCGCCGGCAACAGGTGCTGCGGTCCGCCGGCAACGTGGCCAACGTGACGGACTACGCCGTGCTGCGGGAGAAGCGGAGCGACCTGCCGCCGCTGCCCTCCCTGCTGGTCATCGTCGACGAGTTCGGCGAACTGCTCACCGCCCGACCCGATTTCATCGAGCTGTTCCTGACGATCGGGCGGATCGGACGCAGCATCGGTGTGCACCTGCTGCTGTCCAGCCAGCGGGTGGACGGCAGCAGACTGCGGGGGCTGGAGAACCATCTGTCGTACCGGCTGGGGCTGCGCACGTTCTCCGAGGCGGAGAGCCGTACGGTGCTGGACACGCCGGACGCGTACCACCTCCCGCCGCTGCCCGGCTTCGGTTACCTCAAGGTCGACACGACGGTGTACGAGCGGTTCAAGGCCGCGTACGTGTCGGGGCGGCACACCCGGGCAGCGGCGGCCCCGGCGAGCGGCGACCAGCCAGGCCCGGCGTACTACCGGCAGTACCGGTCGCCGCCGGCACGAGACGAGGAAGCCGCGCCGATGCCCGAACGGGTGGTGGAGGACACCCTCCTCGACGTCGTGGTGCGCCAGCTCGCGGGCGCCGCCACGCCGGTACACCAGATATGGCTTCCGCCGCTGCCGGCGGCGGTGACGCTCGATCAGATCGCCGGACCGGTCACCGCCGACGCGGACGGGTTGCGGCTGGCGGCGAGTCCCGGGGCTCTCCGGGTGCCGGTGGGGATCCTGGACGACCCGGCACGGCAGCGGCAGGAGCTGTGCGTGGTCGACCTGACCGAGGCTGGCGGCCACCTCGCGGTCATCGGGGGTCCGCAGTCCGGCAAGACCACCCTGCTCCGCACCCTCGTCATGTCGCTCGCGTTGACCCACACCCCGAAGCAGGTGGCGGTGTACGGCATCGACCTGGCCGGCTCCGGGCTCGCCGCCCTCGCGGACTTTCCCCACGTGGGCGGTGTGACCGGTCGCGGCGACCGGGAGCGGATCCGCCGGACCGTCGAGGAGGTCCGGCTCATGCTCGAACACCGCGAGCTGCTCTGCCGGGGCCGTGGCATCGACTCGGTGGAGCGGCTGCGTGACGCCCACGCCTCCGGGGCGGTGCCCGAACTGCCCAGCGCCGACGTGATCCTGCTGGTCGACGGCTTCGGCGCTCTCCGCAGCGAGTTCGACGACCTGGAGCCGATGATCGCGGACCTGCTGCAGCGAGGCAGCGGGTACGGCGTCCACGTGATCGCCTCGATGCTGCGCTGGAACGACGTGCGTATCGCGCACCAGGCCGCGTTCGGCATCCGTATCGAGGCTCGGCTGGGTGACCCGACCGACTCGGTCGTGGGGCGTCGGTTGGCCGAGACGATCGGGGCCGACCAACCCGGCCGGGTGCTCACCACCGGCGGCCTCGTCGCGCAGGTCGCGCTGCCACGGGTGGACGGCCTGGCGAGTCGTGCCGACCTCGGCGACGTGACACGTCAGGTCGCCGGCACGGCACGGGCGGCATGGCCCGGGGAGCGGGTGCCGGCCATCCGGGTGCTGCCCGAACAGGTGCCTGTCGCCCTGCTACCCGGCCCTGCGGCCATGCCGGAGCAGGTGCCGATCGGCGTGGACGAACTGGCGCTGGCACCGGTGGCGCTGGACCTCTTCGGTGCCGACGGCCACCTGGTCGTGCTCGGCGACGGCGCATCCGGGAAGACCAACCTGATCCGCGTGATCGCGGCCGGACTGCGTGAACGGTACTCCGCCGACGAGGTCACGTTCGCCGTGATGGACCCGCGTCAACGGCTCCGTGATCTGGTGCCGGAACCGTACCTGGGCGGGTACGCGCACCACCCACGGCTCTGTGCGGCGCTGGCGGTGGGCATGGCCAAGGAACTCGCCAAGCGGCTGTCGGAGGACCCCACCGTGCGCGGGTTCGACGGCCCACGGGCCGTGCTCCTGATCGACGACTACGACATGCTCACCGCCGCCGGCCAGCGGCCGCTGGAAGCGCTGCTGCCGTACGTGCCGTCGGCCCGCGACATCGGCCTGCACGTCGTACTCGCCCGGCGGGTGGCCGGGGCGGCGCGTGGCAGCTACGACCCGTTCCTCCTCGCGGTGCGGGAGAGCGGCGCCACCGGCCTCGTCCTCGCCGGGGACCGCGGCGAAGGGCCGCTGTACCCCGGCGTGTACGCCCAGCAGCAACCACCGGGCCGCGGCTTCTGGGTATGCCGGGGCGCACCGGTCCGCCTCGTGCAGACGGCCCTCGGAGAGGAGGACGGGTGACCTATGACGTCGTGGTGCTCGCGAGCCGGCCGCCGGACGTACCGGCTGTGGTGGCCGGCCTGGTCGCCGCTGGTGAGGACCTGCTGGTGTGGGGGGCCGCAGATGGCGCCGTGATCCAGCTCTGCGCACCGCACGCGAGCGGGGACGGCGGCCTGAGCGTGCTGCTGACCGTCGAGGAACCTGTCTTCGTGCCGGTGCCGGCCGAGGTGTCCAGGCTCCTCGGCGCGGACGTGGCCCGACGCGCGCCGACGCCGCTGTGGTGGGTGCGGGTGCGAGCGCCGGACGAACCGACCAGCGCCGCCGGACTCGCTCACCGGTTCGCGGCAGCGCTGATCGAGCGGCTCGGCGGAGTGGCCTGGCCGAGCGAGGAGAACCCCGGTGGATGACCTCATGGGGGCGCCAGACCACAGGCCGGGTCCTGACGAACTGGTCGACCGGCTCGTGGAGCTGTGGACGGAGGCCGGCCAGCCGTCCGAGGAGACTCTGCGATCGCTGGCCGGCGAGCGGCCCACCGCCGGCGGGTTCCTCGCCGGCGGGCTCCCGCCCGGGACGGTCGAACGGATTCTCAACGGGCGTGAGACGGCGTGGAAGGTGGTCGAGCCGTTCGTCGCAGCCTGTCTGGTTGCCGCCGGGCTCGCGCCGGAACTCGTCGACGCGGAGGTCGCGCAGTGGCGTGCCGGCTGGCGGGCGGCGACAGCCGGGGGCGTCCCCACCGGATTGCCCACCGACCGGCCGTCGGCCCCCACCGCCGATGAACCGACCGGGCGGCGGACCCCCTGGTGGCGATGGCCCGCGGTGATCACAGCGAGCATCGTCGTGCTGGGGGTCGCTCCGCTGGTCCTGATATGGCTGACCGTTCCGGACTCGGCAGGGCGCGTCGAGCCCGGTCCCCACGCCGTCGGGTCTCCACCTGCGGCGGGCCGCCCGGCCGCCCCCGCGACACCGACCGGTTCACCGCCCACGCGACGGGCCAGTGCTCAGGCCACCTCCCCGGCGGGGTCACCGACGGTCAGTGCGCCGAACCTGCTGACCGATCCGGGTTTCGAGACATTGCCGACGGCGTGGCGGACCTTCGGCCCGAGCACCGTGCTGACACCAACACGGACCCGGCGCAGCGGTCAGCATGCGCTCCAGATCGGCACCACGGCACCGACTCAGGTGGCGGCCGGCGCGACCGGCTCGCCCGATCGGCTCACCACGGTCACCGGCGCGGCCTACACCGCCACCTGCTGGGTTCGCTCTGCCGACCCCGTCGGGGTCTATGCGCAGTTGCAGGAGTACACCCAGGACTGGCAGCGGGTGTCGGCGCCCACCCGGTCGCCGAAGATCGTGCTTGCGGACCCGACCCGCTGGTACCGGATCTCGGTCAGCTTCCGACGTGCGCACGGCGGCAACAATCTTCCGCTGTCGGTGTTCTCCGGTGACCTGCGCGCCGACGGGCCCACCCTCCTGATCGACGACTGCTCGCTGCGTCGGACCAGCTAGCAGACCGTGCTCGCGTTCTCCGACCGGGGAGGGTCCCACACTGCCCGTAGGAGTCCGACGTGACGGCGATCACGCCGGACCGGGACCCGATCCGGACGAGCCCGTCGTCTTACCGACCGTGAGGACAGGCATGGACGGCCCCGACGAGGGCGAACTCGTCCGTCGGGTGGCCCGCGGGGACCGGCGGGCGTTCGACGAGCTCTACCGGCGTACCGCGCCGTGGCTGGAGGTGCGCCTGCGCCGCCGGTGCGCCGACCCCGACGTCGTCGCCGAGGTGCTCCAGGACACGTACCTGACGGTCTGGCGGGCCGCGGGCAGCTTCTCCGGCGCCCGGACCGGCAGCGGCGGCGGGGCCCGGGGGAGCGCGGTGGGCTGGCTCTGGACCATCGCCGCCCACCGCCTGGTCGACGCGTTCCGCCGCCGGGCCCGCACCGCGCAGGTGCCGCCGGTGCAGCTCACGCCCAGCACCGCCCCGGCCGCCGAGGACGAGGTGATGGCCGCCCGGGTGGGACAGGAACTGGAACAGGCCCTGCTCGTCCTGCCGCCCGAGGTCCGCGCCGCCCTGCGGGCCACGGTCCTCGACGGACTCTCGCCACGCGAGGCGGCCGTGCTGCTGGGCGTCCCGGAGAACACCGTCAAGTCCCGGGTCCGCCGAGCCCGGATCGCCCTGCGGGAGGCCCTGTCGTGAGCACCCACCCCAGCCCGTCCCACCTCCACCGGTACGCCGCCGCCGACCCCGGCCTCGACGAGGCCAGCGTCTGGGCGATCGAGGCGCACCTCGAAGACTGCGCCGACTGCCGGGCCCGGCTGGCTGGCAGCACCACCGCCGACACCCAAGCCCTGATCGACCGGGTCGCGGCGAGCCTGGACCGGGAGATCGCCGCCACGCCGGTACCGGCCGCCCGGAGCCGGTCCTGGTCCGTGCTGCGCCACCGCTGGCTGGTCGGCACGCTGTCGCCGTGGCTGGCCATGACCGCCGCGGTGCTCGCCTGCGCCGCCGCGCTCAGCTCGCTGCGCGCCGGACTGCCCTCGCTGGTACTGCTGATCGCGCCGCTGGCGCCGCTACCCGGCGTGGCGGTCGCCTGGCACCGCCGCGCCGACCCGGCCTGGGAACTGATCGCCGCCACCCCCGCCGCCGGTCTGACCATGCTGCTGCGCCGTACCGCGGCGGTGCTGGCCTGCGTCATCCCCGCCCTCGCCCTCGTGGGCGCCGGCACCGGAGTGTCGCTGGCGCTGACGCTGCTGCCCTGCCTGGCGTTCACCGCCGCCACCCTCCTGCTGGGGACCCTCGTCGGCGTCCGCCGGGCCGCGACCGGACTGATCGCGACCTGGGCGCTCGTCGTGGTCGCACCCAGCCTCGCCGCCGCCCGGACCCCGGCGCTGCTGGAACCGGACAGCGCCGGCATCTGGGCGCTGGCCACCGTGCTCCTCACCGTGACGGCGCTCTTCCGGGTCGACGGATTCCGCCGACTCGCCCACCACGACTAGGCGATCCCCGCCACGCAACCCCGACCCCACGCCCCACCAGCGCACGAAGGAGACGACGATGCGTGCTGTGCGCGCGGCCGAGACGGCCGCCACCACCCATCCCTGGGCGATCCACGCCGACGGACTACAGGTCCGGGCCGGGCGGCAACTGGCCGTCAACGGCCTCGACCTGGCCCTGACCACCGGCGTCCACGGGCTGCTCGGTCCGAACGGCGCGGGAAAGACCACCCTGATGCGGGCCCTGGCCACCGTCCTGACCCCGGCCGGCGGACGGCTGACCCTGCTCGGACGCCCGGTCGACGGCCGCGCCGAGCTGCGACCGGTACGCCGCGCCCTGGGGTACCTGCCGCAGCACTTCGGCTTCTACCCGCGCTTCACGGTCCGCGAGTTCGTCGGCTACATGGCCTGGCTCAAGGAGATGCCCAAGGCCACCATCCCGGCGGCGGTGCAGCGGGCCGTCGACCGGGTCGGGTTGACCAGCCGAGCCGACGCCCGACTGAAGACCCTCTCCGGAGGCATGCTGCGCCGGGCCGGCATCGCGCAGGCCATCGTCAACGACCCGCAGATCCTGCTGCTCGACGAGCCGACCGTCGGCCTCGACCCGGAACAGCGACTCGACTTCCGTGAACTGCTGCGGGACCTCGGCACCGACAGCTGCGTCCTGGTCTCCACCCACCTGGTCGAGGACGTGGCGGCGGCCTGCACCGACGTCGTCGTGATCAACGAGGGCCGCCTGGTGTGGCAGGGCACCCCCGAGGGCCTGACCACGCAGGGCGACCACAGCCACGCGGGCGACAGCCCGGCCGAACGCGGCTACTCCGCCGTCCTGCGCCGGCACCGCGCGGAGGCCGCCCGATGAGCATCCTC
Source organism: Micromonospora rosaria (assembly GCF_001567585.1). Taxonomy (GTDB): domain Bacteria; phylum Actinomycetota; class Actinomycetes; order Mycobacteriales; family Micromonosporaceae; genus Micromonospora; species Micromonospora rosaria. The sequence goes on from NZ_LRQV01000001.1 coordinate 47,597, forward strand.
GGTGTCGAACTGCGCCGTTCCGCCGCGCTCGGTGCCGCGCTGACCACCGTGGCGGCCGGGGTCGTCGCCCTCTACGTGGCCCCCGGCCGCTGGTCGACCGGCTGGATGGCGCTGGCCATCGCCATCCGCGAGTACCTGATCCTGATGTGGCCGCTCGCCCTCGCCGCCGGCGCCTGGCAGGGCCGCCGGGAGCACCGGACGAAGGTCGGCGAACTGTTCGCCACCACCGCCCGGCCCCGCGCCCAGCGGATGCTGCCGGTCCTCGGCGCGATGGCCATCACCCTCACCGTCGCCTACCTGCTGGTCACCGCTGCGGGCGTCGCCTGGATCTTCACCACCGACCGGTACCTGCCCGTGCTGAACGTCGCCGTCGTCACCGGGGTCGGCGTGCTGGCCCTCATCGGCGCGGCGTGGCTCGGCCTGGGCATCGGGCGGACGCTCCCCGCCCCCGCGACCGCCCCGACGCTCGGCGTGGCCGGCGTCCTCCTGGTCTTCGCCAGCTCCTTCGTCTCTCCGGACTGGCTGGCCGCAGCCATCTCCCCGATCCACGGCACGAGCCAGTTCCACCACTACCAGACGATCGACAACCAGGTCAGTGCCGCCCTCGCGATCTGGCTGGCCGCGCTCGCCGGCACCGGCGTGCTGCTGCTGGTCGCCGGTGGCTGGCGGGCCCGTACCGCGGCGCTGGTGCCGGTGCTGCTCGGGCTCACCGTGGCGGCCACGGTCGTCCCCCGGGACCCGGCCGTGCTCGACCAGCCGGTCGACCCGGTCGCGCGGGAACTGGTGTGCACCGACGACACCCCGACGGTCTGCGTCAGCCGGGTCCACGCCACCGTCCTCGACGCCCTGACCCCGTTGGCCCGGGAGGGCCTGGCGGTGCTGGCGAGAATGCCCGACGCACCGACCGCCGTGCACGAGGACACCACCACGTACCGGCTCCGCGAGGACCGGCCGACCCCGGACGGCGTCGTCACGATCCCGGTCCGGATCGACAGGCGCGGTGGGCTGGCCCATCCCGCCGCCGTGGTTCCCGAGATCGTCACCAGGTTGGGCGTCGAGTACGACGGGACCTGCCGCAACCGCAACCCGGCCGTCGAACGTGCCGCGGCCTCCTGGCTTCTCGGCCGGGAGCCACAGCCGGATCTCGGTGTCGAGGAGGACGCCGAGACCAACGCCGGGGCGGTCACGCTGTGGCAGGGGCTGCGCGCGCTCTCCGACGACGAGGCGCTGGCCCGGGTGACGGCCGTCCGCGACGCCGTCCTGGCCTGTGCGGACACCACCGGACTGCTGTCCCGGAGCCCCCGGTGACCGGGGTGGTGCTGTACCTGCGCTCCCGGCGCGTCCCCCGGACCCTCGCCGCGTCCCTCGGCGGCGCGGCGGTGCTCTGGAGCCTGTGGCTGGCCCTCGCCGACGAGCGGGACGTCGCCCCGGCAACGGTCGTGATGACCGTCCTGCTGATGGTGGCGGTCCTCTCCACCACCCTGGCCGGCCCGGACGAGGACCTGGACCGGACCGCGTCGGTACGCTGGCCCTGGCGGCGCGCGGCGCACCTGCTCGCCGGCCTGGTGGTCGTCCTCGTCGTGCTGCTCGCCACCCTGCACACCGGAGCCCGGTTCGGCCCGGCCGCGCTGGTGGCCCGCACCGCCGTCGGCCTGCTGGGGCTGACCGCGCTGTGCGCGGCGGTGTTCGGCGCCGCCCGGTCCTGGTTCCTGCCGCTGGGCTGGACCATCGTCGCCGCCCTGTACCCGCAGGAGGGCACCTGGGGATCGGCCGTGACGTGGCAGGGCCAGCCACCTGACGACAACCCCGCCCTCGTGATGGCGACGGTGCTCGCCCTCGGCGGGCTGATCGGCTACTCGATCGCCGGCCCGGCCCGCCGGGAGCCGTCCGAGCAGATCACCTGACCGGGTCGTGGCCGGTGGCCCGCTGGGCAGTGCTGCTCAGCGGGCCCGTCGCAGGCCGGCGAGCAGGTCGACGACCCGGGTCCTGATGTCGTCGCGGATCTCGCGGACGAGGTCGAGGGGTTGGCCGGCGGGGTCGGCGAGTGTCCAGTCCTCGTACCGTTTGCCGGGGAAAACGGGGCAGGCGTCGCCGCAGCCCATGGTGACGATGACGTCGCTGGCCTCGGCGGTGTCCCAGGTGAGCCGGGTCGGGGTCTGGTCGGTGATGTCGATGCCGACCTCGGCCATGGCCTCGACGGCGGCGGGGTTGATCCGGTCGGTGGGTTCGCTGCCGGCGGAACGGACCTCGACGGTGTCGCCGGCGAGGTGGCGCAGCCAGCCGGCGGCCATCTGGGAGCGGCCGGCGTTGTGCACGCAGACGAACAGGACGGTGGGCTTCTCGGTCATCAGGGTGCGCTCTCTCGAATGGGGTGGGGCACGACCACGGCGTCGGCGGTGTGCCCGGCGTGGGGGTACCAGGCAGCGAGGGCGGCGACGGCGACGAGGCCGCCGACGAGTTGGGCGGCGACGAAGCCGGGTACGGAGGTGGGGGCGATGCCGGCGAAGGTGTCGGTGAACGTGCGGCCGACGGTGACCGCGGGGTTGGCGAACGAGGTCGAGGAGGTGAACCAGTACGCCGCGCCGATGTAGGCGCCCACGGCGGCCGGCGCCGCGGTGGTGCGTCCGGTGCGGGCGAGGGCGAAGACCAGCACGACGAGTCCGGCGGTGGCGACGACCTCGGCCAGCCACAGGTTCGCGCCGGAGCGGTCGGTGCGGGACCAGGTGACCGCCGGAAGACCGAACATGACGTCGGCCAGCACCGCCCCCGCGACGGCCCCGGCGACCTGCGCGGGTACGTAGGCGGCGAGGTCCCGGACGCTCAGGCCGGTGCCGAAGCGGCGGCCGAGCCACCAGTCGACGGCGGAGACGACCGGGTTGAGGTGCGCGCCCGACACCGGCCCGAACACCAGGATCAGCGCGCCCAGTGCGAGGGCGGTGGCGACCGCGTTCTCCAGGAGTTGGAGTCCGACGTCGGTGGGGGAGAGGCGGGCGGCGGCGATCCCGGAGCCCACGACGGCGGTGACGAGCATCGCCGTACCGGCGAACTCCGCGGACGCCCGCCGGGTCAGGGCGAGGCTCACCCGGTGGCCTGGGCGGCGGAGGGGACGTCCAGCAGCGCGCCGAGCTGTCGGAAGGCCTCCGGGCGGACCCGGTACCAGACCCAGGTGCCGCGCCGCTCGGAGTCGACCAGGCCCGCGTCGCGCAGCACCTTGAGGTGGTGGGAGATGGTCGGCCCGGACAGGTCGAACGCCGGGGTCAGGTCGCAGACGCAGATCTCCGGTACGGAGGCGATCATCGACATCAGTCGTAGCCGGACCGGGTCGCCCAGGGCCTTGAACATCGGGGCGACCACGGCCGCCTGGTCGTCGTCCATCGGGCGGACCGCGATCGGGGCGCAGCAGGCCACGGCCTCCAGGTCGACCACCGGCAGGGCTTGTTTCGACATGCGCCTAGGTTGACAGATTTCGAAACAGCGGGCAACGTGGGCCCTGCTTCGAAAACCATCTAGGCAAGGATCGAAGCGGCGACCGGAAACCCTGTCAGAAGGAGAAGCATGTCCCGCGCTCAACTCGCCCTGCGCGTGTCCGACCTCGAAGGCTCCGTCGCCTTCTACACGAAGCTGTTCGGCGTCGAGCCGGCCAAGCGCCGCCCCGGCTACGCCAACTTCGCCATCCAGAACCCACCGCTGAAGCTCGTCCTCCTCGAAGGCGAGCCCGACCAGCCGACCGTGCTGGACCACCTGGGCGTCGAGGTGTCCAGCACCGACGAGGTCACCGCCGCCACGGCGCGCCTCACCGAGTCCGGCCTGATCACCCTGGAGGAGAACAGCACCGAGTGCTGCTACGCCCTCCAGGACAAGGTCTGGGTCCGTGGCCCCGGCGATGAGCCCTGGGAGGTCTACACCGTCAAGGCCGACTCCGACCACCTGGCGAAGGTCACCGACAGCGACTGCTGCACCCCCGCCTCCGGTACCACCGACAGCTGCGGCTGACCCGCACGGTCCGTGTCCGCCGACCCCGTCCTGAGGGGGACTGGCAGAACCTCCCGGCGAGCCGTCGTCGCTGCGTACCGTCGTGATCACGGGCCCTGCGAAGTCAGCGGACCCGCAGCCGCCCGTGCGAGACGGTGACGACGTGTAGCCAGGGAAGTGAGGACCAGCATGCGTGGCGTGGTGATGTACTCGGCCGGGGACGTCCGGGTCGAGGACCGCGAGGACCCGACGATCATCGACCCGACCGACGCGGTCATCCGGCTGACCGCGACGTGCATCTGCGGCTCGGACCTGTGGCCCTACCGGGGCATCGAACCCGCCGACCACCAGGTGATGGGACACGAGTACGTCGGTGTGGTGGAAGAGGTCGGGGACGAGGTGACGACGATCAAGCCGGGCGACTTCGTCGTCGGCTCCTTCGTCATCTCGGACAACACCTGCGAGATCTGCCGGGCCGGCTTCCAGTCGAAGTGCGTGCACGCGGAGTTCGTGGCCCAGATCGGCACCCAGGCGGAGAAGGCCCGCATCCCGTACGCCGACGGCACGCTCGTGGCGACCCCGGGCGAACCGGACGCGGACCTCGTGCCGGCGCTGCTGGCGGCCTCCGACGTCCTGGGGACCGGCTGGTTCGCCGCCGACGCGGCCCAGGCCGGCCCCGGCAAGACCGTCGCGGTCGTCGGGGACGGCGCCGTCGGTCTGATGGCGATCCTCGCGGCCAAGCACCTGGGCGCGGAACGGATCATCGCGATGTCGCGCCACCCGGAACGGCAGAAGCTCGCCCGCCACTACGGCGCCACCGACATCGTCACCGAGCGCGGGGACGAGGGCGTCGCCCGGATCAAGGAGCTGACCGGCGGGCTCGGCGCGCACTCCGTCGTCGAGGCGGTCGGCACCCAGGAGTCGTTCATGCAGGCCGTGGGCGCCACCCGGGGCGGCGGCCACCTGGGGTACGTCGGCGTCAACTACGACGTCACGATCCCCGGCATCCAGCTGTTCTTCGCCGGCATCCACACCCTCGGCGGGCCCGCCCCGGTACGCCGCTACCTGCCGGAGCTGATCCGGATGATCTGGGACCGCACCATCGACCCGGGCCTGGTGTTCGACCTCACCCTGCCGCTGGAGCGGGCCGCGGAGGGCTACCAGGCGATGGACGAGCGCCGCGCCACCAAGGTCCTCCTCACCCTCTGAGGCGCACCCTTCCCGATGGGGTGGGGGGTCCTGCCAGAACCCCCCACCCCACCCCGGCACCGCCCTACCGTTGAGGCCATGAGCAGCAAGGACGAGGTGCGGGAGTTCCTGATCTCCCGGCGCGCGCACGTGACGCCCGAGCAGGCGGGCCTGCCCGACTTCGGTGGGGAACGCCGGGTGCCGGGCCTGCGACGCGAGGAGGTCGCCCTGCTCGCCGGGGTCAGCCTCGACTACTACACCCGCCTCGAACGCGGCAACATCCGGGGCGCGTCCGAGAGCGTGCTGAACGCGGTCGCACGGGCGTTGCAGCTCGACGACGTCGAGCGGCAGCACCTGTTCGACCTGGCCCGCACCGCCCCGGCCGGCTCGCCGGCGCGGTCCAGGAAGACGATCACCCCGGCCCTGCGCACCTCGGTGCAACGCGTCCTGGACAACCTGGCCGTCCCCGCCATCGTGTACACCGCACACCAGGACCTCATCGCCTCGAACCTCATGGGCCGCGCCCTCTTCTCGCCCCACTTCGAGGCCGAGCAGCCGAACCTGGCCAGGTTCGTCTTCCTCGACCGACGGGCGCGGGACTACTACGTGGACTGGCCGCTGGCCCGGCGGACGACCGCCGCGATGCTCCGACTGGAGGCCGGCCGTGACCCCCTCAACAGCGACCTCACCGCCCTGATCGGGGAGCTGTCGACCCGCAGCCCGCAGTTCCGCGCCGACTGGGCCGCCCGGGACGTGCACGAGCACCGCACCGGCCGCAAGACCCTCCGCCATCCAGAGGTGGGCGAGATCGAGGTCACCTTCGACGTGTTCGAGATGCCCGGCGAAGCCGGCACCTTCGTCACCACCTTCAGCGTCGACGAGGGCTCCGCCTCCGCCGACCGGCTCGCCCTGCTGGCGAGCTGGGCGGCGACCGGACGGGCCCTCGCCGACCCGGACACCGACGACGCCGGACGGGACGACATGCCGGACACCACGCGCCCGCGCGCGGACCCGACCGACCGGGCGCCCGCCGCGCCGGACCCGACCGACCGGGTACCCGGCCGGCGGCGCGGACCCACCCGGTGACCGTGCCGCGATGTCCCGGACGGAGGCGACCCCGAGCACCGGCAGGATGCCGGCGGTCCTGCGCAACTACGCGCTGCTCGCCGACGGGCACCGTGGCGCGCTGATCGACCCCGGCGGGGACATCGCCTGGCTCTGCGCCCCCGGCTGGTCCGACCCGGCGGTCTTCAGCGCGCTGCTCGACGGGGCGGGCCGGTTCCGGGTCGCCCCGGCGGCCGACCGCTTCGTCTGGGGTGGCTACTACGAGCCAGGATCGTTGATCTGGCGCAGCCGGTGGGTCACCGGGGACGGGATCATCGAGTCCCGGGAGGCCCTGGCCTTTCCCGGCGAGGCGGACCGGCTGGTGCTGTTGCGCCAGATCCGTGCCCTGGACAGGCCGGCGCGGGTGCGGGTGGTGGTGGACCCCCGGGCCGGCTTCGGCCGGGAACCCGTGCGCGACGCCGCCCGCGACGGTGACCGGTGGCGGGCCCGTACCGGCAACCTGCACCTGCGCCTGCAGGGCGGCGCCCGGCTGCACCAGGACCAGCAGGGCTTTCTCGCGGGGGAGCTGACGATCCCCCCGGGCGGTCACCACGACCTGGTCCTGGAGATCGCGAACGACACCCTCGACCCGGCGCACGAGTCGGCCGCCGAACTGTGGCGGACCACGGAGCAGCACTGGGCCTCGGTGATCCCGTCCCTGAACGGGCCGGCCCGGCGCGACGCGACGTTGGCCTACGCCGTGCTGCGGGGCATGACCCGACCGGGCGGCGGCATGGTCGCCGCCGCCACCACCGCCCTCCCCGAGCGGGCCCTGGCCGGCCGCAACTACGACTACCGGTACGCGTGGATCCGCGACCAGTCCTTCGCCGGCCAGGCCGCCGCGCTGGTCGGCCGGTACGACCTGCTCGACGACGCCGTCGCCTTCTTCACCGCTCGGGTGCTGGCCGACGGGGACCACCTCGCCCCGGCGTACACCGTCACCGGCGATCCGGTGCCCCGGGAACAGCCGCTGCCGCTGGCCGGCTACCCGGGTGGCCGGGTCCGCACCGGCAACTGGGTACGCGGCCAACTGCAACTCGACTCCTTCGGTGAGGTGCTGATGGTGCTGGCCGCCGCGCAGCGCCACGACCGGCTCGACGCCGACGGCCAGCACGCCATGCGGGTCGCCGCCGACGCGATCGGGCGGCGCTGGTCACAGCCGGACTCCGGGATCTGGGAGCTGTCCCCCCGGCAGTGGACCCACTCGAAACTGACCTGCGTGGCCGGGCTGCGGACGGCGGCCCAGGTCGCCGCGCCGCCGTCGGCCGCCCACTGGTCGGCCCTGGCCGACCGGATCCTCGCCGACGTCTCGGCGAACGCCCTCGCCGCCACCGGCCACTGGCGGCGCGCCTACGACGACGACCGGGTCGACGCCGCGTTGCTGCTGCCCGGCATCCGGGGGGCGCTCCCACCGCACGACCCGCGTGTGGACCGCACCCGCCGGGCGGTCATCGCCGAACTGGAGCAGGACGGTTACCTGTACCGGTTCCGGCCCGACCGGCGGCCCCTCGGCGACGCCGAGGGCGCGTTCCTGCTCTGCGGCTTCGCCGCCGCCCTGGCCGCCTGGCAGGCCGGGGACGTGGCCGGCGCGAACCGCTGGTTCGAACGCAACCGGGCGGCGTGCGGCCCGCCGGGCCTCTACACCGAGGAGTACGACGTGCAGCAGCGACAGCTGCGCGGCAACCTGCCGCAGGGGTTCGTGCACGCGTTGATGCTGGAGACGGCGGTGACGATCGGCCAGGTCGACCCCTGCCGGTGACCGCACCCGACCGGGCGGGCCGGTGCCGGCGCTTCAGGCCACCCGGTACCGCTGCGCCTGTTCGGCGCGGAACTCCAGGCCGGTGCCGGGCCGCTCCAGCGGCACCGGGACGCTGCCACCCGTGGCCGACGCCGCGCCGTCGAAGAACATCGCCTCGATGCGCACGTGGTCGTGGAACCACTCCAGGTGCCGCAGGTTGGCCACGGCGGCGGCGACCGGCAGGTGCTGGTGCGGCGCGCAGTGCCCGGACACCTGGATCCCGGCGGCGTCGGCCACTGCGGCGACCCGCAGGAACTCGCTGATCCCGCCGCAGCGGGTGACGTCGATCTGCAGGCAGTCCACGTACGGGGCCATCCGGTGGAAGTAGGCCAGGTCGAACCCGTACTCGCCGGCCGTCACGTCGGGGGTGACCCGGTCGCGGACCAGGCCGAGGCCGGGCAGGTCGTCGGAGCTGACCGGCTCCTCGTACCAGCGCACGTCCAGGTCGACCACGGCGTGCGCCACCCGGACGGCCTGCTTGCGCTGGTACGCGCCGTTGGCGTCGACGAACAGCTCCGCGCCGTCGCCGATGGTGCGGCGCGCGGCCGTCATCCGGGCCAGGTCCCGCTCCACCCGGGTACCGCACGACTCGCCGATCTTGATTTTCACCCGGGGAATGCCCTGCTCGTGCACCCAGCCGGCGAGCTGCCGGTGCTGCCGGTCGGCGTCGTAGGTGGTGAAGCCGCCGCTGCCGTAGACGGGCACCGCCCGGCGGGCGGTGCCGAGCAGCCGGGCCAGCGGCAGGCCGTGCCGGCGGGCCTTGAGGTCCCACAGGGCGCAGTCGGCCGCCGACAGGGCGAGCCCGGCGACACCGGGTCGGCCGGCGTTGCGCAGCCGCCGCTGCATGCTCGTCCAGGCCGCCGGCACCTCGTCCGGATCGAGGTCGACGACCGTCGGGGCGAGCAGGTCCGCCACCACGGCGACGACGGCCACCGGCCCGTACGTCCAACCGAAGCCGGTGTGCCCGTCCGCCTGCGCCCGGACCAGCACCAGGGTGGTGCTGCTCCAGGCGAGGGTGCCGTCGCCCTCCGGCGCGTCGGTGGGGACCCGGTACGCCTCGGCGGTCAGCCGGATCCCGGTCACCGCGCCCACCGGCGCGCCAGCGCCGCCGCCGAGGCCAGCCCGGTGGCCGCCACCAGACCGACCGCCAGCCACCGGGACAGCGCCCCGGGAGGCCGTGGCCGGGCGGCCCAGAGACGCTCGGGCCGGACCGGCACGGTGTCGTCGTGCAGGCCGCCGCGCAACAGCTCGGCCAGGTGGATCGCCGCCCGGCCGGCGGCGGCGCTCTGCTCGACCTGGGTACGGCAGCTGAAACCGTCGGCGAGGATCACGTCCGTCTCGGTGGCGTCGCGGACGGCGGGCAGCAGCACCCGCTCCGCGCACGCCTCGGAGACCTCGTGGTGCCCCTGCTCGAACCCGAAGTTGCCGGCCAGCCCGCAGCAGCCGGAGTCGAGGAACTCGGCGTCCACCCCGGCGGCGGCCAGCACGGCCTGGTCGGCGGCGGTGCCGAGGATCGCGTGGTGGTGGCAGTGGGTCTGGATCAGGGCGTGCGCGTCGAGGTGGGGTGGCTGCCAGCCGGGGCTGTGGTCGTGCAGCAGTTCGGCGAGGGTGACGGTCTGCTCCCGCAGCCGGGTGACGTCGTCGTCGGCCGGGAACAGCTCGTGGGCGTCGCTGCGGAACACCGCCGTGCAGCTCGGCTCCAACCCCACCACCCGGGTACCGGCCCGCAGGTGCGGTCGCAGGACCTCGACCGTACGCCGCAGCACCCGCTTGGCGACACCGAGCTGCCCGGTGGAGATCCAGGTCAGGCCGCAGCACACCGGGGCGTCCGGGACGCGTACCCGCCACCCGGCCGCCTCCAGGACCTCGACCGCTGCCTGGGCCACCCCCGGGTGGAAACGGTTGGTGAAGGTGTCCGGCCACAGCAGCACCTCGCCCCGGGAGCCGTCGCCGCCCGGGGCGCGGCGGGCGAACCACCGCTGGAACGACTCCGGCGCGAAGAGCGGGATGTCGCGCCGCTGGTCGATGCCACCGATGGTCTTGGCCAGCCGGCGGAGCCCGGGCGCGTGGGTCAGCGCGTTGACCGTGCGGGGCAGGCGCCCGGCGGCGGTGGCGATCAGCGGCAGCCAGCCCATCGAGTAGTGCGTGCGGGGGCGCAGCCGGCCCGCGTAGTGGTGGGACAGGAACTCGGCCTTGTAGGTGGCCATGTCCACGTTGACCGGGCAGTCGGCCTTGCAGCCCTTGCAGGCCAGGCAGAGGTCCAGGGCGTCGCGGACCGCGTCGGAGCGCCAGCCGTCACCGATCACGCCGTCGCGGGCGGTGCCGTCGAGCATCTCGAACAGCAGCCGGGCCCGGCCCCGGGTCGAGTGCTCCTCCTCCCGGGTCACCATGTAGGAGGGGCACATCACCCCACCCGAGTGGCGACGGCACTTGCCGACCCCCACGCAGCGCAGCACGGCGGCGGCGAAGTCGCCCCCGTCGTCGGGGAAGGCGAAGACCGTGCCCCCGGCGTCGTGGTCGTAGTCCACGCCCAGCCGCAGGTGGCTGTCCAGCGGATACGGGGGCATCACCTTGCCCGGGTTCATCCGGTCGTCCGGGTCGAAGATCGCCTTGAACTGGCCGAACGCCCTGGTCAGCCGCTCGCCGTACATCTTGGGCAACAGCTCGCCACGGGCCTGCCCGTCGCCGTGCTCCCCGGAGAACGACCCGCCGTAGGACACGACCAGGTCGGCGGCGTGTTCCAGGAAGTCGCGGAAGTCCCCGATCCCCTCGGCGGTCCGCAGCCGGAACGGGATCCGGGAGTGCACACAACCCTGCCCGAAGTGCCCGTACACCGACGCGTGCTGGAGGCCGTGCGCACGGTAGAGCGCCGCCAGGTCGCGCAGGTAGTCACCGAGCCGCTCCGGGGCGACCGCCGAGTCCTCCCACCCCGGCCAGGTGTAGTCCGAGTCGGGCAGCCGGGTGGTCGCGCCCAGCGCCGCGTCGCGGATCTCCCACATCCGCCGCTCGGCGACCGGGTCGGCGAACTCGTGCACCCGGGGTCCACCGTCGCGGCGCACCGCGGCGATCAGCCGGTCGGCGGCCGTCCGGGCCTGCTCGGGGGTGTCGCCGCCGAGCTGCACCATCAGCCAGGCCCCGCCCTCGGGCAGCTCGTGCAGGGCGTGCGGGTGCAGGCTCTTGTGCTTTTCCAGGTCGACCAGCTTGTCGTCGATCCCCTCCAGCGCGATCGGCTGGTGCGCCAGGATCCTCGGCACGTCGTCGCCGGCCGCGGCGATGTCCGGGTAGCTGAGGAACACCATGGCGGCGGCCTTGACCTGCGGGATCAGCCGCAGCCGGGCACGCAGGACGGTGACCAGCGTGCCCTCCGACCCGACCAGGGCCTGGGCGAGGTGGAAGTTCTTCTCCGGCAGCAGACTGTCCAGGTTGTAACCGGAGACCCGCCGGGGGATGTCCGGGTACCGGGTACGGATGTCGGCCAGGTACTCGTCGCGCAGCGCCCGCAGTTGCCGGTACACCTGCGCCGGGCGGCCACCGGCGTGCTGGATCCGGGCGTACTCCTCGTCGCTGGTCTCGCCCACCCACATGCGGGTGCCGTCGTAGAGCAGCACCTCCAGGGCGACGACGTTGTCCACCACCTTGCCGGCGCGTTGGGCCGTGGCGCCGCAGGAGTTGTTGCCGATCATGCCGCCGAGGGTGCAGTGGTTGTGGGTGGCCGGCCGGGGCCCGAACTCCAGCCCGGTCGGTCTCAACCGGCCGTTCAGCTCGTCGAGGACGATGCCGGGTTCGACGAGGCAGGTACGGGCCTGCTCGTCGACCTCCAGCAGCCGGTGGCAGTACTTCGACCAGTCCAGGACCACGGCGGTGTTGGTGCACTCGCCGGCCAGGCTGGTACCGCCGCCCCGGGAGGTCAGCGGCGCGCCGTGCCGACGGCAGACGGCCACGGCGGCCACCGCCGCGTCCACCGTCCGGGGCACCACCACCCCGATCGGCACCTGGCGGTAGTTGGAGGCGTCGGTGGAGTACGCGGCGCGGGAGCCGGCGTCGAACCGGACCTCCCCGTCGACCTCGGCGCGCAGGTCGGCGGTGAGCGCGGCCACGTCGACGTCGCGGGCCGGATCAGGGGGGCGTAACACCGGGTCGGGCAGCACCTCGGTCATGACCGTGGCCCGTCTGCCGGGCGACCCCCTGGTCACGACCGCAGCTCGTTGATCTTGTCGCGGGCGACGGTGGCGAGGGTGGCGACCTTGTGCGGCTGGCCCCGCAGGAACGCCTCGGTGAAGTGCTTCGCCTGGTCGTACTTGATCCTGCCGGGCATCGGCGGTTCGTTCGGGTTGACGTCGCAGTCCACCAGCGCCGGCCCGGGGTACGCCAGCGCCTCCCGGATGGCCCCCGGCAGGGCCTTCGCGTCGGTCACCTTGACCCCGAAGGCACCGCAGCCGCGCGCCCAGGTGGAGAAGTCCGCCTCCGGCTCGCGATGCCGCACCGCGTACTCCGGGTAGCCGAGGATGATCTGCTCCCAGAGGATCTGACCGTACGAGTTGTTGTTGTTCACGACCACCTTGATCGGCAACCCGTGCCGGACCGCGGTGAGGAACTCGGCCATCAGCATCGCGAACCCGCCGTCCCCGACGTACGCGATCACCTGCCGGCCCGGATGGGCGTGCTGCATCGCGATGGCGTACGGCAGGCCGGGCGCCATCGTCGCCAGGTTGCCCGACAGGTAGTACTCACGGTCACCACGGATCGTCCAGTGCCGCGCCGACCAGGTCGCGATCGTCCCGGAGTCGCAGGTGAGGATCGCGTCGTCGGCGGCGGCGGAGTCGATGCAGCCCATCAGGTACTGCGGCGCGATCGGCGAGCGCTGCGGGTCCACCAGGGCGGCCATCTCCGAACGCCAGGTGTCCATCTTGCGCTGGTACGTCGTCAGGAAGGAACGGTCCGGGGTGTGGGTGAGCAGCGGCAGCAGGTGCCGCAGCGCCAGCCGGGCGTCCGCGCAGACCGGCGCGTCCACCGGCAGCCGCATCCCGATCAGGCTCGGGTCGACGTCGACCTGCACCACCGTCGCCTGCCCCGGCGCGGGCAGGTACTTCCCGTACGGGAAGGAGGTACCCACCATCAGCAGCGTGTCGCACTCCTCCATCAGCTCCTCGCTCGGCGCGGTGCCGAGCAGGCCGATGCCGCCGGTGGTGAGCGGATGGTCGTCGGGCACCACCATCTTGCCCGGCAGGGTCTTCACGATCGGGCTGCCGAGCGCCTCGGCCACCGCGAGCACCTCCTCGCGGGCCCCCCGGGCACCCACCCCGACCAGCATGGCCACCTTCCGGCCGGCCTTGAGCACCTCGGCCGCCCTCGCCAGTTCCTGCGGGTCCGGGGGCAGGTGCGGGTACGACAGCAGCGCCGCGCTCATCGGCGGCTTGCCCGGACTGACGTGCCGGTACGGGTCCTCACTGGCGAGCGCCACCTGCACGTCGTTGGGGAAGCTCAGGTGAGCCACCGTCCGCTTGCTCAGCGCGTCACGGATCGCCAGGTCCACCACCGCCGGCATCTGCTGCGGGTTGGTCACCATCAGGTTGTACGAGGCCACGTCCTGGTAGAGGTGGGTGGTGTGCACCTCCTGCTGGTAGTGCGCGCCCAGCACCGAGGTCTCCTGCATGCCGGTGATCGCCAGCACCGGCACGTGGTCGAGCTTGGCGTCGTACAGCCCGTTGAGCAGGTGGATCGCCCCGGGACCCGAGGTGGCCGCGCACACCCCGAGCCGCCCGGTGGCCTTGGCGTACCCGGTGGCCATGAAGGCCGCCGCCTCCTCGTGGTGCACCAGCACGAAGCGCAGCTTCTCCCGTTGCCGGCGGAAGCCCTCCATCAGGCCGTTGATGCCGTCACCGGGCAGGCCGAACACGGTGTCGACCCCCCAGGCCACCAGCCGTCGGGCCAGGCTCTCGCCCACGATCTCCTGCACGTCGTCCTCCTCGTCCCGCCGCCGACGGCCCCGCCTCAGGCGCGCAGCCGGGACCGGGCCAGCAGGTAGCCGAGGGCCAGGCCAGCGGCCAGGGCCAGCAGGGCGCGGGGCCCGACCGTGGCCCGTACCTTGCCGAGAGCCGCCTTCGGATCCACCACACCGCCCGCCACGTCGCCGGCCGTGCCCACCACCACGTCACCGAACCTGCCACGCTCCACCGGTCCACCGCCCTTTCAGCCGCCGCCGGCTACCCGGCATCACGGCGACCAAACGTCCCCGCCGGACCGCAGCTGTGGAGGGCGTCGGCGTGTCGCCACCGTCGCCGCTGGGCGCTCCCCGGTCCCGGCCGACGCGGGTGGTCACAGGAGATGTCGCCGGGACAACGCCCGCAGGGCGAGGTAGCCGATCGGGACGGGGATCCAGAAGGTGGCCAGGCGGTAGACGAGGACACCGGCGACGGCGGTGTCGGTGTGCACGCCGGACAGGAGCAGCCCGGAGACCAGGGCCGCCTCGGTGGCACCGAGACCGCCGGGGGTGGGCGCCGCGGAGGCCACCCCCTCGCCGATGATGCAGACGAGCAGGACCGGCGGCAGCAGGGCCAGCGTCGCGGGTTGACCGACGGCCAGCAGGCCGGCGTAGAGGCTGAGCCCGTAGGCGAGGGTGAGGGCCGTGGCCGCCCCCGCCAGCCGGATCAGCCGGTGCTGGTGGACGAGGGCGCGCAGGGCGGTGCGGCTCTGGTGGACCGCCGCGCGGACGTGGTGCCGCAGCCGGGGTACGGCCAGCGCCCCCGCGGTGGCGAGCAGCACCGCGAGGACACCGAGGAGGACGGGCAGGGCCTTGCTGGTGGCGGCATGTTCGGCGGTACGGGTGGGCTGCCGCGCGAAGGGCAGCAGCAGGGGCAGCAGCAGCCCCACCGACACCACGCCGGCGGTCCGGGAGACCACCACGGCGGTGGCCGACTCGGCGGCGGTCAGGCCCTTCTGGTGCAGGTAGCGCAGGCTCAGCGCGGCTCCGCCGACGCTGCCGGGAGCCAGCCGGTTGGCGAACGAGGCGGCGACCTGGACCACGGTCGCCTCGCCGAGCGGTACCCGGCGGGTGGTGGCCAGGCGTAGGACGACCGCGCTGAGCAGGTAGGTCGCCGCCGAGCCGAGCAGGGTCGCGCCGAGCGCCACCGGGTGGGCGTGCAGCATCAGCCGCAGCGCGGTACGGACCTCGCCGACCTGGGGGAGCAGGACGTGCACCAGCAGGCCGAGCGCGATCAGCAGCAGCACGCCGCGCGGGGTGATCCGCACGACCCGCGCCAGCCTCGGCCTGCGCTGCGGGCAGCGGCGCAGGATCTCGTCCCGGAGATCCTCAAGCAGGCCCGGGGTGTGCTCCAGCGCGTCGCGGATGGCCCGGGGCAGGACCGGTCGTTGCAGGTAGGGCAGGCTCTCGGCGACCCGCTCGGCGCCCAGGTGCGCCATCGCGAGGTCGACGGCGGTCACCGGGTGCACCCGGACGGCGCAGGTGACCAGCACCTGCACGACGTCCTGGGCCTGCTGGTCGGTCCGGGCGTCGTCGACGCCGAACCCCACGTCGACCAGGTAGGCCGCCCGCCGGTCGACGAGGATGTTGGCCGCCCGCAGGTCCCGGTGCGCGATGTCGGCCCGGTGCAGCGTCGCCACCTGCCGGTACACGTCCGCGATCGGCTCCACCGGCAGCGGCCCGACGGTCGAGTCCAGCGGGGTGGCGTCGACGTACTCCTGCACCAGGACCGCGTCGCCGCCGGGCAGGGTGGCGGTCGTGACGACCGGCGGTACCCGCACGCCCGCCCGCTCCGCCAGCAGCGTCAGGTACGTCTCGTGCTCGCTCTGCTGCTTCGCGCTGAGGGACGGCGGCGCGTCGGCGACGTGCCGGTAGCGCACCCGCCGGTAGAGCTTGTACGCCCAGTCCGCGTCGCGCTGCTGCCCACCGGTCACCTTGACGAACAACCGTCGCCCGTCGGCGGTCTCCGCCCGCCAGGGCCACGAGCCACGGGCGTCGCCGCTCAACGGCGTCAACGCCACCACGTCGAAGCCGCGCCGCCACAGGGCATGGCGCAGCACACCGACGGACCGTTCCGGGCCGGCCTCCCCGACCACCAGCCGGGTCAGGCAGACCGCGAACCAGCCGACCAGGACCCCGCCGACGGCGTCCACCGGCAGGTGCGCGCCGACGTGCACCCGGGCCACCGCCACCACCACGACCAGCACCCCCATCAGGCGACGCCAGCGGACGCCGCCGGCCCGCGCCGCGACCAGCGCCAGGGCGGTGGCGACCGCGACGTGCCCGGAGGGGTACCCCCAGGTGCCGGTGACGGTGTCGTGCAGCGTGACGTCGGCCGGCAGGACGTCCGGGCGGTGCCGGGCCACCGCGGCCTTGGTGACGACCGCCAGCCAGTACGCCAGGTTGCCGGCCAGGAGCAGGTCCCGGGCCACCGCGAACCGGCGGAGCAGCGCGGCGAGCGCGGCGGCGACGAAGACCGCGGGGTACACGCCGACCTGCATGACCACGACCAGTGCCGGGGTCACCCCGGCCGGCAGGCGGTTCAGCAGGGTGAACAGGTCCCGCTCCCAGGCCGCGACCGGCTGGTGGCGTACCAGCAGGCTCACCACGACCAGCAGCACGGCCGAGACGGCCAGGCTGACCAGCACCGCCGGCGTCGGACGATGCGTTCGGGCTCTCACGGGTCCTCGCCGGGGCTGTCTCTTCCTGGCGCCCGGGGGCGTCGCGGATCTGCCGCCGCTCGAACCTACGGGTCCACCCTGCGGCGCGCAGGGTTTCCGCCCTCGGGTCGCCCGAAAGCGACCGACCGGCGTCGTCGGGGCCTTGCGCCGGCCCCGCCAAGTCGACGCCAAGTGCGCGCCAAACGCCCCCCTCCACAGTCGGGACACACCAGCCGGTGGCCGCCGCGGAGCGGCCCACCGGTAGCCGACCACCCCGACCAGGCCGCCGCCGGCGCGGCCGGAGGAGACCATGGGCAGCACGACCCACCACGACGAGCCGAACCTCACCGGCTTCCGGATCAACCACCGCACCATGCGGTCCGACACCCGCCGGCTGGCCGACCTGGTCGGTCGCGTGGCGGCCGGCCAGCTCACGTACGACCGCCGCCGGGCGACGGCCCTGCGGACGTACCTGCGGCTGCTCTGCGACGGCATCCACCACCATCACGCGATGGAGGACCAGGTCCTCTGGCCGGTGCTGGCCCGGTCGGCGGGCGCGGAGATCGACCTGCGGGACCTCAGCGACGACCACGCGGCCCTCGACCCGGTGCTGGACGAGGTCCGCGTCGCGGCGGACGACCTCCTGGCCGCGTACGCCGAGGGCCGTCCCGCAGCGGGCCGGGCGCACACCGTCGCCCGGCGGCTCGCCGCGACCCTCGCCCACCTGCGCGACGTCCTCGACGAGCACATCGAGGAGGAGGAACGGCTGATCTTCCCGGTGATCCGCCGGTACGTCAGCGTGACCGACTGGAACACCGTGGAACGGGCCGTCCGCAAGGGCGGCGCGCTGCGCTTCGAGCTGCCCCGGATCGAGCGGTACGCCCACCCGGAGGAACTCGACGAGCTGAAGCGGATCGCCGGGCCGATGCTGCGGCTGATGCTGGTGGCGCTGCGACCCGGGTTCCGTCGTCGGGAGGCGACGGTCTTCGGCACGTGACGCCGCCCCCGCACCGGTGACCCGCTCAGCGCACCGCCGCCGGCGCGTACGCCGACTCGTCGCTCCACGGCACGGCACCGACCCGGCGGGCCAGCCGGAGCCCGGCCGCCCGGTGCCCGGCGGCGGCCGGGTCACCCACCGCGGCGGCGAGCTCGGCGAGGGTCTGGTCCACCGGACCGAGCGAGATCGACCCGCACTCCAGCCCGGCGAACCGCCCCGCCCACGGCAACAGCTCCTGGTAGCAGCGCCGCGCCGCCGGCCGGTCACCGAGCCGCGCCGCGACCTGCCCGCGCAGCGTCATCCAGTACAGCCACAGGTAGTCGGGGCGAATCGGGGTCTGGGGCCGCCACACCGCCCGGGCCGCCGCCCGGTCACCCGCGGACAGCAGCGCGTGGGCCAACACGTCGTGCGTGTCGTCGGGCACCCGCGCGTGCACCTGCCGGATCTCCTCCAGCACCTCGTGTCCGCGCCCGACCGTGCTGAGCACCGTGAACCGGCCCATCAACCCCATCGCCGCCGCGTTGGGACCACCGACGCGAACCATCCGCTCGCTGACCTCCGCGTACCGGCGCGACGCCTCGTCGAGATCCCCGGCGAAGAGCGCGCGCAGACCGGTGAACCACCCCATCACGGCGAGGATCAGGCCGAGCTGACCCGTGGTGGCCTCCTCGACCGCCCGGTCGACGTGGTACCGCGCCCGCTCGAAGTCGGCCTCGGCGAGCGCGGCCTGGTACAGGATGTGGTGGGCCTCGCACTGGTACGCGGTGAGCCCCGCCGCCTCGGCGACCGCCAGCAACTCCCGCCCGACCTCCGGCAGCTCGGCCCGGTACGCGGGGGCGACCGTGACGAAGTAGCGGGCGTTGAGCGCCCGGCAGAGCACCGCCGGGTCGTCCTGCCGGCGGGCCAGCGCGAGGCCCTCCCGGGTGACCTCGTCGGCACGCCGCAGATCGGCACCCTCGATCTCGAAGGCCAGGGTGCTCAGCAGCCGGGACCGCAGCGCCGGCCCGTCCCCGCCCACCCGGGACAGCTCCTGCTCCAGCAGCCGGACCAACGGCCCGTCGACGGCGCGGTCCGGCCGGATGGTCCAGGTCACCGGGGCGTCGAAACAGGTCAACGCGGAGTGCACCGCCAGCGGGTCGTCCAACCCGGTGGCCAGCCGCACCGCGTCGGCGCGCGCGGCGCGGGCGGTCAGCACGTCACCGGCGAGCGCGCTCGCGGTGGCCCGCTGACAGAGCAGGTCCAGACGGGTACGCGCGGAAGCGGCGGGGGTGAGGTCGGCCGCGCGCAGCGCGCCCGCCCAGAGCACGGCGGCTTCCCGGGGCGCGCCGAGGTCACCGGCCCGGCGGGCGGCGGCGGCCAGGTGACCGATCGCGTCCCCGGCGGTGGCCGGGGTGAGCGCGGCGAGGGCGTGCCGCCCCAACGCGGCCACGTCGTCGGCGCGCTCGGCACGCAGCACCGTGAGGATCCGGTGGTGCATCCGGGTCCGTCGCAGCAGCGGCACGCTGTGGTAGAGCGCGTCCCGCAGCAGGGCGTGCGCGAAACGGATCCGCCCCGGCTCGGGCTCCACGAGCAGACCCGCGGTCACCCCGGCCTCCAGGCCGTCGAGAACCGGCTCCTCGGGGCCGCCGTCGACCGCGACCAGGATGTCGACCTCGGCGTCGGGCCCCAGGACGGCGGCGTGCCGCAGCACCGTCTGGGCGGCGGCCGGCAGCCGTGCCAACCGCCGGGCCAGCACGTGACCCAGCGCGGCGGGAATGCCGTCCAGCGCCGACCCGGGCCCTTCGGCCGCGATCAGCCGGGCCAACTCGATCGTGAACAGCGGATTCCCCGCCGACCGGTCCCGCACCGTGCGCAGCAGCTCGGTGTCGGTGGTGTCGACGCCGTGCCGCCGCAGCAGCTCGGCGACGGCCCCGTCGTCGAGGCCGTCGAGGTGCAGTTCCACCGCCGGCACGCCGGTGAGCGCGGCCCGGGCCGCCACCACGTCCTCGGTCACCTCGTCCGGGCGGAACGTCGCCACCACCAGGACCGGCGCGTCGGCGAGGGTGGCGGCGAGGTGACGCAGGACGCGCAGGGTCTCGTCGTCGGCCCGGTGCAGGTCCTCGATCACGACGAGCAGCGGGCCGTGACCGGCCAGCCGGCACAGGTAGGCCCCCAGCGCCTGCCGCAGGTGGAACTCGTCGTACCGCCCGGCGCCGGCCGCCGTGGCGGTCCCGGGGTCCACGAGCAGCCGCAGGCCAGCCGCCTCCGCCTCGTCGAGCGGGAACCGCGTACGGGCGGCGGTGACCACCTCGTGCCACGCCCAGGCCGGTGGCGCGCCCTCCACCTGAGGGCAGGTGCCGGTCGCGGTGATCCAGCCGTCGGCGGCGAGGCCCCCGGCGAGGTGCCGGGCCAGCGTCGACTTCCCGCCGCCCGCGTCGGCGCCGACCCAGCAGAAGCCGAGCCCGGCGCCGGTGACGCGGTCGGCCGCCGCGCGCATCCGGGCCAGCTCCGCCGCACGCCCCACCGGCGCCGGCGCGGCGGACGGCCGATGCCCTCCGGCAGGCGGTGGCTCGGCCCGCCCGGCAGCGGCCACCGGACGGGCGATCCGGGCGGCCGACGGCCCCAGCCGGGGGTCCTGCCGCAGCAGATCCGTCTCCAGGCCCCGCAGCTCCGGCCCCGGGTCGATGCCCACCTGCTCGCTCAGCGCGGCCCGCGCCGCCCGCACCACGTCCAACGCGTCGGCCTGCCGTCCCAGGCGGTACAACGCGACCGCGAGCAGCACCGCGGCCTGCTCCCGCAGCGGGTGCTCCCGCACGAGCGGATCGAGGTCGAGGACCACCTCGTCGGCGCGGTCCACGTCGAGCAGCAGCCTCGCGCGCTGTTCGACGGCGGTCAGCCGCAGCCGGCCCAGCCGGTCGCTCTCCCGGTCCGCCCACGGCTCCCCGACGAACTCCGCGTACGGCAGACCGCCGTCCCAACCCGCCAGGGCCTCGTCCAGGTCGGCCAGCGCCGCCTGCGGCGGCGTCCCGGTGACCCGCGTCGCCGTCCGCACCGCCGCCTCGAACCGCCAGGCGTCCACCTGGGACGTCGGCAGCCGCAGGGCGTACCCCGGGGCCGCCGTGACGAGGATCCGGGCGGGATGGCGGGGCGGGCGGTCCGGCTCCAACGCCCGGCGCAGGTTCGACACGTACACCTGCAGGGCCGCCTGGGCCCGGGGCGGCGGGTCTCCCGACCAAAGGTCCTCGACGAGCTGGTCGACCGAGACCACGTGACCGCCGCCGGCGACGAGCCGGGCCAGCACCGCGCGCTGTCGCGGCGCCCCGAGGTCGATCGGGACGCCGTCGCGCAGTGCCCACACGGGGCCGAGCACACCGATCCTCGTCACGCTGCCACCGTAGTGAGCCGCGACCATTCGGGAGATCCACTATCCGACAGCTACCCGATCAACCGGTCGGCCAGCCCCCGCGGACCCGGCAGCACCCCGGACCGGTCCGCTCGGACGCCTGCCACCGGACCCCACCAGCCCACCAAGACGACGTTAAGGGCGCGCCAACCCTCCTGCGGCCTGATGGAACCCGCACCCCGTCCCACAGACCTGCGGGACGCCGGAGGAAGGACATCGATTGAGAACCACGAGAGGCCTCAGCCACCCCTGCCGGTGGCTCGCGGCCGTGACCGGCGTGAGCCTGGCCGTCGGGCTGGCCGGACCGGCGGTCGCCGCCGACCCCGTCCCGTACGACGAGCAGGCCGTGCACCACGCCCTGTTCGCGGCGGTCGTCCAGGTCCGTGAGGGCGGCACCCGTGGCCTGCTGGACGCCGTGGTCGCCGCCGAGCTGAGCGACTGGCGCGGCACGCACCCGACGGCCGACACCGCGACCGTCACCACCCACCTGAACACCGTCACCACCCTCGTCGGGCAGGCCGTCGCGGCGTCCGACGAGTCACCCGGGAAGCTGCACCTGCTGGGCACGGCGATGGCGAAGCTCGCCGGCAGCGGCGACGCCCACCTCGGCGGCCCGGCGGTCAAGGCGCTGCTGCGCAGCACCACCGGAGAGGAACTGGGCGGCATCGTGCCGCCGATCGAACAGATCCGCAGCGGCACCCAGGACCACCTGTGGGAGATCGTCTCCCGGGGCGCGCTGACCGAGGTGTGGGGCACGCTGCACGCCCGCGCCGCCACCGATCCGACCCTCGCCGAGGTGTGGAACGGCGCGGTCGGCACCCGGCTCGGCCTCCGCCTGGACACCCCGGCGGCCGACCTCGCGCAGCTGCCCGACCTGAGCGGACACCTCGACCTGGCGGCGATCACCGCGAAGCGCCACGACCGGGACGCCTACCGGGCGGAGATCCAGTCGCAACTCGACGCGGCCCTCGCCGCGCTCCGCCAGCGGGCCGCGACCACGGTGACCGACGTGGTCGCCCAGTCCGACCGGTTCCCGATCGACGGGCCGACCAAGCCGACCAGCGCCGACGAGGCGGCGGCCAAGGCGAAGGCGGAGGCCGACCGCAAACTCAACGAGAAGCTCGGCCAGGCCGTCACCGTCCTCGGCAAACTCGCCGGGATGGTGGACAAGCAGTTCGGCAAGCAGATCGAGACCATCGCCAAGGCCGTGGTCGGCGCCATCTCGGCGATCACCACGTACACCGCGGCGATCTCGGCGGCCGGCATCACCACGGCGGCGCTGGCGATGTCGACGTTCACCCTGGTCGGCGGCCTGGTCGGCGCGGCGATGATCCTGCTGCCGCTGTTCACCGGCGACGGCGGCGCCGACGCCGGCACCGCCCGGGAGATCGCCGCCCTGCGCGACCAGATCAACCGACTGGCCGCCGGCATGGACAAGCGGTTCGACCGGATCGAGAAGATGCTCGGCGCGATGTACGACGGGCTCAGCGCCCAACTGACCGCGCTGTCCCGGGACCTCGCCGAGGTACGCGCCCAGCTCACCGTCATCGCCGGCCAGCTGATCGTCCTCGACCAGCGGGTCGACACCCTGGCGCTGGCGAGCCAGGCCGCTTTCGAGCAGATCGCCCAGCAGCCGTTGAAGACCAGCGTCGACCGGTACGTGCACCGGGAGGCCCGCACCGGCACGCCGATCGACTCCCTCGCGACCTACTTCGACCAGGCCGACTCACCGACCCGTACCTTCGCGGCCGACAGCGCCCGGCAGGCACCGTACGTCGTCCCGGCCGGCACGTCGCTGGCCGACCCGGTGGGCACGGTCAACCTGCACCTGCCGGCCGGCGCGATCGACTACCTCGCCCAGTGGGTGGGGGCCCGGGGCGTCGCGCTCACCCCCGCCCCCGGCGACCAGCCGGCCTCCGGAGTGGCCAACCCGTCGGCGTGGCTGCTCGGCGCTCGGGCCAACCTCATCCTGCAACTGCAGAACCCGCAGTACGCGGCCCAGGTCGCCGCCGCCGAGACGGCGAGCACGATCGCCGCGGGCGACGCGGTCAACCGCCGGGTGCGACAGTTCAGCGCGCCCACCGTGGACGGTGGCACCAACGCCCTGTTTCAGCGGCTGACCGCCGACTACCGGACGGCGGTCGGCCAGTGGAAGACCGCCCTCGACGACGTCGGCCGGGGGGTGCGCTGGGTGGAGACCGACCGGGACTACGACATGTGGGGCAGCGTCGACCAGGACGTCCCGGCCGCCGGCCGTGTCCCGGACGCCCCTCACCTGTCCTTCTGCGACTCCTCGATGGGCACGAACCTCACCGTCCCCAGCCGGGTCAACCGCTCGGACCTGCCCAACGTCTACCACCTCGCCGCCTACGCGATGGCACCCGGCCACCGCCCGCAGCTGCGCTCCTGCATCGACCGGGAGTTCGTCAACCTGGAGGTGAACGACGGCCCGCGATACCAGCAGACGAACGGCGACCTGCGGCTGGTCGTCCGGCAGCAGGCGAAGTGGTTCGGCGGTGACTGGCAGGACGTGCGGACGGTGACCTGGCAGACCAGGCTGACCGACATCTGCCTGTGGGATCAGCGGTCCAACCCGCCGAGCGGCTACTGCCGGGAACCCGACTACTACCTCACCAGCAAGTGGAACTCGACGTACCGGGCGGCGATGGACAGCCGGGGCACCGTGGTGGACAACGCCGAAGCGCTGGCGCTGGCCCGGACCAAGACCCAGGCCATGCTGACCGGCAAGCAGCGCTACTACTACCGGGTGGCGGCGCTCGGCACCGGCGTGGACCGCCCGCCGGCGGGCACCTGGTCGCTGTCGCACCAACTGTGGGAGGCCGGGAAGAAGGTCTCCGACGCGGTACGGATGCTGCAGATCTTCTCGGACCTGGGCTGGTCCTCGGCGCTGGATCGGGACGACGTCATGCGCGGCCACCTCTTCGGTGACCGGTCGCTGCCGGCGGACTACCGCCTGCCGCGCAGCCAGGACAGCTACAACAGCGGGTCGCTGCACCTGGCCAACGCCTACCAGCGGGCGCTGGCGAACTACGCCAGCTGCCAGCAGCAGCTGGACTGGGACCCCTGCCAGGGTGACGTCTCCGGGCTGAGCCCGCTGGCGCAGCAGGAACGCTTCGGCGTCGGATGCCCGGCGGCCCCGGCCGCCCAGGCGCCGGACGACCCGCTCGGCTCGTGCGTCGTCCAGGCCGGGTCGGCCGGCATCGGCACCCTCGCCGACCGGTACGGCCACTGGTCCGGCCGGATCACCGCCGGCACCCACCAGGAGGGCCTGGCGGCGGTGAAGAGCGTCGTCGGGCTGCTCCGCGCGACGAACGTGGCGGTGCGCGCGGCCTGACCGCAGCCAGGTGCGGAGGGCTCACCGTCGTGGTGAGCCCTCCGCCGGCGCGACGGTCCGGGGTGGCTGCTGCGGTCAGCGTCCTGGCCTGTCGCACCCGTTCAGCCGTCGGGGGCCGCGAGCGGTGGCGCTATCCGTGCGGGTAGAAGAGGAACAGCGTGCAGCCGGTGGCGGTCGCGGGAACGTGCCACGAACCGGCCGGGGCGTGCAGGAACGTCCCGGCCGGGTAGTCGCGTGCGCCGTCGTGGAAGGTGCCCGCGATCACGTAGACCTCCTCCGGTCCGGGCCCGTGCACGTCGCGGCGCGGCCAGGACGTGCCCGGGTCCATTTCGAGCACGTGGGCGTGCGCGCCGGTCGGCCCCGTCCGCAGCGAGCGGAGCCGGATCCCGGGGAAGAGTTCCCGGACGGGGGAGTCGGCGACGGTGGCCCAGGCGTAGCCCTCTTGGTCGAGGATCTCAGGATGCATGCCTCCCACGGTGCGGTGACGGACCGCGCGGCGAACAGTGTCGACCGGGACACCGTGGGGTACTTTCCTGCCATGCATCGGGTGGTGGCTCTGGTGCGCCCGGTGCAGTCGACGTTCGAGCTCGGCTTGGCCGCCGAGGTCTTCGGTACGGCCCGGGCCGAGGTGCCGCAGCACTACGAGTTCGGCCTGTGCGCGGAGCGGCCCGGTGCCGTCCTGACGTCGGCCGGGTACGTGATGTCCGTGTCGCAGGGCCTGTCGGCGCTCGACGCCGCCGACACCGTGATCATCCCGGGTTGGTCGCCGGTGAGCGCGCCGCTCTCCGCCGACGTGCGCGCCGCGCTGCTGCACGCCCACGCCCGTGGGGCCCGGCTCGTCACGATCTGTTCCGGTGTGTTCGCCCTGGCTCGCACGGGGTTGCTGGACGGCCGGTCGGCCACCACGCACTGGGCGCGCGCCGACCAACTGCGGCGGGAGTTCCCCCGGGTGCGCGTGACGGCGGACGCCCTCTACGTCGACCACAGTGACGTCGCCACCAGCGCCGGCGCGGGCGCGGGCATCGACCTGTGCCTGCACCTGGTCCGACAGGACCACGGCGCCGCGTACGCCGCCCTGCTCGCACGGCACATGGTGATGCCGGCGCAGCGTGCGGGCGGCCACAAGCCGTACGTGCCATCCCCGACCCCCGGGGACGCGCTGGACGGGCTTCTGGCGTGGGCCGGCGCGCGCCTCGCCGAGCCGCTGTCGGTCGGTGACCTGGCCGCCCACCTCCGCGTCTCGCCCCGCACGTTGGCCCGGCGCTTCGCCGAGCAGCTCGGCACGAGCCCCGGGGCGTGGCTGCTGTCGCGGCGGGTGTCCGAGGCCCGCGCCCTGCTCGAGAAGACGGACCTGCCGGTCGAGGCGATCGCGGCCCGCGTCGGTCTCTGGTCGGCGGTCAACCTGCGCCGCCGCTTCCGAGCCCAGGTCGGCACCACCCCGAGCGCCTACCGGCGAGCCTTCCGGGCGTCGTGACGCCGCTCGTCGACACCCGGCAGACCAGAGCGCGTCGCGTGGGGCGTCGAGGCGACGTAGCGAATGTGGCAGATCTGTTCCTGGTGGGTGTTCCGCGCCGACGTGAGGTCGCCCCCGGTCCGCGACACGCCGTCTCGCGGCGACGGGCACATGGGCCACCGCAGGTGGGTCCTCCGCCGTCCGGTCGGAGGACCCACCCCTCGTGGCTCAGGCGGCCGTGAAGGTGAACGTGCCGGACGGCACGGAGAAGACCGTGTACCCGGCCTCCACGCGCTGGAACGTCGCCCGCGCGGGCGTCCTGACCTGCTGGCCCGTACCGGTGGGCACCCAGACCTCGGCGGTGGTGTTGGTCGGCACCGTGACCGTCAGCGTGAACCGCTGGGTGGACTTCCGCCACGCGCTGCCCGCCGTACCCCTGGGGGTGGTGTAACTGCCCTCGGCGAAGGTCAGGTCACCGACCGCCTTGGGCTGGAACACGAGTCGTTCGTACGCGACCGCGCCCTCGGCGGCACGGATGCCGGCGACCCCGGACTGGAACCACTCCTCGATCTGGGCGAGGATCATGTGGTTCTTCGAGCTGCCCCGGGTCCAGCGCTCCCCGATGGTGGTGAAGCCACCGGGGTTGGCGGGAGTGGACTGGAGGAAGAAGCCGTAGCTGGGCTCGGTGTCCTCCTGGAGCAGGTCCCACAGCACGTCGTCGCGACCGGCGGCGGCCAGCGCGCGCACGATCGGCGCCATCCCGATGGTGCCGCCGCTGAAGTGGGGGCCGTCGCCGTTCGGGTGGAACTCGTAGATGTTCCTGACGAGTTGGTCGAGCACCCCCTGACGCTTGTCGTCGGGCACCAGCCCGGCGTCGAGGGCCAGCGCCTGCGCCGCCTGGGTGGCGCCGCCGGTGCCGGCGTTGCCGGTGGCCGTGTAGTAGCCGAGCGTGTCGTTGAAGAACGCCCGGTTGAACGCGGTCCTGATCTCGGCGGCCAGCGCGGTGTACCGGGTGGCGTCGGCGGTACGGCCGGTCACTTCGGCCATCATCGCCATCTTGGTGATCATGATGTAGTAGCCCCAGGTGCCGGCGATCCGGCCGGAGGTCTGCTCGGCCGAGACCCAGTCGGCGAGGGCGGCGTTGACGATGTGCTGGTTGTCGCCGGTGCCCACCTTCTCCCGCTGGATGTAGTCGACGAACTTCACCATCCGGTCGTAGTACGTCCGCATGGTCTGGGTGTCGCCGTACAGCTCGTAGAGCATCGCCGGGACCAGGACGATGGCGTTGCCCCAGTTGATCTCGTCGCCGAAGTTGCCGGTGTACCCCCAGTCGTAGACCGGGGTCTTCAGCGCGACGTTGCCGGCCATCGGGGTGTCGGCCACGGACTGCCCCTCGACCAGGTGGTGCATCGAGGTCCGCAGGTACGCCGTGAGGTCGAAGTTGCGGTGGATGGCCCCCATCGGCATGGTGTAGTCGGCCGGGTAGGACAGCTTCTCCCGACCGGGGCAGTCGGTGAAGACCGACATCGTGTTGCCCGCGATCGAGTACCGCGACATCCGGTGGATCCGGTTGATCCGCGCGTCGGAACTGGTGAAGGTGCTGGCCACCGGGGTGGCGGCCTGGAGCCGGACGCCGGTGACCAGGTCCCGCGTCGGGACGTACCCCTCGGGCAGGCCGGTGACCTGCACCCACTGCATGCCGAAGTAGGTGAACTTCGGGTGCCAGGTCTCGCCCCGGGGGGCGCCGTACGCGGTGTAGGTGTTGAACAGGTCGGTGTCCCGGCCACCCGGGCCGAGCGAGCTCTGGTTGACGGTGCCGTCCGGGTTCAGCGACTCCGCCGGGGACATCCGCACGGTCGTCCCCGCCGGCACCCGCCGCAGGTCCAGCTCGGGCCACCCGACGATGTTCTGCCCGAAGTCGAAGACCCAGGTGCCGGGCGCGGGGTTGGTCACCGACGTCGGCGTGAACCGCTCCCACTCGACGATCGGCTCGGCGGCGCGGGCGACCAGCCTGGTGGTCAGGTTCGGCGGCGGGGCGATGCCGGCGGCGGTCCAGCCCGTCGGGGAGCCGTCCCGGCGGGTCGCGGTCGCGGTCAGGTTCGACCCCGCCTCGTTCCAGCCCGGCTGCTCGCGGCGGGCGTCGTAGTCGGAACCGGCGTACCAGGCGTCGGTGACCAGCGGGCCGAGCGCGGTACGCCAGGACCGGTCGGTGACGACGGCGCGACTGCCGTCCTGGTACGTGATCTCCAACCGGCCGATGAACCGGGGGGTGACGGCGGCCCCGGCCGAGGGGTCGCTCGCCGCGAGGGAGTTGCCGGACCCGGTGACCTTGGCACCCGCCCGGTGGGCGCTGCTCAGGGCGGGGGTGAAGGTGATGCCGGTGCCGTCCGCGCCGGCGGTGCCGATGGCGGTGATGGTGCGCGACTCCAGGCGGTCGCCGCCCCCGCCGGTGTCGATGTTGATGGTGCCGCCGACGTGGTACCCGGTCACGGCGTCGAGGGTGACCGTCGTCGCCCCGGCCGGGACGTCGGCCGCGAGGACCCCGGCGCCCTTGAGCTGGCTCTGCCACCAGGAGTAGGGGGAGGTCCGGCCGACGGCGGGGTTGGTGACACTGCGCCGCACGTAGGCCGTGCCGTTGCCGAGTTCGACGCCGACGGTGTTGCTGCCGCTGCGCACCACCCGGGTCAGGTCGTAGGTGCGGTACTCGCTGGAGAGCTGGTAGTTGGAGTTGCCGGGGGCCAGCACCTCGTCGGTCAGCGCCTTGCCGTTGACCGTGGCGTGGTGCAGGCCGACGCCGGACAGGTGCAGCGTGGCGGCGCTGACCTTCTTGCCACGGGGGACGTCGAACCGCCGGGCGAAGATCGGCAGTGGCTGGTTCTCCTGGCGGTCGGGGTAGTCGATCCAGCGGGCGTCGCCCCAGTCGGACTGGTCGAGCAGCCCCATCGTCCACGAGGCCGGGGTGGACCAGCCGGAGACCTGCCGGTCGGCGTCCCACACACGCACCCGCCACACCACCGTGGCGCGGGACCGCAGCGCCGTGCCGAACACCGCGCGTTGCTCGGTGCCCGTCACCTTGCCGGAGGACCAGATCAGCCGTCCCGCGTGGAGCTTGCTCTCGCTCTCGGCCGCCTGCACCTCGTAGGCGGTCTGCCGGTCACCCGGGCAGGCGGTACGGGCGTTCGGGCGGTGGCACGGGTGGGACCTGGACCGGGGTGTCTCGACGAACTGCCAGCTCAGGGTCGGTCGTGGGTTGCCGAGGCCCCGGGGCGAGTCGGGACGGCCGTCGACGGCGAGGCCGAGCACCTCGACGTTGCCCGGCTTTCCCGTCGGCGGGCCGGAGCCGAGTGCTCCCGTGACGAACGGGGGCGCGGCCAGGACGAGCGCCAGGCCGGCGCCGATGAGGACGGTGCTGGTACGTCTGGTGGATGGCACCTGTTCTCCCTTCACAGAGGTGCCCAGGGGCCCGCCGTCATCAGCCACCCGTGTGGTGCGACCGTCCCCGCCGGTCCGGCACGGGAGCCGGTGGGGGAGGGCCGCGACAGCGACCGCTGTCGCGGGGGTGAGGGTGATGACCGGTCAGGGCTTGAATCGTTTCATCGATCCGGGCGCCCATGAGCCTGGCGCAAACGTCACCACATGGCAATAGACCAGAAACAATCTGGCCGGCTTCGGCCGTCCGGGACGTGGTGCCTGGTCAACCGGGGTGCATCCGGCCGCCGGCACCCCGCCGGCCGGTAGCCGCCCGGCCGGGTGCCGCCGACGGTCAGGGCAGCAGGATGACGTGCAGGACACGCGGGCCGTGCACGCCCTCGACCCGGTCGAGTTCGATGTCACTGGTGGCGGAGGGCCCGCTGATCCAGGTCAGCGGCCGGCGCGGGGTCAGCCGGGCCAGCGCCTCCGGCACCCCCGCCACCACCTGGGCGGCCCGGAGCACACAGATGTGCAGGTCCGGCAGGAGGGTGAGGATCCGACGCCCCTGGTCCGGTGAGCCGTCGAGCACGACGGTGCCGGTGTCGGCGACGCCGACGGCGGCAGCGGTGACGACGCCGTCCGCGGCGGCGATCCGCGCGACGTCGAGTCCGTCGTCGGGCAGCGCGGCCACCGTCGGGGGCAGCCAGGCGGGCGGCAGCCCCGGTGGCACGACGACGGTCGCGCCGGGCGGCAGCAGCCCGGCGACCGTGTCGGCGACGGCCGCCTCGGGCACCCGGTGCACCCGGGCCCGGTAGTCGGTCAGCCGTTCCACCAGTCGGTCGAGGTCGACCGGGCGCTCCCGCCGGTAGTCGCGGGGCACCCGCCCGGCCGGCCCGTCGGCGGACACCGCGGCGCGCAGCCGGCTCAGGACCACGTCCCGGCCGTTCACCGCGCCGCCCACCACTCGCGGAAGGTCTGCGCGGGCGGGTCGGGCAGGTCCCGGCTGGCGGTCCACCCGGACAGCGGCGGTGGCAGGCCCCGACCCCGCTGGCCGGCGAGGCGGCTCAGCCGCGCGGCCCGCTGCGCCGCCGCGTACAGCGTGGGGTGGTCCATCGTGTACGCGGCGGCGGCCATCGCGGTGGACTCCGCGCGGGGATGGGGGGCCTCGGCGCGCAGGTGCACCAGGATCGACGGAATGTCGATCATCACCGGGCAGGCGTCGTAACACGCCCCGCACAGCGTCGACGCGTACGGCAGGGAGGCGTTGTCGGCGACGCCGGTGAGCTGCGGCGACAGCACCGCCCCGATCGGCCCCGGATACACCGACCCGTAGGCGTGGCCCCCGGTGCGTTCGTAGACGGGACAGACGTTGAGGCAGGCGGAGCAGCGGATGCAGTGTAGGGCCGGCCGGCCGACGGGGTCGGCGAGCACGGCGCTGCGCCCGTTGTCCAGCAGCACGAGGTGGAACTCCTGCGGCCCGTCGCCCGGCGTCACCCCGGTCCACATCGACGTGTACGGGTTCATCCGCTCGCCCGTCGACGCCCTCGGCAGCAGTTGCAGGAAGACCTCCAGGTCCCGCCAGGTGGGGATAACCTTCTCCACGCCCATCACGGTGATCAGGGTGCGCGGCAGGGTCAGGCACATGCGCCCGTTGCCCTCGGACTCGACCACGGCGAGGGTGCCGGTCTCGGCGACGGCGAAGTTCGCCCCGGAGACCGCCACCGGCGTGCTGAGGAAGGTCTGCCGCAGGTACCGGCGGGCCGCCGCCGCCAGCGCGGCCGGTTCGTCGGTGAGGCCGGGGTCGACGCCCGGCATCGCGCGCAGGAAGATCTCCCGGATCTCCGCCCGGTTGCGGTGGATCGCCGGCACCAGGATGTGGCTGGGCCGGTCCTCGCCGAGTTGCACGATCAACTCGGCGAGGTCGGTCTCCACCGGTGTGATGCCCGCCGCCGACAGGGCCTCGTTCAGGCCGATCTCCTGGGTGACCATCGACTTGACCTTGATCACCCGGTCGGCGCCGGTCGCCGCGACCAGGCCGGTGACGATCCGGTTCGCCTCGACCGCGTCCGGGGCCCAGTGCACGACACCCCCGGCGGCGGTGACCGCCGCTTCGAGCTGCACGAGCAGGTCCGGCAGGCGGGCCATGACGTCGGCCTTGATCGCCGCGCCGGCGGCCCGCAGCTGCGGCCAGTCCGGCACCTCGTCGATCACCGCCGCCGACTTCCCCCGGATTGTGCCGGTGGCGTGGCCGAGGTTGCGGCGCAGCTGCGGGTCGGCCAGGGCCCGCCGCGCGGCGGCCGGGAACGGCTCGTCGCCGCGCAGGTGGCCCACCCCCGGCGGCGCGGTCGCCGGCATACCGAGAAAGGTCCGGGTCATACCGCCTCCTCCGTCGAGGCCAGGATCTCCGCCAGGTGCACCGTGCGCACCCCGGCCCGCAGCCGGGACAGCCCGCCGCCGATGTGCATCAGACAGGACACGTCTCCCGCCGTGCACACCTCCGCCCCGGTCGACAGCACGTGCCGCATCTTGTCGGCCAGCATCGCCGTCGAGGTGTCCGCGTTCTTCACCGCGAACGTCCCCCCGAACCCGCAACACTGCTCCGCCGCCGGCAACTCCACCAGGGTCAACCCCCGTACCGCCCGCAGCAACCGCGCCGGCCGGTCACCCACCCGCAACGACCGCAGCGAGTGGCAGGTCGGGTGGTACGTCACCCGGTGCGGGAAGTACGCCCCGACGTCGGTGACCCCCAGCACGTCCACCAGCAGCTCGGACAACTCGTACGTCCGCGCCGCCACCGACTCCGCCCGGCTCGCCAACCGCTCGTCACCCGCCCGCCGGGCCACCCACGCGTGCTGGTGCCGTACCGACCCCACACACGACCCCGACGGCGCCACCACCACGTCGTACGGGTCGAAGGTCCGCGCGTACCGCCGCACCAACGGCACCGCCTCACCCGGGTAGCCGGTGTTCACGTGCATCTGTCCACAACAGGTCTGCCCCGCCGGAAACACCACCTCGTGGCCGAGCCGCTCCAGCAACCGTACCGTCGCCTTCGCCGCCTGCGGGAACACCGTGTCGGCCAGACAGGTCACGAACAGCGCGATCCGCACCTCACACCTCCACCCGTCGGTCGTCCGGCCCCGCCGGGACCGGTCCACCCCTCGGCTCGTACCGCTCGACGCGCTGGGTGTTTCGGACCAGCCGCCGCAGGGCGGCCAGGTCGTCGCCGACCACGCCGGCGGCGCGCGCCTGCACCAGCACGTTACCGATCGCGGTGGCCTCCACCGGACCGGCGAGCACCGGCAACCCGCAGGCGTCGGCGGTGAGCTGGCAGAGCAGGGCGTTGCGGGCCCCACCGCCGACGACGTGCACGGCGTCGACGTGCCGGCCGGACAGCTCCTGCACCTGCCGCACCGCCCGGCGGTGCGCCAGGGCCAGGCTGTCGACGACGCACCGCACGACGGCGGCCGGCGACCGGGGCACCGGCTGCCCGCCGCGCCGGCACGCCTCGGCGATCCGGTCCGGCATGCCGCCGGGCGGCAGGAACGACGGGTCGTCGATGTCGACCACGCTGCGGAACGCGGGTTCCCGCGCGGCGGCGGCCAGCAGCCCGGACAGGTCCGGGCCGCCCCAGTCGCGCAGGCACTCCTGCAACGGCCACAGGCCCATCACGTTGCGCAGGTACCGGACGGTGCCGTCGACGCCCCCCTCGTTGCTGAAGTTCGCGCGGCGGCTGGCCTCGGTGAGGATCGGCGCGGTCAGCTCGACGCCGACGAGCGACCAGGTGCCGCAAGAGATGTAGGCGAACCGCTCGTCGGCGGCCGGCACCGCGACCACGGCGGAGGCGGTGTCGTGGGAGCCGACCGCCACCACGTCCGTGCGGTGGGGCAGGTCGAGTCCGGGCAGCGTCGCACCGATCCGGGTACCGGGCTCCCGCAGCGGCGCGAACAGGTGCGCAGGGACCCCGGCGTCGGCCATCAGCTCGTCCGCCCAGGCGCGGGCGTGCAGGTCGTAGAGCTGGGTGGTGGAGGCGTTGGTGGCCTCCGCGCCGATCTCCCCGGTGAGCCAGTACCCGATCAGGTCCGGGATCATGAGCAGCCGGTGGGCGGCGGCCAGCTGCGGCGAACCGGCGGCGGCCGTGAGCTGGTACAGCGTGTTGAACGGCAGCTGCTGGACCCCGGTGGTGGCGTAGAGGCGTTGCGCGCCGAGCCGCCGGGTCACCCGCTCCAGGACCCCGTCGGTCCGCGCGTCGCGGTAGTGCACCGGGTTGCCCAGCAGCGCGCCGGTGGAGTCGAGCAGGCCGTAGTCGACCGCCCAGGAGTCCACGCCGACGCTGGCGACCGGGCCGGCCCGGCGTAGCCCGGACAACACCTCGCGGAACAGGGCCAGGACGTCCCAGTGGAGGGTCCCGCCGACGCGCACCGGGTCGTTGGGGAACCGGTGCGCCGGGGTCAGCCGCAGCGTGTCCCGGCCGACCCGCGCCACCACCACCCGGCCGCTCGACGCGCCCAGGTCGACGGCGGCGACGCTGACCTCCCCACCGCGCCGGGGCGGCGGCGCGGGAACGGGGCGGGTGGCCCCGGGCACGGCCGGTCGGTCCGACCCGGGCGGCGGCCCGGCCCCGGGTTCCGGACCGGTGTGCGGCGGCACCGGCGTCACCGCAGGAACGCGGCGGCGACGCCGGCGTCGACCGGGACGTGCAGGCCGGTGGTGTGCGACAGGTCCCCGGCGGTGAGGGCGAAGACCCCGTTGGCGACGTGGACCGGCAGTACCTCCCGCTTGAGCAGGGTCCGCTGCGCGTAGAACTCGCCGAGCTTCTCCTCGGGCACGCCGTAGACGGCCGCCCGGTCGGCGCCCCACCCGCCGGCGAAGATGCCGGAGCCCCGGACCACCCCGTCCGGGTTGACGCCGTTGACCCGGACGCCGTGCGCGCCCAGTTCGGCGGCGAGCAACCGGACCTGGTGGGCCTGGTCGGCCTTGGCGGCGCCGTACGCGATGTTGTTCGGACCGGCGAAGACCGCGTTCTTGCTGGCGATGTAGACGATGTCGCCGCCCATGCCCTGGGCGACGAGCACCCGGGCGGTCTCCCGGGCGACCAGGAACGACCCCCGGGCCATCACGTCGTGTTGCAGGTCCCAGTCCCCGGTGGTGGTCTCCAGCAGCGACTTCGACAGGGACAGGCCGGCGTTGTTCACCACCAGGTCGACCCCGCCGAAGGCGAGCACCGAGGCCCGCACGGCGGCGGCGACCTGCGCCTCGTCGGTGACGTCGAGCGGCACGGCGACGGCGACGTCCGGCCCGCCGATCTCGGCCGCGACGGTCTCGGCGGCGGCGGCGTCCCGGTCGGTGACCACGACACAGGCGCCCTCGGCGGCCAGTCGGTGGGCGACCGCCCGGCCGATGCCGGACCCGCCCCCGGTGACCAGCGCGATCCGGGTCGCCAGCGGCTTGGGCCTGGGCATCCGCTGGAGCTTGGCCTCCTCCAGGGCCCAGTACTCGATCCGGAACTTCTCCGCCTCGTCGATCGGCGCGTACGTCGACAGCGCCTCGGCGCCCCGCATCACGTTGATGGCGTTGACGTAGAACTCGCCGGCGACCCGGGCGGTCTGCTTGTCGGCCCCGAAGCTGACCATGCCGACGCCGGGCAGCAGCACGATCGCCGGATCGGCGCCGCGCATCGGCGGGCTGTCCGGCCCGGCGTACCGCTCGTAGTAGGCGCGGTAGTCGTCGCGGTAGGCGGCGTGCAGCTCCGTGAGCCGCTCGACCGTCTCGGCCAGGCCGGCGGTGGGCGGCAGGTCGAGGACCATCGGCCGGACCTTGGTCCGCAGGAAGTGGTCCGGGCAGGAGGTGCCCCGCGCGGCCACCTCGGGCATCCGTTCCCGGCCGACGAAGTCCAGCACCACGTCGCTGTCGGTGTAGTGGCCCACCTGGGCCCGGTCGGTGGAGGCGAGGCCGCGCAGCACCGGCAGGAGGGCGGCGGCCCGGGCGTGGCGCTCCCGCGCGGGCAGCGGCCCGTGCGCCAGGGCGCCGAGGGGGTCCGGGCGGGCGTGCTCGGCGAGGTACCGGGCCGCGGTGGTGATGATCTCCATCGAGTGGGCCTCGCACTCGGCGCTGGTGGCCCCCCAGGCGGTGATGCCGTGTCCGCCCAGGATGACGCCGATCGCCTGCGGGTTGGCCCGCTGGACGGCGGCGATGTCG
This sequence comes from Micromonospora rosaria, assembly GCF_001567585.1. Classification (GTDB taxonomy): domain Bacteria; phylum Actinomycetota; class Actinomycetes; order Mycobacteriales; family Micromonosporaceae; genus Micromonospora; species Micromonospora rosaria. The sequence continues at coordinate 83,095 of NZ_LRQV01000001.1, forward strand.
AGGCCGAGTTGGAAGCCGGGCCGGCGCCACGGCACCCAGAGCACCCGGTCGCCGAAGATCGTGCGGGTCAGCTCCGGGCCGTCGGCGGCGGTGGCGATCGCGATCCCGGCGTCGGGGTGCAGGTGGTCGACGTGGGCCACCTCGACCAGGCCGTGCATGGCGGTGTCGATGGAGGGCGCCGCCCCGCCCCGCCCGTGCAGGCAGTAGTCGAAGGCGGCGACCATCTCGTCCTCCCGCGCGACGCCCGGGTAGACGTCGGCGAGCGACCGGAGCCGGTCGAGCCGGAGCACCGCCAAGCCCTGTTCGGTGAGCGTCCCGAGGTCGCCGCCGGACCCCTTGACCCACAGCAGCCGGGTGGCCTGGCCGGTCACCGGATCGGTCCCGGTGCCCTTCGCGGAGGTGTTGCCGCCGGCGTAGTTGGTCGTGGCCGGGTTGGCGCCGAGCCGGTTGCTGCGGGCCAACAGGTCGCGCACCGCGGGGTTCGTCATGGCGTCCTTCGCTGTCATGAAACGTTTCACTCGATTATGGAGCGTCCACCGGCGGCGTCAAGCGGCACCGGCCCTCACACCAACCCGCGCCGGGCGGCCCACACCACCGCCTGGATCGGGGTGCCCACGTTCAACCGCTCACAGATGACCCGCACCCGACGCCGGACGCTGCGCTCGGACAGGTGCAGCTCGACCGCGACGCTCGCCGTGATCCGGCCCTCGGCCAGCAACGCGAGCACGGCGATCTCGTCGTCGGTCAGCACGACCGGCTCGCCGGCCGGCGGATCGTCAGGCATCTGGCGGTCCTCTCGCCCGCGGATCACGAAGGGTGCGCCGCTCACCGGTGGCCGGTCGGGACGACCGGCGCGGGTCGACGACCGGCGTGCCGGTGCTCAGGCGCCCCAGCCGGCCTGGTCCCCGCCCACCCGTTCGGCGCTGACGCGCTCCAGGTGACCGGACCGCTTGTACGCCGCGACGGGGTCGGGATCCAGGCCCATCTCCGCCCGCACCTCGCGCAGCAGCGGCCGGACGTCGGTGTTGTAGGCGTCCATCAGCACGGCGTTGGCCTCCAGCACGTCACCGCTGCGCTGGGCGGCGGTCAACGCCGCCACGTCGACCAGCAACGCCTTGGCCGTCGCCTCCTGGACGTTGAGCACCGACCGGATGACGGCCTGCACCTTCGGCTCGATGTTGTGGCACTGGTCCAGCATGAACGCGACGCCGTGGCGTGGCCCCAGCGCGTCCGACAGGACGATCTCGTGCATGATCCGGAACAGTTGGAACGGGTCCGCGGACCCCACCATCAGGTCGTCGTCGGCGTAGAATCGCGAGTTGAAGTCGAAGCCGCCGAGCTTGCCGGCCCGCAGCAGGAACGCGACGATGAACTCGATGTTCGTGCCCGGTGCGTGGTGGCCGGTGTCGATGACCACCCGGGCCCGCTCGCCGAGGTCGAGGCAGTGCGCGTACGCCGTGCCCCAGTCCGGCACGTCGGTCATGTAGAACGCCGGCTCGAACAGCTTGTACTCCAGCAGCAACCGCTGCTCGCCGGTGAGCCGGTCGTACGTCTGCCGCAACGCGTCCGCGAGCCGGTCCTGGCGTTCCCGGACACTGTCCTGCCCCGGGTAGTTGGTGCCGTCGGAGAACCACAGCTTCAGGTCCCGCGATCCGGTGGCGTCCATGATGTCGATGCACTCCACCAGGTGCCCGATCGCCTTGCGGCGCACCGCCGGGTCGGGATTGGTGACCGAGCCCAGCTTGTAGTCGTCGTCCTGGAACACGTTCGCGTTGATCGTGCCGAGCGCGATGCCCTGCTCCGCGGCGTACCCGGCCAGCGCGGCGTAGTCGTCCACCCGGTCCCACGGGATGTGCAGCGCCACCGTGGGTGTGACGCCGGTGAAGCGGTGCACCGTGGCCGCGTCCGCCACCTTCTCGTACGGGTCGCGGGGCACCCCCGGCTGCGGGAACACCCGGAACCGGGTGCCCGAGTTGCCGTACCCCCAGGACGGCGTCTCGATGCGCTGCTCCCGCAACGCGTCGACGATCCGCCGGCGCGTGGTCGGGTCGATCTCGGTCATCGCTGCTCCCCAGTCGTTCTTCCACGGGACGATCGCGGTGGGGCGGCGGGCGCACGCCCCACCCACCCGTGCCTCAGAAGTCGAACTCGTCGATGTTCGCGGCGGTGAACTCGAAGGGGTCACCCAGCAGGACCTCGCCGTTCGCGCCGACGGTGTACTCGCCGAGCTTGCCGGCGGTGAACGTCTCCCCCTCCTTGCCGGTGATGATCCCCGAGGCCAGCGCGGCCCCGGTGTAGGCGGCGAGGTAGCCCAGGTCCGCCGGGTTCCACAGGGCGAAGGACTTGACGGTGCCGTCCTTGACGTACTGGCGTAGCTGGTTCGGCGTGCCGAGCCCGGTGAGCTGCACCTTGCCCTGGTACGACGAGCCGGACAGGTACCGTGCGGCGGCGGCGATGCCGACGGTGGTGGGGGAGACGATGCCCTTGAGGTCGGGGTACTTCGACAGCAGCCCCTGGGCCTCCTGGAAGGACTTCTCGTCCTGGTCGTCGCCGTAGACCGTGGCCACCAGCCTGAGCTTGCTGTACTCCGGCTTGGCCAGCTCGGTCTTCATCAGCTCGATCCAGGCGTTCTGGTTGGTCGCGTTCGCCGTCGCCGAGAGGATGGCGATCTCGCCGCCCTCCGGGCCCACCGCCTCGGAGATCAACTTGATCTGCGTCTGGGCGATGCCCTCCGGGCTGGCCTGGTTGACGAACGCGTCGCGGCACTCCGGCTTGGTGTCCGAGTCGTAGGTGATGACCTTCGCCCCGGCGGCCTTGGCCTCGGTCAACGAGCCGCAGACCGCGTCCTGGTCGTTCGCCGCGATGATGATGACGTCGGTGCCCTGCTGGGACAGGGTGTTGATGTACGACACCTGCGCCGACGGGCTCGCCTCCGAGGGCCCGGTCTGGGCGTACTGCCCCTTGAACTCCTCGACCGCCGGCTTGCCGCCCTTGTTGTCGGACGTCTCGAAGTACGGGTTGTTGACCTGCTTGGGCAGGAAGGTGATCTTGAGGCCCTCCCGGATCGTGCCGGTGGGGTTGCCGGCGTCACCGGAGCCGGAGCCGGCGCCGGTGTCCTCGGCGCAGGCGCCGAGGACCAGGGCCATGGCGGCCAGGACGGCGGTCGTGACGACCCGGGTACGTCTGCTCATGACGGAGTCCCTTCAACTGTGGTGGTGGGCCGACGCCGACGCCACCGCTCGCGCGTCGCGCGCACGAGGTTCGGTCCGACGACGGAGAGGATGAGCAAGGTGCCGGTGACGATGGTCAGCGTGTTGGCGGGCACGCTGGCCAACTGCAGGGCGTTGCGCAGGACGACGAGCAGGGCCACCGCCGCGAGCACCCCGACGAGACCGCCCCGACCGCCGAAGATGGAGACGCCACCGAGCAGGACGGCCGCGACCACCGCCAACTCCAGGCCGGTCGCGTTGTCCGCCCGCGCGCTGGCGAACCGGAACGTCCAGAACACCCCGGCCAGTGCCGCCATCGCCCCGGTGGCGACGAAGAGCCAGAACTTGGTGCGCAGCACCGCGATGCCGGAGAAGGTGGCCGCCTCGGCGTTGTTGCCCATCGCGTAGAGCGACCGGCCGACCGGGGTGGCGTACAGCAGCACGCCGAACGCGACGGCGAGGGCCGCCAGCACCAGCACGAACCAGGGGACGACGGTGCCCGGGATGGGGGCGACCGCGTTCCGCGTCCAGGCCGGCGGGTAGTCGGCCACCGCCCGGTCCCCGAGCACGACGTAGGCCAGCCCACGGTAGAGCGCGAGGGTGCCGATGGTGACCGCCAGCGACGGCAGGCCGAACACCGTGACGAAGACCCCGTTGACGGCCCCGAGCACGGCCCCGAGCAGCAGGCTCAGCCCGATCAGCAGGGGCAGCGACGTGACCCCGAGGTGCCAGAGCTGCCCGAGCACCGAGCAGGTGAGCCCGACGGTGCTCGCCACCGACAGGTCGATCTCACCGGTGATGACGACCAGGGTCATCGGCAGCGCGATCAGCGCGATCGGGATCGCCTCCAACGCCACGAACCGGTAGAACCGAGGGCTGCCGACGCCCTCGACGCTGGCGGCGGCGACGATCACCACCGCCGCCAGCGCGATGAGCAGTACCGCGTCCCACGAGCCGAGCAGCCGACGGGGCAAGGGCCACCGCGGGCCCGTGGTGCCGGCCGGGACGGCCTGCGTGTCAGGTGCCACGGGTCGTGCCTCCTCGCAGACGACGTGCCATCCGGACCGCGAGCGCCCGGTCCAGTCCGATGGCGGCCAGGATGAGCGCGCCGACGGCGGCACGCTGCCAGAACGGGGTGACCCCCAGCACCGGCAGCGCGCTGCCGATGGTGGTCAGCAGGACGGCGCCGAGCGCCGCGCCGTAGACCGAGCCGCTGCCGCCGAAGATCGCCACACCGCCGACGACCACGGCCGCGACCACGTTGAGTTCCAGGCCGAGCCCGGCGTTGGCGTCGACGGTGCCGAACCGGGCCGCGTAGAGCACCCCGGCGAGGCCGGCGAGCGCCCCGCTGGCCAGGAAGGCGAAGAACACCCGCCGACCCACCGCGATGCCGGACAACCGGGCCGCGTCGGGGTCGGAGCCGATGGCGTAGAGCTCCCGGCCGCTGCGGTAGTGCTTCAGCAGGTAGCCGGCGACGACGAGCACGGCGACCGCGACGAGCGCGAGCACCGGCACCCCGGCGACGGTGGCGGTGCCCATCCGCAGGAAGGCGGGGGGCATGTCCGCGGCGTTGATCTGACGGCCGGTGGCCCAGGTGTGGTCGAGGCCGCGGAACACGTACAGCGTGCCGAGGGTGACCACCAACGCCGGAACGCGCGCCGCCGCGATCAGGCCGCCGTTGACCGCGCCGCAGGCCGCCCCGAGCGCCGTCCCGACCAGGATCGCCACCGGGATCGGGACGCCGGGATTGTCGACGAACAACACCCCGGTGGCGAACGCGGACAGGCCCAGGATCGAGCCGACCGACAGGTCGACGTTGCGGGTGATGATCACGATCGCCTGCCCGACGGCGAGGATCGCCAGGATCGTCGAGCCGAGCAGCAGGTCCTTGACGTTCTGTGCGGACAGGAACCGCTGGTTGACGGCGAAGGTCACCCCGACCAGCAGCACCAGCGCGAGCAGGATGCCCAGTTCCCGTACCACGAACAGCCGGTGCACCAGACGGGCGCCGGACTCGCCGGTGGGCGCCCGTCCGCCGGGGCCGACGGCCCTTCTCCGCACGTCCGGGGCGGTCATGCGGCAGCCTCCCGTTGCCCGGTCGCGGCGAGCATCACGTTCTCCTCGTCCGCCTCGCCGCGAGGGATGTCGGCGACCAGTCGGCCCTCGTGCATGACGAGCACCCGGTCGGCCATGCCGAGCACCTCCGGCAGTTCGCTGGAGACCATCAGCACCGCCACCCCCTCGGCCGCGAGCTGGGACAACAGCCGGTGCACCTCGGCCTTCGTGCCCACGTCGATGCCCCGGGTCGGCTCGTCGATCACGAGCACCCGGGGCGCGGTCGACAGCCACTTGGCCAGCACGACCTTCTGCTGGTTGCCGCCCGACAGGGTGGACACCGCGTCGGTGTTGCGGGCGGCCTTCACCTGCAACCGTCGGGCCCACTGCGCCGCCGAGCGCCGCTCGCTGCCGCCGAACAGCAGACCGAAGCGGCTCAGCGCCCACCGGCGCGGCAGCGTGGCGTTGCGCTCGATCGACAGCTCCATCACCAGGCCCTGCTGGCGGCGGTCCTCCGGCACCAGCGCCACCCCCGCCGCGATCGCCGTGGGGGGATCGCCGGGACGCAGCCGCCGGCCGTCGACGCGGACCTCGCCGGCGTCGTACCGGTCGACACCGAAGATCGCCCGCGCCACCTCACTGCGCCCCGCTCCGACCAGCCCGGCGAGCGCGACGATCTCGCCACCGCGCACCGTGAAGGAGACGTCCTGGAAGAAGCCCCGGCGGGTCAGCCCCTCGACCTCCAGACGTACCTCGGCCGGGGTGGTCGCCAGCTTCGGGAAGAGCGCGGAGACGTCGCGTCCGACCATGGTGCGCACGACACCCTCGACGGTGAGGTTCCCGATCTCGTCGGTGACGATCCACCGGCCGTCGCGCATCACGGTGACCCGCTGACACAGGGCGAAGACCTCGTCGAACCGGTGTGAGATGAACAGGATCGCCGCGCCGTCGTCCCGCAGCGCCCGGGCCACGGCGAACAGCCGCTCGACCTCGACACCGGAGAGCGCGGCGGTGGGTTCGTCCATCACCAGCACCCGGGCGTCGAAGGAGAGAGCCTTGGCGATCTCGACGAGCTGCTGGTCGGCGATGGACAGTCCCCGGGCCGGCCGGTCCGGGTCGATCCGGACGCCCAGCCGCGCGAACAGGTCGCTGGTGCGCGCCCGCATGGCCGCCGCGTCGATGCGTCCCAGCCCCCTGCGCGGCTGGCGTCCCATGAAGATGTTCTCCGCGACCGACAGGTCGGGAAAGAGGGTCGGCTCCTGGTAGATCACGGCGATACCCGCCGCCCGGGCGTCGCCGGGGTTGCCGAAGACGACCGGGGCGCCGTCGAGCAGCACCTGGCCGGCGTCCGGGCCGTGTACGCCGGCCAGGATCTTCACCAGGGTGGACTTGCCGGCGCCGTTCTCGCCGACGAGCGCGTGCGCCTCGCCGGTGAACAACTCCAGCCGGGCGTCGCGTAACGCGGCGACGGCACCGAACGACTTGTCCACACCCGTCAACGCCAAGACCGGAAGCACACGGTCTCCTTCAGCAGTGGTCGGAGATGTCCTGGTCACGTGCATGAAACGTTTCACGAAGTGCCCCGACTCTAGGTGTGACCTCCGCCTCAGGTCAAGAGTGTCGATCCGGTTGCCGGCCGGTTATCGGATGCGCCTGGCGCCGGTGAACGGCGTCCGACGCCTTGCCGTGCGCCGCCCCACGCCGGGCTCGGAGCAGTGAAACGTTCTACGGGGCGACCTGTGCCCGTTGGGGGTCGAAGCGCGCCGTCCCGTACGTGGTGATGGTCCAGACCCAGATCAGCGGCAGGATCAGCCGTACCGCGCCACCGGCGCCCTCGACCCCGCCGGCGGCGCTGTCCATGCCTGCCATTCAACGCCACGTCGCGGCCGGGAAACGGCCGTTTCCGCCCCGCCGGGCGCCCGCGCCATCGCCCGCTCGGCGTGCTGGCCGTTCGCCCCGCCGGGGCGTCGGGGCCACCCCGACCGGTCGGCTCACCCGTCGGTCGCGACGGCCCGCCGGTGTCGCCGGGTCAGGTCAGCGGTGGGTAGTCGAAGAGCCGGCCGATGTCGCCGAGCGCGAGAACACGCTCCGGCGCTCCGGCGGCGGCGGTGATCACCACCTGCTGGCCACGCGCCGTCGCGTGGTCACGGACCGCCAGCAGCGCGGCGAGCGCGGCACAGTCGAGGTGCCGCAGCGCGGTCAGGTCGACGGCGAGCCGGGTGACCCACCGGGGTGCCAGCAGGAGCGCCAGGTCGTCTTCGAGTTGACCGACGGTGGCCAGGTCGGCCTCGCCGGTGAGGGTGACGTGGCGGACGCCCGACGTCCCGTCGTGATAGTCGGTACGGAGAACGGTGCGGTCAACGGTGGTGACCATCAGAAGACTTCGGTCCTCGCCCAGCGACGGGCGTATCGGAGGGCCGGACGAGGCGGCCACCATCTGTCCGGCGCCAAGGAGGACAAGCTTGAGTGCGGCGGTGCCGACCTCGACGTGGCGCACGAGCGCCACCCCGAACGCTACCCGTGGCCGCCGGGGTACGCCAGCTCACGAGTCCTGTCGGTCTGTTGTCGTCTTGCCACCCAGTGTGACGGCCGCGTCGGCTGCCGACCCGTCGACGCGAGCGGAGAACCACCCGTGCCGGCTGCGGGGCGGATTCCCGCGTCCCGCCGCTGAGCAGGGAGTCTGCGAACGGCCCGGGTCACGGTATCGGGCATACCGCCCGCATCCGCCCGCCCATCGGTCGGCGGGCCTCCGGCGACCGGCCGGACACATCGACCACTCGCGCGACGGCATCCCGCGGTACCCCGTCTAACGTCGACCCCCGTGATCAACGACAGCTCGGCCTTCCTCACCCAGTTCATCCGGCACCCCCTGACCACCGGTGCCGTGCTGCCCAGCGGATCGACGCTCGCCCGGGACATCACGGCGACGGTGCCGCAGCGGGGACACCCCCTGGTGGTCGAACTCGGCCCCGGCACCGGAGTGTTCACCCAGGCGATCCAGCAGCGGCTGGCCGGCCGAGGACACCACCTGGCCGTCGAGCTCAACCCGACCTTCGCCACCGGCCTGGCGCGCCGGCACCCCACCGTCGACGTGGTGCACGCCGACGCCGCCACGCTCGGCGGGTTGCTGTCGGAGCGGCGTCTGGCCCCCGCCGACGTGATCATCAGTGGGTTGCCCTGGGCCGCCCTGCCCGGCAACCGGCAGTCGGCGATCCTCGACGCCGTCGTCGGGGCGCTCGACACCACCGGCGTCTTCACCACCTTCGCGTACCGGCACGCGCTGCCGACCCGCCCGGCGCGGCGCTTCCACCGGCTGCTGACCGAGGCCTTCGACGAGGTGACCGTCGGCCGTACGGTCTGGAGCAACCTGCCGCCCGCCCTGGTCTACCACTGCCGTGGCCCGAAGGCCGTGGCATCCGGCAGCGGCACCTAGCCTCGCGTCCGTCCAGCCTGGTGCCGCCGACGGCACCAGGCTGGACCTGGTCGCCGCCACCGGCCACCCTCGGCCGGTCGACTCCTGTCACCCCGTCACCCCCCCCGCACCGTCACCCCGCACCGTCGCCCCCCGGACGGTCGCGCCCGCACCGTCGCGCCCGGACCTGCCGCCGCCGGTGCCCGCCGGCCGCCCCGCCAGCGGCGCGCTCCGTGGCCGCGGTCACGCCGCCGGCCGGGCCGCGTGAAAAGGGCGTCAAAAAACACCGGACCGCCGTCATGGTCGCGTTATAGCCCCTGTCACCGAACGGCGCCCGGCGTTGGAATGGCCCGGCGCGGTCGCACAGCGGCTGGAGCGACCTGTTCCGAGGTGAGGAGTCTGAGGTGTCCGACGTGGTGTACGTCCTGGTGACGGTGGCGCTGTTCGCGGCGCTCGCCCTGCTGGTGACCGGCGTGGAGAAGCGGTGAACGCCACCAACGCCGTCGGGCTGGCGCTGGCGCTCGGCCTGGCCGTGCTTCTGCTGCTCGCCCTGCTCTTCCCGGAGCGGTTCTGATGACCCCGACGACCGCCGGCGTCCTGTTCGTCCTCTCGCTCGCGGTGGCGCTGGCCGCCGTCCACCGGCCGTTCGGCGATCACCTGTTCCGCGTGGTGTCCGGCCGGCGGCACTCCCGCGTCGAGCGGGCCGTCTACCGCCTGGTCGGCGTCGACCCGGCGGCCGAGCAGTCCTGGGGCGGGTACGCCCGCAGCGTGCTCGCCTTCTCGGCCGTCTCGGTCCTGGCCCTGTACGGGCTCCTGCGACTCCAGGATCACCTGTGGCTGTCGCTCGGCTTCGACGCGGTGGTGCCACACGGTGCCTGGAACACCGCCGTCTCGTTCGCGACCAACACCAACTGGCAGTGGTACGCGGGGGAGTCGACCATGGGCCACCTGGCGCAGATGAGCGGGCTGGCGGTGCAGAACTTCGTCTCCGCCGCCGTCGGCCTGGCGGTCGCCGTCGCGCTGCTGCGCGGGTTCGCCCGCAGCCGCACCGGCGACCTGGGCAACTTCTGGGTGGACCTGACCCGGATCACGGTACGGGTCCTGCTGCCGCTGTCGGTGCTCGGCGCGCTCGCGCTGATGATCGGCGGTACGGTCCAGAACCTCTCCACCGGCACCGAGGTCACCACCCTGACCGGCGGTGGCCAGACGATCACGGGTGGGCCGGTGGCCAGCCAGGAGGCGATCAAGCTCCTGGGCACCAACGGCGGCGGCTTCTCCAACGTCAACAGCGCCCACCCGTTCGCCAACCCGACCACCTGGACGAACTGGCTGCAGGTCTACCTGTTGCTGCTGATCCCGTTCAGCCTGCCCCGGGTCTTCGGCCGGCTGGTCGGCCAGCCCCGGCAGGGCCACGCGATCGTCGCGGTGATGGCGGTCCTGGCGGTCACCAGCGTGGCCCTGACCACCGTCTTCGAACTGTCCGGCCAGGGCACGGTGCCGCAGGCCGTCGGCGCGGCGCTGGAGGGCAAGGAGGTCCGGTTCGACGTGTCGAACTCGGCCACCTTCGCCGCCGCCACCACGCTCACCTCCACCGGCGCGGTGAACTCGTTCCACGACTCGTACACCGCGCTCGGCGGCATGATGACGATGGTCAACATGATGCTGGGTGAGGTCGCGCCCGGTGGCGTCGGCGCCGGCCTGTACGGGCTGCTGGTCCTCGCGGTGATCACGGTGTTCGTCGCCGGGCTGATGGTCGGCCGCACCCCGGAGTACGTGGGCAAGAAGATCGGCACGCGGGAGATCCAGTACGCCTCGCTGTACGTCCTGGTGACCCCGGCGCTGGTGCTGGTCGGCGCGGCGGCGGCCGTCGCCACCGGCAACGACTCCACCGCGCTGAACGTCGGCCCGCACGCCCTGTCGGAGGTGCTCTACGCGTTCACCTCGGCGAGCAGCAACAACGGCTCCGCGTTCGCCGGCATCACCGTGAACACACCCTGGTGGAACACGGCGCTGGGGCTGTGCATGCTGCTCGGCCGGTACCTGCCGATCGTCTTCGTGCTCGCCCTGGCCGGCGCCCTCGCGCGCCAACGACCGGTACCCGTCTCCGAGGGCACCCTGCCCACCCACCGCCCGCTCTTCGTCGGGATGGTCGTCGGTGTCACGGTGATCCTGGTCGCGCTGACCTTCCTCCCCGCGCTCGCGCTCGGCCCGCTGGCGGAGGGGCTGTGACCGCCATGAGAGAAGAGACCACGACCACGGCCACCACCGTCACGCGGACGCCGACGCCGCACGGCAGCACCGACGCGGCGACCGCCGGCACCCCGCTCCCGGCGGGCCGCCGGGCCGGCGGCGGCCTGCTCGACCCCGCGCACCTGGTCCGGTCCCTTCCCGACGCCGTGCGCAAGCTCGACCCGCGTACCCTGTGGCGCAACCCCGTGCTGCTGGTGGTCGAGGTCGGGGCCGCGTTCACCACCGTGCTCGCGGTACGCGACCCCTCGACCTTCGCGTGGGCGGTCACGGTCTGGCTCTGGCTGACCGTGCTCTTCGCCGCCCTCGCCGAGGCGGTCGCCGAGGGGCGCGGCAAGGCGCAGGCGGCCACCCTGCGCGCCGCGCGCAAGGACACCGTCGCCACCCGGCTGACCGGCTGGACCCCGGGCGCGCCGGCCGGAGCGTACCGGGAGTCGGCCGTACCGGCTCCCGAGCTGAGGCGGGGCGACATCGTCCTGGTCGAGGCCGGCGGCGTCATCCCCGGTGACGGCGACGTGGTCGAGGGCATCGCCAGCGTCGACGAGTCCGCGATCACCGGCGAGTCGGCCCCGGTCATCCGGGAGTCCGGCGGCGACCGCAGCGCGGTCACCGGCGGCACGCGGGTGCTCTCCGACCGCATCGTCGTCAGGATCACCCAGCAGCCGGGCGAGAGCTTCGTCGACCGCATGATCGCCCTGGTGGAGGGCGCCAACCGGCAGAAGACCCCGAACGAGATCGCGTTGAACATCCTGCTCGCCGCGCTCACGATCGTCTTCCTGCTGGCCGTGGTCACCCTCCAACCGCTGGCGATCTTCTCGAAGGACGTCCAGGCCGCCGCCCCGGACACCCCGGCGATCACCGACGGCGGCGTGACCGGCGTCGTGCTGGTCTCCCTGCTGGTTTGCCTGATCCCGACCACCATCGGCGCGCTGCTGTCGGCGATCGGCATCGCCGGCATGGACCGCCTCGTCCAACGCAACGTCCTGGCCACGAGCGGGCGGGCCGTCGAGGCCGCCGGTGACGTCGGCACCCTGCTGCTGGACAAGACCGGCACCATCACGCTCGGCAACCGGCAGGCCGCCGAGTTCCTCCCGGTCGACGGCGTCACCGCCGAGCAGGTGGCCGCCGCGGCGCACCTGTCCAGCCTCGCCGACGAGACCCCCGAGGGCCGGTCGGTCGTGGCGTTGGCGGGCGACCAGTTCGGGCTGCGGCACCGCGAACCCGGTCTGCTGCCGCACGCCACCTTCGTGCCGTTCACCGCCCAGACCCGGATGAGCGGGGTCGACCTGACCCCCGACACCACCGTCGACGGCCGCAGCGCCGGGCCGGCCCGGCGGATCCGCAAGGGCGCCGCCGCCGCGGTCACCAGCTGGGTAGGCGAGCACGGCGGCCACCCCGGCGAGCAGGTCGGCCACCTCGTCGACGAGATCAGCGCCGCCGGCGGCACCCCCCTCGTGGTGGCCGAGCACGTCGACGGGGAACCGGCCCGGACGCTCGGCGTGATCCACCTCAAGGACGTGGTCAAGGCCGGCATGCGGGACCGCTTCGACGAGCTGCGCCGGATGGGCATCCGCACCGTCATGGTCACCGGCGACAACCCGCAGACCGCCAGGGTGATCGCCGACGAGGCCGGGGTGGACGACGTCCTCGCCGAGGCCACGCCGGAGGACAAACTCGCGCTGATCAGGCGGGAACAGGAGGGCGGCCGGCTGGTTGCGATGACCGGCGACGGCACCAACGACGCCCCGGCCCTCGCCCAGGCCGACGTGGGGGTCGCCATGAACACCGGCACCTCCGCCGCCAAGGAGGCCGGCAACATGGTCGACCTCGACTCCAACCCGACCAAGCTGATCGAGATCGTGGAGATCGGCAAGCAGTTGCTGATCACCCGGGGCGCGTTGACCACCTTCTCCATCGCCAACGACATCGCGAAGTACTTCGCGATCATCCCGGCCATGTTCGCCGGTCTCTACCCGGGCCTGGACACGCTCAACGTCATGCGACTGGCCAGCCCGGAAACGGCGATCCTGGCGGCGGTCGTCTTCAACGCGATCGTCATCGTCGCGCTGATCCCCCTGGCCATCCGCGGCGTGCGGTACCGGCCGGCGTCCGCGTCCCGGCTGCTCCGCCGCAACCTGCTGGTCTACGGACTCGGCGGCGTCGTCGTGCCGTTCGTCGGCATCAAACTCATCGACCTGCTCCTGCACCTCCTCCCAGGGATCGTGTGATGCGCCTGCCCACCTGGCTCGCCCCCCACCTCGCCGCGCTGCGCGCGCTGCTCGTCCTCACCGCACTGCTCGGCCTGGCGTACCCGCTCGCACTGGTGGCGGTCGGCCGGCTCCCCGGCCTGGCCGGGAAGGCCGACGGGTCCCTCGTCACCGTCGACGGCGTTCCCGTCGGCAGCACGCTGCTCGGCCAGTCCTTCACCGACGCCGAGGGCAACCCCGTCCCGCGCTACTTCCAGTCCCGCCCCTCGGCGGCCGGTGACGGCTACGACCCGACCGCCACCGCCGCCAGCAACCTCGGCCCGGAGAGCGTGGTCGACACCACCGCCACCGACCCGGCGGACGCCACGCCCAGCCTGCTCACCCGGGTCTGCCAGCGCAGCCGGGCGGTCGGCGAGCGCGACGGCGTCGACGGCCGCCGCCCGTACTGCACCCCGGACGGGGTCGGCGCCGTGCTGGCCGTCTTCCGCCGGGACGGCCTGACCGGCCCGGCCACCCGGGTGGTCAGCGTCAACCAGGTCCCACCGGCCACCCCGTTCCTCACCAGCTACGAGGGCGTACCGGTCGAACTGGCCCAGCCGGGCCGGGACTACGTCGCCGCCGGTGGACTGGTCACGCCGATCCGGGGGGACGCCCCGGCCCAGCCCGCCGTGCCCGCCGACGCGGTCACCGCCAGCGGCAGCGGCCTCGACCCGCACATCTCCCCGGCGTACGCCGGCATCCAGGTGGACCGGGTGGCGCGGGCGCGGGGCGCCGACCCGGCGGCGGTCCGCCGCCTGGTCGCGCGGCACACCAGCGGACGGTCGCTCGGCTTCCTGGGCGCCCCCACGGTGAACGTGCTGGAACTCAACATCGCGCTGGACCGGCACCTGCCCGCGCGCTGACCGCCGCCGGGCCGGACCGTCGCCGCCGACGGCCCGGCCCGGGGCGTCGCCGACCACCTTCCACCCACCCCCGACCAGGTCAGAGAGGATGTCCCCGTGCCACGAGGCGAACTCCGCATCTACCTGGGCGCCGCCCCCGGCGTCGGCAAGACGTACGCGATGCTGGAGGAGGCCCACCGGCGCGCGGAGCGGGGCACCGACGTGGTCGTCGCCGTCGTCGAGACCCACGGCCGCCCGCACACCGCCGCGATGGTCGGCGACCTCGAACAGGTGCCCCGCCGCCGGCTGACCTACCGGGGGGCCGAGTTCACCGAGCTGGACCTCGACGCGGTGCTCGCCCGGCGGCCCGAGGTGGCGGTCGTCGACGAACTGGCCCACACCAACGTCCCCGGCTCCCGCAACGAGAAGCGCTGGCAGGACGTGCACGCGCTGCTCGACGCCGGGATCACCGTGCTCTCCACGGTCAACATCCAGCACCTCGAGTCGCTCAACGACGTCGTCGCCCAGATCACCGGCACCACCCAGCGGGAGACCGTGGCCGACGCCGTCGTCCGCGCCGCCGAACAGGTCGAACTCGTCGACATGACCCCCGAGGCGCTGCGCCGCCGGATGGCCCACGGCAACATCTACCGCCCCGACCGCATCGACGCGGCGCTGAGCAACTACTTCCGCGTCGGCAACCTCACCGCGCTGCGCGAACTGGCCCTGCTCTGGCTCGCCGACACCGTCGACGACCAACTCGACGCCTACCGCGCCGCGCAGGGCATCTCCGCCACCTGGGAGGCCCGCGAACGGGTCGTTGTCGCGCTCACCGGCGGCCCCGAGGGCCAGACGCTGATCCGCCGGGCCGCCCGCATCGCCGCCCGGACCAAGGGCGCCGACCTGCTCGCCGTGCACGTCGCCCGCAGCGACGGCCTGGCCGGGGCCGACCCCGCCCACCTCGCCCGGCAGCGGGTGCTCGTCGAGAGCCTCGGCGGCACGTACCACCAGGTCCTCGGCACCGACATCCCGACCGCGCTGCTCGACTTCGCCCGGGGCGTCAACGCCACCCAGCTCGTCCTCGGGGCCAGCCGCCGTGGCCCGCTGGCGCACCTGTTCTCCCGAGGGGTCGGCGTGACCACCACCGCGCTGTCCGGAACGATCGACGTGCACCTGGTCACCCACGCCGAGGCCGGCCGGGGCCGGCGCACGGCCGGCGTGCCGACCGCCCTCTCCCGGCGTCGCCGGCTGCTCGGCTTCGCCGTCGCCGGGCTCGGCATGCCGCTGCTCACCCTCCTGCTCACCGTGCCGCCCGACCTGACCCTCACCAACGACATCCTGATCTTCCTCGCCGCCGTCGTCGGCGTCGCGCTGATCGGTGGCCTCTGGCCGGCGCTGCTGGCCGCGCTCGGCGGGACCCTGCTGCTCAACTGGTTCTTCGCCCCGCCCTTCCACACGCTGACCATCGCCGAGGCGGACACCCTGGTCGCCCTCGGTGTCTTCGTCGCCGTCGCCGTCGCCGTCAGCGGGGTGGTGGACGTGGCGGCCCGCCGTACCCGGGAGGCCGCCCGCGCCGCCGCCGACGCACAGACCCTCGCCACCCTGGCCGGCAGCGTGCTGCGTGGCGCGCGGCCCCTGCCGGCCCTGCTGGACCGCATGCGGGAGACCTTCGCCCTGCGCGCGGTCAGCGTCCTGGAGGCCGTCGCCGCGCCCGCCGGTCGACCCGCCGGGGCGCACGCGCAGGGCGTCTGGCGGGTGGTCGCCAGCGTCGGCGAGGCCCCGGCCACCAGCCCGGAGGCGGGGGAGACCGCCGTACCGGTGGACCACCGGCTCACCGTGGTGCTCGCCGGCCGCCGCCTGGCCGCCGCCGACCGGCGGGTCGTGGAGGCGTTCGCCGCCCAGGCCGCCGTCGCGCTGCGTCAGGAACGCCTGGCCGAAGAGGCCGCCTCGGCCCGCCCGCTCGCCGAGGCCGACCGGATGCGGACCGCGTTGCTCGCGGCGGTCAGTCATGACCTGCGCTCGCCACTGGCCTCCGCCAAGGCGGCGGTCACCAGCCTGCGCAGCCCGGACGTCGAGTTCGACGAGTCCGACCGGGCCGAACTGCTCGCCACCGCCGACGAGTCCCTGGACCGGCTCGGCCGCCTGGTCACGAACCTGCTCGACATGAGCCGGTTGCAGACCGGCGTCCTCGGTGTGCATCCCGTCGCCATCGGACTGGAGGACGCCGTCCCTCGCGCCCTGGACGAGCTGGGCCCACCCGCCGCCCACGTGGCCACCGACCTGCCCGCCCACCTGCCCGCCGCGCTCGCCGACCCCGGCCTGCTGGAACGGGTCCTGGTCAACATCGTCGCCAACGCCCTGCGGCACAGCCCGCCCGACCAGCCCCCGCGCATCACCGCCAGCACCTTCGGCGGGCAGGTGGAACTGCGCGTCATCGACACCGGCCCCGGCATCCCCGAGGACCAGTGGGAACTCGTCTTCCTGCCGTTCCAGCGCCTCGGCGACCGCGACAACACCACCGGCGTCGGTCTCGGCCTGGCCCTGTCCCGGGGCCTGGCCGCCGCGATGGGCGGCAGCATCATCCCCGAGACCACCCCGGGCGGCGGACTCACCATGGTGCTGCGCCTACCCGCCGCCACCGCGCCGCCGCAGGAGCCACCGCAGTGAGCCGCATCCTCGTCGTCGACGACGAACCACAGATCCTGCGCGCCCTGCGCATCAACCTCCGCGCCCGTGGCTACGACGTCGTGGTGGCCGCCACCGGTGCCGCCGCGCTGCACGCCGCCGCCACCCACCCACCGGACCTCGTCGTGCTCGACCTCGGGCTCCCCGACATCGACGGCCTCGAGGTCATCCACGGTCTGCGCGGCTGGACCGCCGTGCCGATCATCGTGCTCTCCGGCCGGGCGGACAGCGCGGACAAGGTCGCCGCCCTCGACGCCGGCGCCGACGACTACGTCACCAAACCGTTCGGCGTCGACGAACTGCTCGCCCGCATCCGCGCCGTCACCCGCCGGCGGACCGCCGGGACCGACGCGGCACCGCAGACCGCCACCCACCGCATCGGCCGGCACACCGTCAACCTCGCCGAGCGCACCGTCACCCGCGACGACGGCGCCGAGGTCAAACTGACCCCCACCCAGTGGGGGATGATCGATCAGCTCCTGCGGCACCCCGGCAAGCTCGTCAGCCAACGCCAGCTCCTGCACGAGGTCTGGGGCCCGGAGTACCAGCACGAGACCAACTACCTGCGCCAGTACATGGCCCAGCTGCGGCGCAAGCTCGAGGACGACCCCGCCCGCCCCCGCCACCTCATCACCGAACCCGGCATGGGCTACCGCTACCGCCCCTGACGTCACCCACCGACGGGCGGCTCCACCGGGCCCGGTGGGTCGGCGCCGAGCAGGCCCCGCCGCAGCAGGCGCTGGTTGGCGGCGCTCCGGCCGGCCAGCACCTGTGGGTCGAACATGGGCTGGTCCAGGTTGGGCTGCATGACCGGCTCCAGCAGCAGCGGGCCGAGGATCAGGCACAGCATCTGGAACGGCGCCCACCGCAGGTCCGCATCCGGATGGCCGCCGCCGGCCGCGAGCAGCCGCTCCAGTTCGGTCCGCGCGCCCGACAGCAGACGGCCGAAGAGCGCCGCGCTGGCCGGGCTGTCCTCCTGCAACACCCGGCGCAGATAGCCGCGCAGCACCGGGTCGGCGCCGAAGATCCGCGCCGACACCTCGCCCAGTGACCCCATCAGGTCCCCGTCGGCGGGAACGTCGCGCAGGGCGGTGCCGAGCCGGGCCAGGACCTCCTCGTCGACGGCGGCGCGCAGTCCCTCCTTGGAGCCGAAGTGGTGCATGACCAGGGCCGGCGAGAGGCCGGCCTCGGCGGCGACCGCGCGGGCCGAGGTGGCGGCGAAGCCGCGCTCGGCGAACAGCCGCAGGGCCGCCTCGCGCAGCCGCGCCCGTCCGGTCAGGTCCGACGGCGACGCTCGCATGTCAGCACCGTATGCCACCGCACCCGACCCGCCGTCCGGGACATCCCCGATGCCTGATCTCCGGGGTCCACCCGATCCGGGGCTGAACATCCGTTCAGTACGTTGAACGCATGACCAGTTCCATCGAGAACCCACCCCGCCGTCCGCACCTGCACTACCTGGACAACCTGCGGGTGGCGATGATCCTCATGGTGGTGATCCATCACGCCGCCCAGCCCTACGGACCCGCCGACTGGTGGTACTTCCAGGGCGACGGACACGCCCCCGGCCTGGCCACCCTCTCGGCGGTCGGCGGCGCGTTCCGGATGAGCCTGCTGTTCTTCGTCGCCGCGTTCTTCGTGCCCCGCGCCGCCGACCGTCGGGGTGGCTGGGGATTCCTGCGCGGCCGGCTCACGCGCCTCGGCATTCCGTTCCTGGTCGGCTCGGCCACGATCATCCCGGTGCTGACCTACATCTACTACCGCGAGTACCGTGACCACCCACCGCTGTCGTTCCCGCGCTACTACTTCGACGTGTTCCTCGGCCTCGCCCCGCAGCCACCCGGCTGGACCGGCCCCAGCTGGCCCGACCTGCAGTTCGGGCACCTGTGGTTCATCCAGAACCTGCTCGCCCTCAGCGCCCTCTACGTGCTGGCCTGCGGGCTGGGCCGGCTGCGCCGGCGAATCCGGCCGAGCACGGCACCGGCCTGGCTGACCCGGGTACCCACCAGCCGTGGCCTGGTCGCCTTCACCCTCGCCCTGGCCGTGGTCGTGTTCCTCGTCCGGATCCGGTACCCGCTCGACACCTGGGTACCGCTGTTCGAGTTCATCCAGGCCGAGCCCGCCCGTCTCGCCCAGTACACGGCCTTCTTCGTCGCCGGCATCGTCGCCTACCGGCACGACTGGCTGGCCCGGCTGCCCCGCGCCACCGGATACACCTGGCTGGCCGTCGGCGTGGTGCTCACCGGCGCGCTGTTCTGGACCGGCACCGACACCCGGTTCTTCGCCCCGGGCGGCGCCTCCTGGGCCTCGGCGCACTGGACCCTGGTGGAGACGTTCGTCTGTGTCGGTCTCGGCGTCGGGCTGCTCACCCTGTTCCGGGACGTCGCCGCCGGGCACACCACGCTCACCCGGGCGCTGGCCGCCAGCTCCTACTCGATCTACCTCGTCCACCTGCCGATCGTGGTCGCCCTGCAGTTCGCCTTCGCCCACGCCGGCCTCCCCGTGCTGGCCACCTTCGCCGCCGTCGCCTGCCTCGGCACGGTCCTCAGCGTCTGCGTCGCCGTGCTGCTCCGCCGCCTGCCGGGACTGCGCGCCATCCTGTGAAGCCGGACATCCGTACCCCTTGTCCGGTCCGTCGCCCGGCTCGGCGCTGCCGGTCCCGGGCCGGGCATGACGGTGGTGCCGGCGGGTAACCGCGCCCGGTGAACCGACCGGGTGGGGGACACGCTGAGGCCGGTCACCGGGACCGGGACGGTGACCCGGAGAGCCGGTCCGGTGACGGGCGGGTGGTGGTCGTGTCGGCGGACATCGGCGCGGGACACGACGCCGCCGCCGTCGAGCTGGCCGGCCGGCTCGCCGCCGACGGCATCGTGACCGAATACCTGAACTTCTTCGCGGCCCTGCCGCGCCCGCTGCACGCCCTCGTCCGCGAGGGGTACCGGGGCCTGCTGAGCTGGCTGCCCTGGGGCTACGACACCCTGTTCACGATCACCGACCGGTCCCCGCTGACGGTCACCGCGATCAGGGCGGGCCTGCGGCTGGCCGCACAGCGCACGCTCCGGCGGCTACCGCCGGACACCCGCCTGGTCGTCACGACCTTCCCGTTCGCCAACCAACTCCTCGGCCCCCTGCGTCACCGGGGACAGCTCACCGCCCCGGTGATGACCTACGTCACCGACTTCGTCGTCCACCCGACCTGGATATCACCCGGCATCGACGTCTACTGCGTCATCCACGAGATCGCCCACCGGCAGGCCACCGCGCGCGGCGCGCAGGACGTGCGGGTGGTCGGTCCTCTCGTGTCCACCCGGTTCGCGCCGACGCCCACCGCGCACCGGCGGGCCGCCCGCGCCCGGTTCGGCCTGCCCGAGCAGGACCGGCTCGCGCTGATCGTCGCGGGCGCCTGGGGCCTGGGCGAGGTGACCCGCACCGCCGCGGAGGTGCTCGCCACCGGCTGCGTCACCCCCGTCGTCGTCTGCGGCCGCAACGACGCGCTGCGCCGCCGGCTGCACACCTTTCCCGGCCACGTCCTGGGCTGGGTCGACGACATGCCCACCCTCATGCGGGCGGTCGACGTCGTCGTGGAGAACGCCGGGGGACTCACCTGCCAGCAGTCCCTGGCGTCCGGACTGCCCACCGTCACCTACCGGCCGATCCCCGGGCACGGCCGGGCCAACGCCCGGGTGCTGGCCGAGGCGGGCCTCACCACGTACGTCACCACCCCCACCCACCTCCGACCGGTGCTCACCGCGCTGACCGCCACCGACAACGCCCCAACCCTGGTGGCCGCCGACGACATGGCCGCCGTGGTCGCCGAAGCCATCCACCCCGAGCCCACCGGCCCGGCCGACCACCGATGACCCGCCGCAGCCTCCCCGACCTGCCGACGGCCACCGGATGATCCCGGCCGCTCTCGCCGCGGCGTTCTTCTTCGCCCTCGCCTCGGTCGTGCACCAGCGCGCCGCGAAACGCCAGAAGCCGCACGGCGTCGCCGATCCGCGCCTGCTGTTCCGTCTGCTCCGGAGTTGGCTGTGGCTCTCCGGCTGGATCCCGACACCGCCGCTGTCGTCCTCCAGGCCGTCGCGCTGCGACTCGGTCCCCTCGCGGTCGTGCAGCCCGTCATGGCCTCCGGGCTGTTCATGGCGGTGCTGATCGAAGCCGCCGTCCTGCGCCGCCGCGTCGTGCGCCGCGACCTCTGCGCCGTCACGGTCGGGGTGACCGGTCTGGCCGTGTTCCTGCT
Organism: Micromonospora rosaria; assembly: GCF_001567585.1. Lineage (GTDB taxonomy): Bacteria > Actinomycetota > Actinomycetes > Mycobacteriales > Micromonosporaceae > Micromonospora > Micromonospora rosaria. The sequence goes on from NZ_LRQV01000001.1 coordinate 104,031, forward strand.
CCTCGCCGACATCGGGGCCGGGGTGCCCAGCGTCGGGGCCGCAGCCTGGACGGCACCCGTCACCGGCGCCGCGGTGATCGTCTCGGCCTGCGTCGGGGCCGCGCACCGGGTGACGGGCGCGGCGCGGGGCGCGCTGCTCGGCGTCGCCGGCGGTCTCGCCTACAGCTTCGCGGCGGCCCTGGTCAAGGACCTCACCGGCCGCTACCACGGCAACCCGTGGACCACCCTGGCGACCTGGCCCACGGCGGCCCTCCTGGTCGCCGTCGCCGTCGGGCTGCTGCTGAACCAGACCGCCTTCCAACACGGCCGCCTCGCCGCGCCCCTGACCGCCCTCACCCTCACCGACCCCATCGCCGGCTTCGTCATCGGCGTCACCGTCTTCCGGGAGACCCTGACCCCCGAGCCGGCCCGCCTGGCCGGGCTCGTCGTGTCCGGCGGCGTCGTCGCCGTCGGGGTCTGGCTCGCCGCCACGACCACCCCGACCCGCCCCGCCGTGGCCGGCCGGCGCAGCGACCGGAGCTGAGCTGGTGCCACCTGGTACCCGAGGGACGAGGGTCACGCCTGCCTGCTGAACCGCATTGCCACCGGAACACTCCGGGGGGTCGCTTTCCGGGAAAGGGTGACACCGTCGTCGTCGGCGGTCACCGACCGCTTTCAACGCCGCCGACAGTCAATGTCATGCATTTGTCGATGTCAAGACGTGGGCTATTCGCCGAGTGGGCGTGCGGGGTGTCGATGAGTGCGCCGCCGGCGTAACCGTCTCACGCTTCCGGGCAGTCAGGAAGGCGCTTGCCTGACGTCCTCACGACATGGCACCATCGTCGATGTCGCTCCGGCGACGCGCCATCCGGCGTCCGGGCGATTCGTGGCGAGCGACCCCGTGGTCGACCTGCTCCACCCCTGCGGGGGTATCGCACGCCGCCGGCCCGTCAGGCTTCGCGACGCGGCGAAGCCGCCCGGAATTCCGTGGTTGTGGTCAGGTGGCCCGGAAGCGGCCGTATTCGGTTCGCCCCGAATGTGCCCGTCGCATTTCAGCTCATCGGCGAATGGCCGGTTACACCGGCACGTCACCCGCCCACCGGCACGGGCCGGCTGGTGTCGGAATCGTCACCGTCATCGATTGGGGAGCCTGTCATGAGTACGCCGCAAACAGGTGACATCGACGTGCGCCGAGTGGCCACCTGTCTGGGCGCGGAGATCGGCGGTGTCGACCTGTCCCGACCGTTGTCCGACCGCGTCGTCGCGCAGATCACCGACGCGCTGCACCGCCACCGGGTCATCTTCTTCCGCGACCAGCACCTGGACCACGCCAGCCACGTCGCCCTCGGCCGTCGCTTCGGCGAACTGACCTACGCCCACCCGCACGACGAGGCGCCGCCCGCCGGGTATCCGGAGATCTTCACCGTGGACCCCAACTGGAACCGGGAACGCTACGGCGACGACTACCTCACCGCCAACCGCCGACGCCAGTACACCTACCTCACGGGGTGGCACACCGACATCACCCCGGCGGTCAACCCGCCGGCGGCCTCCATCCTGCGGGCCCACGTCGTGCCCGCCGAAGGGGGCGACACCATGTGGACCAGCCTCGTCGCGGCGTACGAAGGGCTCTCCACCCCGATGCGGGCCTTCGTCGACACCCTCCGGGCCGAACACCGCTACGGCGGCCGGGACTGGCCGGCCGGCAACGGCGAGTACGCGCGCCGGATCAACGACAACCCGCTGATCGCCGTCCACCCGGTGATACGGGTCCACCCGTACACCGGCGAGCGGGGGCTGTTCGTGAACCCCGGCTTCACGAGCCACATCGTCGACCTCTCGCCCCGGGAGAGCCGGGCGGTCCTGGACGTGCTCTTCGACGAGCTGACCCGGCCCGAGTACACCGTGCGACTGCGCTGGGAGCCGGGCACCGTCGCGTTCTGGGACAACCGCACCACGGCCCACCTCGCCCCGCGCGACCTCAACCGCATCGAGGGCGGGCGGACCCTGTACCGCGTCACGCTCGTCGGCGAACGCCCCGTCGGGCCGGACGGGCGCCCGTCCGATTTGGTGGCCGGCGAGCCGTACGGGTCGGAGCGGACGGTCGTGCTGAGCGGGTGACCGCCCGACCAGCGTGACGCCGCGCCCCCCTCGATCGTTGGACGTTCCGGGGTTTCCGACGCCCCGGTGCGGCCGGCCGGGGCAGGCTGCGAGGTGGGTGCGGCAGCGGGCTGGGGGGCATCGGGGTGGACCGGAGGTTCGTGGGCCTGCTGGTGCTCACCGGGCTTCCGCCCGCCGTCGAGGCGAGCGTCCTGGTGGGGTTGGGATTCGTCGCCGCCGAGGGGCTCGCGCCGCAGGCCGCCGCCGTCTGGCCGTACGACACCTACCACGACCTGCGGTGGCTCTTCGTCTACCACGACTCCTGGCTGAGCTTCGGGCTGTGGTTCACCTTCCTGGTCGTGTCCCGGGGGCTGTTCCACACCGTCCTGGTGATGCTGGCCTGGCCGGCCGAGGTGACCCGCCCGCCGCTGCGGTGGCTGGTGGGCCGCAACCTGGGCCTGGCCCTGGTGGTGGCCTTCTTCGTCGCCCCCTGGGCCCTGGTCTCGGTGGCGGCCTCCGTGGTGGCGCTGTCCTGGGTGCTGTTCGCGTCGCTGCTGCCGCTGTTCCTGATCGCGCCGTTCCTGCAACGGGCCGCGGTGGTGACCCCGTGGTGGCGGGGACTGCCCTCGGCCGCCCTGGTCGGCTGGTCCCTGCTGAACTTCGTGGTGCTCACCGTGGCCGGCGCGGTGTGCTGGAGCGTACCCACGGCCTGGACGGTACCGGTGGCCGCCGGGGCGGGCGTGGTCAACGGGCTGCTGTGGCACCGCACCCTCCGGGCGGCCCTGTTCGCCCCCCGGACGCGGTGGGCCCGGGTGCCGGTGACCCCCCTGGCGGCCCTGCTCTCCCTCGCCGTACCGCTGGTCATCCCGCCGTTGGTGCAGGTGGTGCCCGGCGCGCACGTGCGGGTGGAGACGGTGGTCGCGGAACAGTCCCTGCCCCCGCAGGTCCGGCACGCCCTGGTGGTGCTGGCCGGCTACGGCTCCGCCTACACCGGTGAGGAGCCCACCGACCCCCGGGTGCAGCGCTTCTCCTACCGGGGGCTGGGCCCCGACCACCGGCCGTTGCCGTACCGGCCGGCGGACACCGGGATCTCCGTGGCCGACAGCGTCCGACTACTCCACCAGCAGGTGGAGAGCCTGCACCGCCGGACCGGCCGCAGGATCGTCCTGGTCGGGGAGAGTGAAGGAGCCATGGTCGCCCGTACCTACCTGGACCGCGACCCGCACCCGGCGGTGGAGATGCTGGCCATGTTCAGCCCTCTGATCAACGCCGGGCGGGCCTACTACCCGCCCCCCGACCGGAACCAGGGCTACGGCGTGGTCACCGGATGGCAGCTCCGGGCCGTCTTCCGGCTGGTCGGCCTCGCCGGCGGGCCGGACAACGGGCCGGACGAGCCGTTCATCCGCTCCCTGCTCGACGACGCCCCGTTCTACCGCAACCAACTGATGTGCCCCGTACCCGGCGTGCGGATGGTGGCCTTCCTGCCCACCACCACCGCCACCGAGGCGCCCCCCGGGCAGTACACCCGCATCCCGGTCTTCCAGACCCCCGGAGTGCACGCCGGGTTCCTCCACCGCGCCCCGGTCCAGGACCATCTCGTCACCTTCCTCGCCAACGCCGACGTCAGCCAGCTCCGCGGCGAGTACGAACTCCTCCAACGCCTCGGCGCCGCCTGGCAGGCACCACCCCTGGCCATCCACGCCAACCCGGCCTGGGCCCACAACCGGCAACCGGACCCGGCCTTCACCGGCCGGGTGTGCCTGCCACCGGACTGAGGCCGACGGGCGGTGCCCGGTGGGGCAACCCCCGCTGAGCCCACGCCCGGGGCCGGCCGTGGGCACGCGGGCGGTGGGGGACCGGACCCTCCACCGCCCGCACCCCGAGCCGGATCAGGCGGGAAACCCTCGCCGGCTGCCGGCGGAGCCGTACCCGCGCCGCTGCGCATCCGGGGGGCCGCCGCGCGGCGGTGCGGGGCCGGCACCCTCCCGGGTCACCGGCCCACGGGTCACGCCCGGCTCCACCGCTGGTTGGCGTTGCCGTGACAGGACCAGAGGAGCACCGTCGTGCCGTTCGCGGTGCCGCCGTTGTTGACGTCCAGGCACAGGGACGGATGGCGGACGTTGCTGATCGTGCCGTTGCTGGTGAACGTCCACTGCTGGTTGGTGCCGCCGTTGCAGTCCCAGATCTGCACCCGGGTGCCGGCGACCGCGGTCGTCGGCACGTCCAGGCACTTGCCGAGGATGCGAAGCGTCTGACCCTCCTGGCTGACCTGCTGGTTGGCGTTGCCGTGGCAGTCCCAGATCAGGGCTCCGGTGCCGTTGGCGGTGTTGGAGTTGTCGAGGTCGAGGCAGCGGCCGGCCGACTCGCTGCGCAGCCGGAAGGTGGTGGGGGTCGGGGGGTTGGTGGTGCCGCCGCCGCTGACCCGGTACACCACCGTGCCGTGCGCGGGGACGCTCGCCGAGATGGCCCCGCTCGTGGTGGAGGTGGCGTTGGTCCAGGCGTCCCGCAGCGTGAAGGAACTGCCGGTCTTGCCGATCGCCGCCGCCGTGGTGGAGATGGTGGTGGTGGCGTTGCTCTGGTTGAACAGGGCCACCGCCACGTCCCCGTTGGCCAGCCGCTTGGCCAGGATCCGCCGGGTGCCGTCGCCCGCGACCTGGACCGCCTGGAGGCCGAGGCTGTCCTGGTTGATGGCGACGAGCTGCTGGTTACGCAGGATGTCCAGGGTCGCGGCGCTGGCCGACCGGAGGTCGTTGCCCATCATCAGGGGGGCCGCCATGATCGCCCAGAGGGCGAAGTGGCTGCGCATCTCGGTGTCGGTCATGCCGCCGTTGCCGACCTCCAGCATGTCCGGGTCGTTGAAACCGCCGGGGGCGGCGTACCCGGCCAGCGGCACGTTGACGTTGACGATGTTCTGGATGCCCATCGGGTACCCGTTGGTCTGGCCGGTGTTCCACGCGTTGGTGATGTCCTCGGTGGTCCGCCAGAGGTTCGCCACGTCGCTCCAGTTGCGCTGCGGCCCGGTCTTCTCGTGGATGCTGTTGGAGTTGATGCTGTACACGATCGGCCGGCCGGTGGCGGCGAGGGCGTCGCGCATGATGCCGAAGCGCGCCACCTGGTCGTTGATGGTCCCGGTGGGGGAGCACCAGTCGTACTTGAGGTAGTCCACCCCCCAGGCGGCGAACTGCCGGGCATCCTGGTACTCGTGCCCGAGGCTGCCGGTGGAGCCGGGGAAGGCGTCGAAGTACTGGGCGCAGGTCTGGTCCAGGGGCCCCTGGTAGATGCCGAACAGCAGGCCCCGGGAGTGCAGGTAGTCCCCGAGGGCCTTCATCCCGCTCGGGAAGCGTTGCGGGTGGGCCTGGAGGTTGCCCTGCGCGTCCCGGTCCGGGTTGAACCAGCAGTCGTCCACGACGACGTACTTGTACCCCAGGTCCCGCAGGCCGTGGTTGACGATCGCGTCGGCCATCTGCCGGATCAGGGTCTCGTTGATGTTGCAGCCGAAGGTGTTCCAGGTGTTCCAGCCCATCGGTGGGGTCCGGGCGACGCCGTTGTTCAACGCCTGGGCCGGGCGGGGGGCGACGACGCTGTCGGTGACGGTCGCCGCGAGCGTCACCGCCAGCACGCTCAGGACGGCCACCAGCCATCTCTTCGGTCTACGCACGTTGCTCCTCCTGTCGGAGAGGTGGTCGGCCGCCGTGGGTCGGCCGCCGGTGCGGGGCAGGCCGGGCCCGCGTGCCGTACCGGGCGCGGTCGGCGCTCCTCGCCCCTGTCCGGGTCTGCGGTGGCGCGGGGACCGCTGGCCACCCGCGGCTCGGGTGGCGGCGGCTGCCGTGTCGTCGCGGACCCGGTCGGCTCCCGTCGCGGCGCCCGGCCAGGTGATGTCACGATGATGGCAATGATGTTATCGATAACATCGATGTATGTAAACCAGGTTCCTGCGTGACCCGTGAGGGGGCGGCCTCGGCGCTGGCGTGGTGGGGTCCACCATCGGGTGGAGCGGGCTCACCGCCGGTCCGGCGTTTCCGCCCTCCATCATGGTGATGGCCTGCGGTCGGGTCCTGTGGTGAGGGTGGCCTTCCGCAGCGCCCGGCTGCCCGCTCGCGGCCGGCTTCCCGGCCGCGGAGGCCCCCTGCGGGTCCCGCTGTCGTCCCGTCGTGTTACGGCTTGACTGCCATGATGTTATCGTTCACAGTCGATGTGCGGGGGTGGCTGGCCGGCCCGCCGATGGTGCCCGGATCGCGACAGCGAGCGACCCGGTTCCTGTCATCTCTGAGGAGGATCATGGTTGTCAACGGTGGGCTCGCCCAGGCCGTACCCGGGCGGCGCAGGTGGTGGTCGCGCGCCGTCGCCGCCGTGGCGGCGGTGCTGGTGGGCGGCACGCTCGTCGCGGTGGCCCCGACGCCGGCCTCGGCCGCGACGGTGGACACCAGCGCCTGGTACGTGCTGGTGAACCGCAACAGCGGCAAGGCACTGGACCTGTACAATTCGGCCACGAACGACGGCGCACGGATCACCCAGTGGTCCCGCAACGACGGCGCCTGGCAGCAGTGGCAGTTCGTCGACTCCGGCGGCGGCTACTACCGGCTGCGGTCGCGGCACTCGGGCAAGGTGCTCGACGTGCACAACTTCTCCACCGCCAACGGCGCGAGCATCGTGCAGTGGGCGGACCTCAACGGGACGAACCAGCAGTTCCGGCTGGCGGACTCGGCCGGTGGGTACGTGCGGCTCCTCAACCGCAACTCCAACAAGGTGCTGGAGGTGCAGAACGCCGCCACCGCCGACGGCGGCAACATCGTGCAGTACGACGACTTCAACGGCAGCCACCAGCAGTGGCAGCTCGTCCGGGTGGACGGCTCCGGCAACCCCGGCACCCCCGGCGGCACCTTCACCAACCCGGTCGTCTGGCAGGACTTCGCCGACGTCGACATCATCCGGGTGGGCGACGTCTACTACATGTCCGCCTCCACCATGCACTACTCGCCCGGAGCGCCGGTGCTGCGCTCCTGGGACCTGGTGAACTGGGAGTTCGCCGGGCACTCGGTGCCCCGGTTGGACTTCGGCTCGAAGTACGACATGGCCAACGGCAGCCACGCGTACGTCGACGGCATCTGGGCCTCCACGCTGAACTACCGGCCGAGCAACCGGACCTTCTACTGGGCCGGCTGCATCGACTTCGCCCAGACGCACATCTACACCGCCTCCGCCGTCGACGGCACCTGGAGCCGGCACGCCACCATCCCCAACTGCTACTACGACGCCGGGATGCTGATCGACGACAACGACACCATGTACGTCGCCTACGGCAACGGCACGATCAGCGTGGCCCAACTGTCCGCCGACGGGCGCTCGCAGGTGAGGGCCCAGCAGGTGTACCAGACGCCGTCGAGCATCGGCACCCTGGAGGGGGCCCGCTTCTACAAGCGCAACGGCGCCTACTACATCTGGCTCACCCGGCCGGCGAACGGCCAGTACGTCCTCAAGTCGACCAACGGCCCGTTCGGCCCGTACGAGCAGCGGCAGGTGCTGCTCAACATGCCGGGCCCGATCTCCGGCGGCGGCGTACCCCATCAGGGCGGGCTGGTGCAGACCCCGAACGGCGCCTGGTACTACATGGCGTTCACGGACGCGTACCCCGGCGGCCGGGTGCCGACGCTGGCCCCGATCACCTGGACCAGCGACGGCTGGCCGCAGGTGCAGACGGTCAACGGGTCCTGGGGCGTCAACTACCCCAACCCGCTGCCGCTGCGCCCGGTCAAGCCCCTCACCGGCACCGACACGTTCCCCGGCAGCACCCTCGGCGTCCAGTACGAGTGGAACCACAACCCGGACAACAGCCGGTGGTCGGTGAACAACGGCCTGCGCCTGCAGACCGCGTCGGTGACCAACGACCTGTACCGGGCCCGCAACACGCTGACCCACCGGATCCAGGGGCCCACCTCGACCGGCACCATCGAGCTGGACTACTCCGCGATGCGCGACGGCGACCGGAGCGGGCTCGCCATGCTGCGGGACACGTCGGCGTGGATCGGCGTCAAGCGGGACAACGGCACCACCCGCGTGGTCATGACCAACGGCCTGACCATGGGCACCGACAACTGGAACACCGTCGGCACCGGGACCGAGATCGCCAGCGCCCCGGTCTCCGGCGGGCGGATCTGGTTGCGGGCCAACGCCGACATCCGCCCCGGCTCGGGCCGCCAGGCGAGGTTCTCGTACAGCACCGACGGGGTCACCTTCGTCCCGCTGGGCAACGCGCTGACCCTCAACAACGCCTGGCAGTTCTTCATGGGGTACCGGTTCGGCATCTTCAACTACGCCACCCAGGCCCTGGGGGGCGCGGTCACCGTGCGCCAGTTCTCCCTGACGACACCGTGACCCCGGCCCGGTCCGGGCCGTGGACGTGCACGGCCCCGGACCGGGCACCCGGGTACGACCGGGCGGCGGGGGACGGCCGTGGCGCGGGCCCGGTACCGACCACGGTGCGGACCTGGCGTCTCGACGAGCCCGTCACGCCTGCCGCCTGAGGCACGGCCCCCCCGTGCGCGGGGGTGTCGGGCGACACGCTTCCGTTCCCGGCGGGCTGCGGACGGCGGAAGGCCGGCTGCGTCCTGGGAGTGCTGGGGCCAGGTTCCCGGCGGGCCGCGCCCCTAGCGTGGGTGGCACGGCGGACCGTCGCCGGTCCCCATCCGACAGCGACCCCACGGGAGAGTTCATGAGGCACCTGGCCAGAATCGTGCTCGGCGGCGCGAGCGTCGCCGTGCTGCTCGCGGCGTGCACCGTCGGGCCGGACACCGCAGGCCGGACCGTCACCGACGACGCGGCGCAGCCGAGCCCACCGGAGTCCCCGCCGCCCGGCACGGTGGCTCCGCAGACTCCGACGCCACCCTCCGCTGACGTCGGACCGCACCCGTACGTCGGGATGTGGGTGACCGCCGACGGTCACATCCGTCAGGAACTGCTGGCGAACGGCCGTTACGACGAGGCCCGGGGCGCGCGGCAGAGCGCCTACACGGGCTCCTACCGGGTCCTCGGGAACCGGATCGAGTACGTCGACGACACCGGGTTCAGCGCGGACGGCACCTTCGACGGTGACGTCCTGCACCACGGGGGTTACGTCTTCTACCGCGAGGGCAGCGAGGCGCAGCGGCGGGCGGGGGAGGGCCGGCGATGACGACCAGCGCAGGGCGACCCAGCCGGCGTCTGCTGGTGACCGCCGGGATCGCCGGCGGCCTGACGATGGTCGCCGGGACCAGTGCCGCCGCTGCCGGGTCGCGTGAGCACGACGACGGGCCGCGTGCCGACCGCCGGGGCAGGGAACGTCGCAACACGGCGGCCGTGCTCCGGGCCTTCGAGCGGCAGAACGCTGGCGGCGACATCTACGAGATCCTCCATGACGACGTGCGGTGGACGATCGTCAACGGACGCACGTACCTGTCCAAGGCGGAGTTCCTCGCCGAGGGATCCGCGCCGATCCTGGATCGGTTGGCCTCGACGCTCGTCATGACGATCCGGGACCTGTGGGCCGACGACGACACCGTGATCATCCGCTTCGACGGCGACGCCACGGCGATCGACGGCATCGCCTACCACAACGAGTACTGCTGGGTCTGGCGACTGCGGGGCGGCCGGGTCGTGCGCTGCCACGCCTTCCTGGACATGATCGCGGTCCGGGAACTCGTCGATCGCGTCGAGCTGCCCTGAGCCGTCCTCCGTCGGCGGCGGTGGGGGCGTCCGGATATCCGGCGCGGACCGGGCCGAGGGCGGGATGCTCTTCCAGCGGGTGCCGGAGGGCCGGACCGGGAAGAACCGGGTGCACCTGGACCTCCAGCCGACCGACCGGACCCGCGACGAGGAGGTGGAGCGGTTGCTCGGACTGGGGACGCCGGCCGGGCGTCCCCGGGTCCGGGCGGGAACGGCCGCGGGGGTCAGGGGCGCGGGCTCGGCTGGGCGGTGTCGTCGAGGTAGCGCACCCCGGTGGCGGTCTGCGAGACGGCCCAGAGCCGACTGGCGAGCGCCGGGTCGGTGGCGGGTCGGACGAGGGGGCGGGCGTGCACCCGGTGGTCCCACCGGTGCAGGGCGGGACCGAGGAAGACCCCGCTCTCGGCGGCGGGGGCGGTGGCGGCGTAGAGCAGCGGGATGGTGCCGCTCGCCGCGCTGCGGGCCAGGACGGCGCCACCGATCCGGGTCACGATCCACGCCCCGGGACCGTCCGCGTTGGCCTGCATGGGGGTCCGGGCCATGCCCGGGTGGGCGAGGAGGCTGCGTACGGGGCTGCCGGCCCGGCGGAGCCGGCGGTCGAGTTCGACGCCGAAGAGGAGGTTGGCCTGCTTCGACCGGATGTACCGGACGATCGGTGGGCCGGCCGGGATGCCGGTGAGATCGTCCAGGTCGGGGCCGCCGGACAGCAGCCGGTAGAAGCCGGAGCCGACGGTGACCACGCGGGGGTCCCGGTCCGGGCGGAAACGGTCCAGCAGCAGGCCGGTCAGGGCGAAGTGACCCAGGTGGTTGGTGGCGACGATCGACTCGTACCCCTGGGCGGAGCGCTCGGGACCGTGCGCGCCGCCGACGCCGGCGTTGTTGAGCAGCAGGTCGACCGGGCGGTCCTCGGCGCGGAGCCGGTCGGCGAAGGCGCGGACCGAGTCGAGGTCGGCGAGGTCGAGCCGGCGCACCAGCAGGTCGCCGGTGAGCCCGGCGCGGACCCGTTCGCCCTTGGCCACGTCGCGGACCGCCATGATCACGGTCGCGCCCCGGGCGGCCAGCCGTTCGGCCGCGACCAGGCCGAGTCCGCTGCTCGCGCCGGTCACCACGGCCGTCCGGCCGGTCTGGTCGGGCATGTCGTCGGGAGTCCAGGCGATGGGCATGGTGCACCTCCGGTTCGACCGATCGGATAACTTATCCGTTCGTCGCCCGAAGCGTAGCACTGGAGCGGATAACTTATCCGCTCCGCTGTGACGGGCTATCCTCACCACCGTGGAGAGCACCCCGACCGCCAGTGCCGACTCCCTGCGGGCCGACTCCGCCCGGGTCCGCGCCCGGATGCTGCGGGCCGCCCGGGACCGGATCACGGCAGGCGACCTCGACCTGCCGATGAACGCCGTCGCCAAGGCGGCCGGGGTCGGCGTCGGCACCGTCTACCGGCACTTCCCCACCCGCCAGGTGCTGCTGGAGTCCCTGGCCGCCGAGCACTTCACCCGGCTCGTGGCCACCGCCGACCGCGCCGCCGCCGCACCCGACGTCGCCGCCGGCGTGACCGACCTGCTGCGGTCGGCCCTGGAGTCGCAGCGCGTCGACCCGGCCCTGGCCCTGGTCCTGGCCCGACCCGACGCGGCCTGCCCGGAGACCGTGGAGCTGGGCCGGGCGCTGACCGCCGCCGTAAACCGGTTGCTGGAGCGGGCCCGCGCCGCCGGCGTGATCCGCCCCGGCATCACCGCCGCCGACATCCAGGCACTCCTCTGCGGCCTGCGGCGTGCCGTGGAGGTCGGCGGCGACACCACCACCGACCGCTACCTCGACGTCCTGGTACGCGGACTGCGGGCCGACGCCGGCTAGGCAGGACCGACCCGCAGGACGGCGGCCGTCGCCGGTCGCCGCGCTCTCGTCGCCCCCGGCGGTCCACCCCGCCGGTGCCTGTCGAGCCGGGCAGCAGGCGCCGAGCCCCGGCCCCGGTGTCCTGACCGCCACGCCCACCCGTCCGGTCATACGACTGTTTGCCTGAATCGCGACGGAACCGCAGCGCGGCTCACTACCGTGAACCGGGGTCGGTAGCTGCCGGGAGGCGGGCGGGCGGTGGCACACGAGGTGGTCGAGCTGCGGGTGCACGGGGTCTCCGGCGCGTCCGCCGAGGCGCTGCTCGACCACCCGGTGGTGAGTCGGGTGGCCGGCGACGACAACGCCGGCTTCTACCGGCCCCGCCCCGGGTACGGGGTCAGCGACCGGCCGCCCGGCTTCCGGGTGGAGGCGTACCGCTGGGGCGCGCTGACCGCCGGCGGCGCGGTACGGACCCTGTCGCTGCTGTTCCTGCTGCCGTTCATGCTGGTCAACATCGCGGTCTGGACCCGGCCGCCGACCGGCGGCAGCGGTGGGATCATCGGCCCGCTCTGCCGGCTGCTCGCCGCCACCCTGACCGCCGCGTTCGTCCTGTCGATCGTCGGGGTGACCGTCGACATCGTCGGCTGGCAGTGCACCCCCTACCCGCCCTGCGTGCGGAGCCGCGGCTACCTGGGCTGGCTGGCGGACCTGCCGCTGGGGCCGCGCCTGGCGCTGCTCGCGTTGCTGCCGATCGCCGCGCTGCGGCTGCTCTGGTGGCTGGGGGAACGCTCCGCCCGGGCGTTCGAGGCGTTCCCGGCCGAGCGCGGGCAGGACCGGAGCAGCGGCGGGGAGGACCGGATCGACCGGCCGGGCTTCTGGAACGACGCGCTCGTGGTCCAGCGCCTGCGGGCCATCCACGTCGCGGTCGGGCTCGGCACGCTCGACGCCAGCCTGCTCGGCGCGCAGCTGCACATCTACCCCACCCCGGTCGCGTACGTGCTCTTCGTGGCGGTCTGGTTCCTCCTGGCCGCCTGTGCCGTCCTGCTCTGCCTGCCCGCCCGGCGCGGCGAGGACGGGTCGGGCCGAGGGCCGGTGGACCTGCGCGGCATCCGGACCCTGCGGCGGGTCGCCACCGGGCTCACCGTCCTGGCCCTCCTCTACACCGCGGTGCCTCTGGAACCGCAGCCGCCACACGAGCAGCTGCCCGGGTACGAGGGCGCGGTGGCCGCGTTGATCGCCGTCCAGGCCGCCCTGCTGGCCGTCCTCACCGCCACCAGCCTGCACCAGCGGCGACGCGGCCACAACACCGCCTCGTCCTGGCTGAGCGGACTGGCCACCCCGGTGCTCGCCGCTGCGGCGGTCGCCGCCTCGTACGGCTTCGCCGCCGCCCTCGTCTACCGGGTCGCCGACGTCCTCGACCGGGGTGAGATCCCGAACCCGGCCCGGCCGAATCTCCCCGGCGCGCCGCCGCTGGAGCCACCCGTCTCCTACCGGTGGGCGGCCCTGGCCGGGCTGGTGGCGGTTGTGGTCGTCGCCGCGACGACGGTCTGGCGGATCGTCGCGACGCGACGGCGGCGCCGCCGGCTGGCCGAGGAGGTCGTGCGGCGGGACTTTCCCGACACCCCGCCCGAGGCGCTGCCCCGCCGGGCCGCCGTCCGGGACGTCGTCGCCCGGGCGGCGGTCGCCGAGCAGCTCAGCCCGGCCTTCATCGTGTTCCTGGTGCTGTCACTGCTCGGCGTTGCCGTCGTCGCCCTGGACCTGATCGGCGTCGGACCGTCGAACCTGAGTGAGGAGCTGGTCCACACCGACGGCCAGGCGACCACCAACCTGGCGATCGCGACCGATGCCGGGATCTACGTCATCGGTCTGGTCGCCCTCGGCATCCTGGTGCTCGGACTGCTCTCCTACCGGTCGGGGGACACCCGGCGCACGGTCGCCGTGATCTGGGACCTGGGCACCTTCTGGCCCCGGACGGTGCACCCGTTCGCGCCGCCCTGTTACGCGGAACGGGCCGTGCCGGAACTCGCCAAGCGGGTCACCGCGCTGACCGCCCGGGGCGGCGTGATCCTCTCCGGGCACAGCCACGGCTCGGTCCTCGCCGCCGCCACCCTGCTCCAGCTGCCGGCGGAGGTGCTGGGGCGGGTGGCGTTGCTGACCCACGGCAGCCCGCTGCACCGGCTCTACGCCCGGCTCTGCCCCGCCTTCCTCGGCGACCCGACCCTGCACGAGCTGGGCGACCGGATCGGCTGGCGGTGGGTGAACCTGTGGCGTGACACCGACCCGATCGGCGGCCCGCTGTTCTCCGCGCACCGGCCGGGCGAGCCACCCCGGACACCGGGCCCGGCCGGCACGGTCGACCGGCGGCTACGCGACCCCCGCGCGGTCGTCGTCGATCCGGACGACACCGTCCCGCCACCGATCGACCGGCACTGGCCCTACCACACCGACCGGGCGTACGAGGCGGCGGTGCGTGAGCTGGCGGGGCGGCTCGACCTGACCGACGCCCCGGCTGACCGGTAGGCCCCCCGGGCCGCCACCGCCCCGGCTCCGCCAGCGGGCCGGGGGAGGGGTTCACTCCCGCCAGCCGGTCAACTCCACCCCCTTGGCGAGGTCCACCCGGAACCCCAGGGCGATCTCGCCGCTGTCCCCGGCCCCGAGCGGCAGCCGCCAGGTCAGCTCGCCCAACTCGGTACGCTCGGCCGGTGGGGGGACCAGGGTGGCCTCCCGGACCACCACCCCGTCGTCGCGGGAGACCGGGAGCTGGTCGCGCACCTCGACCGTCGTCGGCCGGGGCGTGTGGTTGGTGACGCTGATCCGGTACTCCACCTCCCGTCGCCGGGTCGAGCCGAGCGTGGCCCTGGTGTCGGAGCGCCGGTGCAGCGTGCGCTCCACCCGCAGCCGGTCGTCCACCCCGAGCGCCAGGTCGGTCTCCTCGCCCGGCGCCCAGACCGGCAGCCGGGTGGCCGCGACGAAGTCGGCGCCGTGGAACACCGCCGCCGGGCCGGGCAGCAGTGTGTGCGCCGAGGTGTTCCGGACCGTGGCGCGCAGGTGCGCCTCGACGGCCCGGACCGGCACGGTCACGTGGTCCAGCCGGGCCGGCAGCTCCAGGACCGCGACGGTGGCCCGGTGGGCGGTGCCGTCGGCCGGCACCGCCACCGGCCGGGCCGGGCGGTAGGTCGCCGCGCTGACGCCGTGCTCGACCTCGGCGGCGGCGGTCCGCATCGTCGGCCGGGGCGACCCGGACCGGGCCGTGCCACCGGCGGGGGCCGGCATCGGCGCAGGGCCCGCAGGCAGGGCCATCTCGGTGAACGAGCCCGCCGCCACGGGCATCGGCGGCGGCGTGGGCCGGCGCCGGTCGAGGTACCAGGGTGACAGGTCGGGGACCACGGTCGCCGCCGCCGGCCGGGCGGTCGAGAGCTGGAGGTCACACTCCGGCCAGTCCTCCCCGGTGTCCTGGCTGACCAGCCCGAACCAGGTGACGGTCACGGTGTCGTCGACCAGCCGCAGGTCGTAGGAGGGCTGCCAGCGGGCCCCGTCCACCAGGTAGGTCAGCTCCAGCTCCAGGTCGGTGTCGTCGGCCTCCACCGAGACGGTCACCTCGGCGGCCAGCCGGTCCGGCTCCCGCTTGCCGTGCGCGGCGTCGAGCTGGCGCTCGACGAGGGCCAGCTCCTCGGCCAGGGCGACGCGCCGACGGGCCAGCGCGCGTCGTCCGGTGCGGGAGTCGGCGAGCTGACCGGCCACCGAGTCGGTGAAGGTGGCCACGTCGCCCGGGGTCGCGTCGCCGGTGGCCAGCGCGCGGGCGTACGTGCCGCCGGCCCGCTCGGCCAGCCGGGCCAGGAACTGCCCCCGCTGTTGCTCGATCTCGTCGGCGTCGTCGACCTCGGCCAGGTCGTCGGTCAGCTCGCGGCGTCGCTGCTCCAGCTCGCTGACCTGCCCGTCGGTGCTGCGGGCCTGCCGCCAGGTGGTCACGTCCACGCCGAGCACGGTGGCCGCGCCCCGGCCACCGACCCGGATGGAGTCCCGGCGCAGGCCCAAAGCCAGCGGCGCGATCCGCACCCGGTGCTCGCCGGCGGCCAACCGGGCGCTGCCCCGACGGGTGATCCGGGCCCGGTCCGGGTAGACGGTGACGCCGACGATGGGTGCTTCGATCTCCGCTGTCTCCACGGCGGCGAGGGTAGTCGAGCCGCGCCCGTCCCCGGCCCGCCCGCCGGCCGGGCTCCACACCGGAAGGCGACGACGGGACGCATCCGTCCGCTGTCTGGGGAAAGCTGGAAGCATGACCGACCAGACCTGGAACGCCCTGCTGCGGGAGCAGCTCACCTGGCACTGGACCCACCAGCTACGCGACCGCCTCGACGGGCTCACCGACGACGAGTACTTCTGGGAGCCGGTGCCCGGCTGCTGGAGCGTGCGTTCCCGCGGCACCGCCACCGCACCGGTACGGGCCGGGTCGGGCGCGATGACCATCGACTTCGCGATCCCGGTACCCGACCCGCCGCCGTTCACCACGATCGCCTGGCGACTCGGGCACGTCATCGTCGGCGTGCTCGCGGTGCGCAACGCCGCGCACTTCGGCCGCGCGCCCACCGACTACGAGTCGTTCGAGTACGCCCCGACCGCCGCGACGGCGCTGGCCCAGCTCGACGCGGAGTACGCCACGTGGCTGGCCGGGGTCGAGTCCCTCGGCGACGCCGGCCTCACCCGTGCCTGTGGACCGGCGGAGGGCCCGTACGCCGAGTATCCGCTGGCGACGCTGGTGCTGCACATCCACCGCGAGCTGATCCACCACCTGGCCGAGGTGTGCCTGCTGCGCGACCTGTACCGGCACACCCACGGCCGGGCCGTGCGGGCGACCGACTGAACCGACCACCCGACCCGGTCAGCCCGGCCGCCCCGTCGGCGCGGCAGCCCCGGCCACGCGGCGGCCCCGCCGCCGGTCAGCCACGCCCGTACACCATGCCGCCGTTGACCTGGATGATCTGGCCGGTGGTGAACCGTGCCTGCGGCGACGCGAGGTAACCCACCGCCGCCGCCACCTCCTCGGGGGTACCGGGCCGGCCCAGCGGCGTGGCGTCCACCCGGGACCGCCGGAACTCCGGGGTGATCTGGTCACCGAAGAACTCCGTGTCCGGGATGAACCCGGGGGCCACCGTGTTCACCGTGATCCCGTCGTCGGCCAGTTGGGTCGCCAGCGTGTACGTCCAGGCGTGCACGGCCGCCTTCGCCGCCCCGTACGAGCCGGTGGGCCGGTACGCGGCCACGGAGCCGAGCAGCACGACCGCGCCGCCGGGGCGGCGCAGGTCCGCCCGGAACGCCTCCACCAGCAGCACCGAGGTGACGACGTTGGTCTCGAAGTCGGCGCGCCAGGCCGCGACCTCGGCGTCCAGCCCGGGGCCGGTGTGCCGCCGCCCGGCGTTGCCGCCCGCGTTGGCGACCAGGACGTCCACCGCGTCGCCCCGCTCCCGCAGCCGGCTCGCCACGGCGGCGACCTCGTCGGCGACGGTGAGGTCCACCGGGTACGGGACGACCCGATCGTCGCCCACCGTCTCGTTGATCTCCGAGGCGGCCCGCTCCAGGACGGCCGCCCGCCGGCCCAGGATCGCCACGGTGGAACCCTCCTGCGCCAGGCGTTCGGCGACGGCCCTGCCGATCCCCGTACCCCCACCCGACACGATGCTGAGCCGCGCCACGTCATACCCCCCTCGTCCGGTGCCGCAGCAGCACGCTGGCCGTGCTGCCGCCGAATCCGAAGCTGTTCACCATAGCCAGTCGGCGGCCGGCCAGCGGTGCCGTGGTGGCCGGCAACCAGGACGGGCCGGCGCGCCGGGACCGTCGCAGGCCGACGGTCGGTGGCGCCGTCCCCGTCCGCAGGGCCGCGCTCGCGGCGACGAGCGCCGGGAAGAACGACGAGTGCAGCAGGTGCCCGACGGCGCCCTTGTGCGAGCTGACCGGCACGTCGGCGAGGCCGAGGTCGGCCAGCACCTCGCCCAGGGCGTCCAGTTCGACGTCGTCGCCCTGCGCGGTCCCGGTGGCGTGGGCGTGGACGTAGTCGGGTCGGGCCGGCTCCCCGGCCCCGGCGGGGGGCACCGCGTCCGCGTCGGCCAGCGCGGCCCGCATGCACCCGGCCAGGTCGGCGGTGGCCGCGGCGGCGGGGAGGGCACCGGCCACCCGGGTGGCACCCCCGACGACGACGATCTCCCCGGCCGCGCCGGTCGCCGGCTGGAGCACGACCGCGCCGCCGCCCTCGCCGAGCGAGATGCCGGCGCGGGCCGGGTCGAACGGCCGGGCCGGCTCCGGGCTCAGCGCCTTGACGACCTCCATCGACCGGTACTCGTACTCGTTGAGCACGTGCGCGCCGACCACCACGGCGGTGCCGGTGTGCCCGGACCGGACCAGGTCCCGCGCCAGCAGCAGCCCGAACGCCGCCGACGCGCAGGCGTGCGAGACGTACCAGACGGGCACCGACGGCGGCAGCCGCGCCGTCAGGTCCGGGCCGGTGAACTCGCGCATCCCGGCCGGGCGGTCGGCGCGCTCCGGGGCGGGGGGCGCCTGGCTGGCCACCACCACCACGGCGTCCGGCGGCACGGCGGACAGCCCGGCCCCGGCCAGCGCCTCGCGCAGCGCGGTCTCGGCGTACCGGAGTTTGCGGGGCTCGTCCGGGTCGGCGGCGGGGACGCCCGGGTCGTCGCCGGGTACCTGTCCGACCACGCCGTAGCCGGGCCGGGTGGCCGGTCGCAGCGCGCTGCGGCCGGCGCAGAGCTCGCGCCAGTAGCGCGACGCACCGGCCCCGAACGCGGTCACCAGGCCGAGCCCGGCGATCGCCACCTCACCGGTCACCGGGTCCGACCTCCGCCGGGTCGACCGTCCCCGCCAGTGCCCAGGCCCGGACCGTGCGCCGGTCGAGCTTGCCGGAGGCGAGCCGGGGCAGCCGAGGCACGACGGTGACCCGGGCCGGGCGCAGGGCCGGGGGCAGCGCGGCGCGGCAGGCCCGCCCGGCCCGGTCCACCGGGTCGGGCGCGGGCTCCAGCACCAGGTACGCCACCACCCGGTCCCCCCGCCGGGCGTCCGCCCCGGGCAGCCCGACCAGGGCGGCCTCCCGCACGCCGGGCTGGTCGACGAGCGCGTCCTCCAGCAGTACCGGCGCGTACGTCCGCCCGTACACGTTGATGATCTCCCGCCGTCGGCCGGTGATGGTGAGCCGGCCGGCGGCGTCCATCTCGCCGAGGTCCCCGGTGTGCAGCCAGCCGTCCACCAGGTGCGCGGCGGTGGCCTGCGGGTCGGCGAGGTACGCCAGCATGACGCTGGGGCTGTGGACGAGCACCTCGCCGTCGGCGCCCAGCCGGACCCGGGTACCGTCCAGCGGCCGGCCGACCCCGGCCGTGGCCGGCTCGTCGGGGCCGGTGAGCGCCACGTTCGGCCCCGCCTCGGTCAGCCCGTAGCCGTCGTGCAGCGCCCCACCGGTGCGGTGGGCGAACTCGTGCCGCAGCCCCGGCGCCAGCACGTCGCCGCCGCAGCCGCGTACCCGCAGCGCGGCGAGGGCCGCCCGCAGCGTGGGGGAGTGGCGGGCCTGGCGCAGCAGCAGCCGGTACATCGCCGGTACGCCGTCCAGGGTGGTGATCCGGTGCTCGGCCAGCCGGCGGGCGACCAGGTCGACGCTGAACCGGCTCTCCACGAACAGGTCCGGTCCGCCGGCGATCCACTGGGCCAGCACGCTGAAGCCGTAGGCGTGACGGGGGGACAGCGGCAGCAGCAGCGCGTCGGACGGGGCGTAGCCCAGCCGGGCGGCGGTGGCCCGGACCTGGTAGCGCATCGCGGCCGGGCTGTGCACCACGGTCTTGACGTCGCCGGTGCTGCCGGAGGTGGTGAACAGGTAACCGGCCTGCTCGGGCAGCCGGCCGGCGGCCCGGTCGAGGGGTACCGGCTGCGTCCGCGTCCGCCCGGCGTGGGTCCGTACCCGGGCCAGGACGGGCAGGGGGCGCGCGGGCCCGGCGCCGGTCGGGGCGGGCCCGCCGAGGTGCAGCGGCGCGTCGAGGCGGTCGGCCGCGAGCGCGGCCACCACCGTGCTCAGCGGCTGTTCGTCGGCGACCCCCAGCGCGTGGCCGGGCCCGACGCCGGCGTCGGCGGCCTCGGCCGCGCACTGCCGGACCAGGGCCGCCAGCGCCGCCTCGGGCACCGGCTCCCCGTCCAGGTGCAGGCGTCCGCGTCTCATCCGGGGCTACCCGCCGTCCTGCGGTGGCCCGAGCAGCCGGCGCACCCCCACCGGCACGTCGGTGTCCGGCACCGGGACGCGGACCAGCGCCAGCTCGCCCCGCCCGGCCGCCGCGCGGGCCTCGCGCAGCACCGCGCCGAGGTCGGGGGTGACGGCGAGGTCCGCCGCCCACCCGCCGCAGGCCCGCACCCAGTCGAGCACCGGCACGGGGGTCGGGAACCGGGCCGGTCCGGGCGGCTCGCCGGAGAGCGCCCGCAGGTGCCGGGGCCAGCCGAAGCCCTGGTTGTCGAACATCAGCACGGTGATGCCGAGCCGGCGGGCGGCGGCCGTCGGCAGCGCGTTGACACTGAGCTGGACGGCGCCGTCCCCGGCGAGCACCACCACCGGGCGCTCGGGCGCCGCCGTCGCGGCCCCGATCGCCGCCGCGACGCCGAAACCCATCATGGTCTGTTCGCCGGGACAGACCACGGTGGCCCCCGCCGCCACGGTCAGCGCGGGCCGGTGGTAGCTCCAGATGTCGTGCAGGCCGTTCTCGTGCACCCAGACCACCCGGTCGCCGTAGACGGCGGCGACCTCGCGCAGCGCCCGGCGCACCGGCGACCGGTCGAGCTGCTCCGCGACCGTGCGGGTGGTGCCGGCCCGGACGTCGCGCAGCAGGGCCGCGCGGTCGGCGCGACCGACGGCGTCGACGTCGTCGGCGGCGATCCGGTCCGTCAGCGCCGCCGCGGTGGCCCCGGCGTCGCCGAGCAGGGCCAGGGCCGGGGGTACGCCAGCGTCGAAGGCCCGCACGTCCAGGTCCACCTGCACCAGCGCGGCCCGGGACAGGCCCGGCCAGTCCATCCGGACGGTCTCCTCCAACCGGCTGCCCAGCGCCAGCACCACGTCGGCCCGGTCCAGCAGCGCGTCCACCGGGGGCGTGGCGTACAGGCCGGCGCAGCCGAGCGACAGCGGGTGCCGTTCGTCGACCACCCCGCGACCGGCGGCGGTGGTGACGATCGGCGCGTGCAGCCGCTCCGCGAGGCGCACCACGGCGGCGGCCTGGTCACCCCAGCGGGTACCGCCGCCGGCCAGGACCACCGGCAGCCGGGCCCCGGTCAGCAGCCGGGCGGCCCGGTCCAGGTCGGCGGCGGGCGGGACGGCGACCAGCCGCCGGGCCGGTGCGACCGGCTCCCCGGCCGGGTCGACGACCTCGCGGGCCACCTCGTCGGTGACCTCGACGACGGTCACCCCCGGTCGGCCGGCGACCGCCAGCGCGACCGCCCGGCGGACGGCCCAGACCAGCCGGTCGGGCCGTTCCACCAGGGTGTACCAGGTCAGCAGCGGGTCGGCCATGGCCGCCTGGTCGACGTACTGGAAGGCGCCCCGGCCGAGCTGCGCGCCGGGGGCGCGGGTGGTCACCACGACCACGGGCGCGCAGAGGCTGGCGGCCTCGGAGAGCCCGGCCAGCGCGTTGACGAAGGCCGGTCCGGTGGTCAGCGCGAGGACGGCCGGCGTGCCGGAGGTCAGCGCGTGGCCGGCGGCGGCGCAGGCCGCGACGCGCTGGTCGGCGACGGCCACGGCGGTCAGGTCGGGATGCGCCTCGGCCGCGTCGAGCAGGCCCGGTTCGTCGGCGGGCAGGCCGAAGACCGCCCGGCACCCGGCGCGGGCCAGGGTGTCCGCCAGCACGACCCAGGCCGGCCCGGCGGCCGGTGCCGGGGTGGTGCCGGATGCCGGGGCGGTGGTCGGCTCCCCGGCGGCGGTGGTGGGCCCGGCGGTCACGGCTGCCGTCCCCACAGCGTCGCGGTGGCCACGAAGTCCGGTGCCCCGTCACCGGCCGCTGCCCTGTCGTCGGTCGCCCGGACGGTGCCGGCGGGCGCGCCGACGCGGGCCGGGGCGGGCGTGCGGTCCGGGGCGGCGGCCCGCAGCTCACAGTGCACCAGCGGCGAGCGGACCCGGCTCAGGGCCGCCACGGCGGCCCGGGCGGCGGGCCCGTGGGCGTCGGCGCCGGCCAGGATCACCGCGTCCCCCGGCCAGCCGGCGCCGGCGTCGAAGGTCCGCAGCAGCTCGGCGGTCTCCAACCGGATCGAGTCCGACGGGCGCAGCCGCCGGCTGGTGTCCCGGCACCGCCCCGCGTACCGGTCGGCGGCCCAGGCGCAGTACGCGTCGGCCGCGAAGACCAGCGCGACACCGGTCCGGCCGTCCGGTGGCAGGTGCGCCAGCACGCTGCCGAGCACCCGGTGCACCAGCTCCGGCGCCGTCGCGCAGCCCGGGTGACGGGCCGGCGGCACCGGGCCGTCGGCCCCGGCGGGCTCGACCGGACCCGGCAGCGTCCCGGTGGCACCGGTCGACCGGGCGAGCACGACGACCGGACCGGCCCCGGTCGGGGCCACCGGCGGCGGGTCGGACGGCGGTGCGCCGACCGGCGGGGGCGCGGCGGTGGACGGTGTCCGCGTCGGTGTCGGCTCAGGCATGCAGCACCGCCCCGGAGGGTCGGGCGCGCAGCGCCGGCCCGGCCGGCCCCAGCTCGGCGGAGAGCAGCAGGGGGCGCGCGGCCACCTGGTCGCCCCGGCGTACGGAGTTGGCCTCGATGCCGTACCCGCCGAACGGCCGGTTGCCGTCCTCCACGTCGAGGGTGGTCACCCCGGGCAGCACCACGCTGGTGCCGAGCACCCCGGCGGGCAGGCCGGGCTCGCCGTACACCGAGACGTACATGCCGCGTCGCCGCTGCGGGGGCGACTCCAGCCAGGCCCGGATCTGCCCGGCGTGGTCGTACTCGACCAGGTCGAAGACGGGCGCGAAGAACTCGGGTGGCTGGATGTCGGCCGTCCACGGCCGCAGCAGCACGGTCGGCTCGACGAGCAGCCGGTCCCGGTCCACCCGCCCGCCGCCGCGCACGTACCGGGCGTGCTGCTGCAGGTACTGCTCCAGCGGGGGCAGGACGTCCGGGTAGGTCAGCGCCGACACGACGGTGTCCGGCCGGGCCCGGGGGCCCACGGCCAGCCGACCGACCGACCGGACCAGCCGGTCGGTCAGCTCGGCGGCCACCGCGCGGTGCACGAAGACGACGTCGGGGCAGAGGCAGTCCTGGCCGGAGTTGTACAGCCGGGCGCGCAGCAGGTCCGGCACGACCTGTTCCGGGTCGCCGTCCGGGCCGACCACCACCGGGTTCGGGCCGGAGCCGAAGGTCAGCAGCAGGGTCTGCGGGGACAGGCTGGCGGCCACGCTGTCGGCGTTGGCCGGCTGCCCGGTGAAGACGGCCACGTCGGCGTCGCGGTGCCGGGTGAGGAACTCCCGCTGGGAGGCGTGCGCCAACGTCACCGGCGCCGGCCGGGGCATCGCCGGGTCCGCGCTGAGGATCCGGTGCACCGCCGCGGTGGTCGCGGCCACCCGGCTGGACGGCCGGGCCACCACCTCCCGGCAGTACAGCGCGGGGACCAGCCCGAACAGCACGTACGAGTAGAGGACGTTGTTCGACGGCAGGAAGACGATGAGCTGCTCCCGCTCGGCGGGGCGGTTCTGGGCCAGCTCCCACTGCGCCCCGGCCAGCGCGCGGATGGACCGGCGGATCTCGTCCACGGCGGCGCTGTGGGTGGCGACCTGCACGAGGGCGTCCAGCAGCGCGTCGTGGTTGCGGCGGATCACGTCGATGGCCAGCAGGTCGAGGTCGGTGCGGCGGACCGGGCTCACCGGATCGCCTCCTGCGGCTCGGCGGCCAGGGCACGGCGGGTGACGTGCTCGACGTACGGCTCGGGCAGGTCCAGCCGGCGCATCGCGCGGCCCAGCCGCCGGGCGCAGAGCTGCGCGCTGGCCTGGATGTGGCGGGCCTGCGCCCGGGTCGGGGCGGCCACCGCGTCGATCCACACCGTCAGCGTGGCGGCCTCCTCGATCGTCTCGCTGATCTCGTCGGCGTACCCGGCGGCCACCGCCTCGCGCAGGGTGTGGATCCCGTAGTTGACGTGCCGGGACTCGTCCCGCGTCATGGCGATGAACGCGGTGGTGAGGCCGGGCAACCCGGGGAGCTGCTTGAGCAGGCGGATCATGGCGGTCTGCCCGGCGACGGCCAGCACCTCCTCGGTGATGAGGTGGAAGAGCGTGACCGCCCGCAGCCACCGCCGGTAGTCGCCGGGGTGGGCCTGGAGGTCGGTGACGATGCGGGTCTCCAGCGCGGCCAGGCGCCGGTGGGCCGGCGTGACGGCCAGCCACGCCTCGTCCAGCAGCCGGCGGGTGTCCAGGTCGAGGCCGAGCAGGTCGGTGCCGAGCCGCAGCATCAGCCGGGTGTGCCGCGCCTCGTCGGCGACCTGGGTGCCCAGGAACAGCAGGTCGGCCTCGGCGGGGGCGCCGGCCAGGATCGGGCCGAGCAGGTCCAGGCCGGTGTACTCGCCCACGATGAAGGTGTGGATCGTGGCGGTCAGGTACCGGCGGTGGCCCTCGGAGAGCTGGTCGAACCGGTCCCGGTCCGGCTCCAGCGGGATGTCCTCGGCCCGCCACTGCTGCCGTTCCCACCGCTCGTAGAGGTCGGCCGGCGACGGCCGGTACGTCGCCAGCGCCTCGCGGTGGCGCAGGATCTCGGAGACGGGGACGTGGGGCAGGTCGTCGAGTCGCGCTTCGTCGAGCAGCAGTGTGCTCCACCTTGTCATGATCAACCTTCCGGGAGGTTATCGACAATGCCCCTGGCCAGTGCGTGAATACCGCGCGCTGCGACCACTCCCGGTTCCCCCGCGCCGAAAAACACCGCCTGATTGGGCGACAGTAGTCAATGTCATTGCATTGCTGAGTGTCCGTTGGAGTCGATTAAAAGTGTCGCCGACGTCCCGATGCTCGGAGAGTAGCATGACGATCGATGTCTGCGTCAGTCCTCAGTGGCACTCGTCCCGGATCGACGGGAAAGCCTTTTCTCAAGGGGTGATCGTTTGCTAGGGTCGGTCGGGTTGGTCGACCGGCGGTCGACGCTGACAGTCGTGCGAATCCAGGTAAGACAATGCATATTGAGTCAGAAAACGGGGGCATGTCCGACCGCAGATACCGCCTGCATCCTGCGACGGTCAGCGTGGACGCGGGCAATTACGTGGAGCTCAGTCGGGCCGACGAGCGGCTGTGCGTGGACCAGGAGTTGGCGGCGGCGTGTGCCGCGCTCGCCCGGTCCCCGCACTCGGTCGCGCAATTCGACGACCTGCTGCCCCGGCCCGGCGTCGGGGAGCGGCTGCTGTCCCTGCTGCTGTCGCGCGGCCTGGCCTGCGCCGCGCCGTCCCCATGCGACAGCCGGTCGCCCGGGGCCACCACCGGTCACCCTCCGGCGACCGCGCCCGACGACGTCGACCGGTCACCTCCCGGGCCAGCCGCCGCGCCGCCCGGCGGCCCGCTCGCCGCCGCCACGTCCGCGCGGTACGTCCAGCCGAACCCCCTGCGGGTGGCCGACCTGGCCGCCGTCGGGCCCGGTGCGCCACGCCCCCTGCGGGTACTGCTGATCGGCGGCTGCGTGCTCCAGTTCGCCGAGGACTCCCTGGTCCGCGCCGCCGCCCGGCGGGGGCTCGACGTGCGGACCACCCACCGGTGGCCCGACTCCTGGCGGGAGCAGCCCCTCGACGACGTGGACCTGGTCGTCTTCCAGCCGACCACCGTCCACTTCCTGGCGCCGCTGTGGGACGACGGCCCGTACCGCTCCGGCGAGGACCGGCGACGGCGGCTGACCGCCCTGCTCCGGGTGCTGCGCACGACCGTGACGGAGCTGGCGCGGGCCGCGGGTGACCGGCCCGTCCTGGTGCACAACGTCGCCGCCCCGGCGGTCTCCCCGTTCGGGCGCACCGACTTCCGCCAGCCGGTCAACGTCCGCGACATCGTGTACGCGGTCAACAGCGAACTGGACCGGTGCGCCCAGGCGCACCCCACCGTGCTCGTCGTCGACGAGCAGGCGCTGGCCGCCCGGCACGGCGCCGCCCACCTCCTCGACGACCTGGTGTTCCCGTACGCCCACCACGGCGGCGCGGTCGACCCGGCCGTGGAGCAGCCCCACCAGACCGGGCCGCTGAGCGACCTGCTGGCCGAGGAGTACGTCGCGCTGTACCTGCTGCACACCGGCGCCGACCGGATCAAGTGCGTCGCGGTCGACCTGGACGGCACGCTGTGGCCCTCGGTGGCGGCCGAGGACGGGTTCGGCTGGCTGGACCGGGACACCACCAGCCGCTGGCTGCACCTGGGCCTGCACCAGGCGCTGCGGCTCCTGCGGCACCGGGGCATCCTGCTGGTCAGTCTGAGCAAGGGCACCGAGGAGGTCACCCTGGGGCTGTGGCGGCAGCACGCGGCGGGGCTGCCGCTCGGGCCGGACGACTTCGTCGCCCACCGGATCAACTGGCAGCCCAAGTCGGCCAACCTCGCCGCGCTCTGCGCCGACCTGGGCATCGCCCACCACCAGGTCCTCGTCCTCGACGACCACCCGGTGGAACGGGCCGAGATCCGGCACGCCCTGCCGGACGTGCACGTCCTCGACGCGCCGGTGGCCGACTTCCGCCGGCTGCTGCTCACCGACCCCCGCTGCGAGGTCCCCTGGACCACCCCGGAGGGGGCCGCCCGGTCGGACACCACCCGGGCGGTGCTCGCCCGCCAGGCGGTCGAGGCGCGCGCCACCGACCGCGCCGACTTCCTGCGGGAGCTGGGGATCCGGCTCACCGTCCGGCCCGCCGTCGCCGCCGACGCGGCCCGCCTGGCGGAGCTGTTCAGCCGGACAACGCAGTTCACCACCACGGCCCGCCCGCTCACCCAGGCCCAGGTGCGCCGCCTGCTGGACCGCCCGGACGCCGTCGTCTTCGCGCTCACCGTGCGCGACCGCTTCGCCGACTACGGGCTGACCGGGGCGCTGGTGCTGGAGGGGGAGACGGTCACCGCGATGGCGGTGAGCTGTCGGGTGCTCGGCCTGGACGTGGCCGTACCGTTCCTCGTCGCCGCGGTCCGCGCGGCCGGCCGCGACCGCGCCGGCCTGCGCGGGCTGGTGGTCCGCACCCCCCGCAACGAGCCGGCCCGCACGGTCTTCACCCGGGCCGGGCTGGTCGAGGTGGCCGACGGCGAACACGTGCTGCGCGACCCGGCCCACCTGGCCGACCCGGGGGCCCACCCCGGGCACGTCGAGGCGCAGGCACCGGCCGCGACCGGGGCGGCCCGATGACCCGGCCCGCCGCCGCGCCCCCGGACCTGACCACCCGGTCGCTGCTGCGCAACGGCCCGTTCGTCCGGCTGACCCTGTCGCTGTTCCTGCTCCGGCTGGGCACCGGGATGACCACCGTCGGCCTGCCGCTGCTGGTGCTCGACCGGTACGGCCTGGGCCTCGACGTCGGCCTGGCGCTGGGCATCCGGTTCCTGCCCAACATCTTCCTCGGCGCGGCCGTCGGACACGTCACCGACCGGTACGATCCGCGCCGCGTCGCGGTCTACAGCGCGCTGGCCAGCGCGGCCGTGGTCGCGCTGTTCCCGTTCACCACGGCGATGTGGCAGATCCAGGTCCTCGCGTTCCTCGTCGGGCTGTCCTTCATGTTCGGCGTGCCCACCCGGATGGCGCTGCGGCCCGCGGTCATGCCCAGCGGCAGCGAACTGCGCGGCAACAGCCTGCTGGTGACCAGCGAGCGGCTGACCAGCTTCCTCGGCCCGGCCACGGCGGGACCGATCGTCGCCTTCGCCGGCATCGGCTGGCTGTTCGGGGTGGAGGCGGTGACCGCCGTGCTGGCGGCGGTGCTGCTGCTGGGTCTGCCGCCGGTGCCGCGCCCGGACGCGGCCGGGGCCGCCGCGTCGCCCCCGGCACCGGGCGACGCGCCCGCGCCGACCGGCGGACGCCGATCCGTCGGCCGGGTCGCCTGGGACCTGGTCCGCCGGGTGCTGATCACCAGCCCCCGCGAGCTGGCCGGCCTGGTCCGCCGGGACCGGCTGATGCTGGGGCTGACGGTCACGGCGTTCACGTACGTGGCCGCGGTCAGCCTGGGGCGGGTGTTCCTGACCGCCTTCGAGACCGAGCGGTGGCCGGGCTCCGGCGCGTTCGCGTACGCGCTGGCCGCCATGGGCGTGGGCGGGGTGCTCGGCGGCCTGCTGGGCGGACGGCTCGGTCGCCTCCCCGCCGGCTGGCTCTACCTGCTCGCCAACGTGGTGGAGGGGCTGTGCTGGCTGGCGATGCCGTTGGCCGGCTCGGTGGTGGTGCTGCTCGGGCTGACCTTCGTGGCGGGCGTGCTGGAGTCGGTGGCCACGGTGGTCTTCTTCGCCGAGGTGCAACGCCGGCTGCCCGCCTCCCACATGGGCCGGTACTACGCCGGCCTGGTCCCGTTGACGGACCTGTTCGTGGCCGTCGGGTTCATCGGTGGCGCGCCCGCCGTGGGGCTGCTCGGGCTGGGCTGGTCGGCGGTGCTGATCACGCTGCTGATGGCCGTGCCGGTGCTCGCCTTCACCCGGTCGTTCGTCCGGGTGTCACCCCCCGGCGGGTCGCCGTGACGTCGCCGCCCCTGGTCAGCGTCGTGACGCTCACCCGCGACCGGCCGCGCCAGCTACGCCGCGCGATGGCGTCCGTGGTGGCGCAGCGCGGCGTGCGCGTGGAGCACATCGTGCTCGGCGACGACTGCCCGTACCTGGGCGACCCGGCGGCCCGCGAGTCGCTGCGGCGACGGTTCCCGGCGGCGGTCATCCGGGTGGTCCACCGCTCGGCGGACGACGGGGAGTACCTGCCCGCCCGGCTGGCCCGGCTGCGCAACGAGGGCATCGGGCTGGCCCGCGGCGCGTACGTCGCGCAGCTCGACGACGACAACGCCTACCACCCGGAGCACCTGCGGTCCCTGGTGGACGCGCTGGCCGCCGAGCCGGGCGCGCAGGTGGCACACAGTTGGCGGCGACTGCTCACCGAGGACGGCCGGCCGTTCGTGCCGGACGGGGAGGATCCCTGGCACCCCGACCCGCAGCAGCGGGCCGAGTCGTACCGGCAGCTCGTCGGGTGGGGCGTGCTGGCGCCGGGGTCCAACGTGGTGCGCGACACCCTGCGGGCGGCCGGCATCCCGATCACCCGGGTGGACACCAGCGAGTACCTGGTCCGCCGCGACCTGCACGAGCGCATCCCGTTCCCGACCCGGTACCCGTCCTGGCGGCGACGCCGCGGCTACACGGAGGACCTGGCCTTCAGCATCGAGCTGGTCCGCCAGGGCGTGCCGGTGACCTGCTCGGAGCGGGCGACGCTGGACTACTACATGGGCGGCTACTCCAACGCCGACGCCGGATCGGTGCGCCAGGTGACCGGCCCGGACGACGCGCGAACGACCGACGAGCGAGAGGGGCTGGTCCGATGAGGTGGACGGCGTGAGCCCGGCGGGCACCCCGGGGGCGTTCCGGGTGACGCTGACCGCCACGGCGGGTTTCCTGCCGTACGTCGCGGCGGCGATCGCCTCGCTGCGCGAGCACAACCGGTCCGTGCCGGTCACCGTCTTCGCCGACGAGGCCTCGTCCGCGCTCACCCGCCTCGCCGACCTGCTCGACGTCGACGTCGAGGTGGTGCCGGTGGGCCCGGACGACCTGGCCGGCGCCCGGCCGGCCGACGCCGAGTCGATCCGGTCCCGGATCGTCAAGATCACCTCGATGGCGCGGGCCACCACCGCGCAGCACCTGTACCTCGACTCGGACACCATCGTCCGCGCCGACATCGGGCTGATGGCCACCGAGCTGGGCCCCGACGTCGACCTGTACTCGCTGCTCAACCGGCCCGTCGCGCCGACCCTCTGGGGGGACCGGCGGCTCTACTTCACCGACCCGGACATCGACCGGGCCGGCGTGCTGGACCTGGTGCACCGGACCTTCGGCGTCCGTCTGCCCGCCGCCGCGCTCGACGAGATGCACTGCTGGAACAGCGGCATCCTGCTCGGCTCGGCTCCGGCCCTGCGTCGGATCGCCGACCGGTGGCTGCGGCACTACCGGGCGATGCTGCCGATGGCGGCGGCCGGGGTGATGATCCCGCGCGACCAGTTGGGCTTCTGGCTGACCATGTGGGAGCTGCGCCACGACCTGCGCGTCGAGGAGATGCCGGTGCGGTGGAACTTCATGGCCGGGCACCTGGTGCCGGTACCCGTCGGCACCGAACACCTCGACGAACGGGCGTACCGCGACGCCGCGATCCTGCACCTGGCCCAGAACAAGGCCGACCCGTGGGCACGGCACCTGGTCTCCGGGGCGCTGGAGCGCAGCGGCGCGGCCGAGGTGTTGACCCAGGCGGGCATCAGCGCGCGATGACCCGGGCGCGGAGAGGAGAGAACATGGGTACCCACGGGGGAGGCACCGCCACCCGCGAGTACGTCGTGGCACCCGACTGGCTGCCGCCACGGTGGTGTGACCGGCTGCGCGCCGGCCTCGACGACCTCGCCACCACCGAGCCGGGCCGCAAGCGGCTCATGCCGCACCCGCCGTTCCTGCGGCTGCTCGCCGAGGGGGTGCTCGACCCGCTGGTCCGGCCGGTGCTCGGCGACACCTACCTGTTCCACCACGCCAACGGCATGCGGCTGACCCGGGGCGAGGGCAAGGTCTGGCACCACGACTACGACAGCGACCAGCCCTGGGACGGCCGGTCCGACACCGCCATGGTGCACGTCATGATCTACCCCGCCGGTCTCACCGCCGACAACGGCCCGCTGGTGCTGCGCCCCGACACGCACACGGCCCGGGTGCCCCGGCACCACCCCAACCAGCACGGCTTCGAGGTGGCACCGGACGACCTGACCGTCGTCGGCGGCCCCGGGACGGTGGCCGTGGTCAACTCCGCCACCTGGCACATGCGCCCGCCCAGTCCGCACGGCACCGTGCGCTACTACCTCAACTACAGCTTCGTCGGGCCGGGCGCCGCCGCCCGACCCGAGCGCGACGAATACCACGACCTGTTGGCCGCGCTGCCCACCATGGTGGCCGACCCCGCCGAGGCGGCGCGGCTGTCCGCGCTCTGCCGCCGGCACGCGAGCTGACCGATGGCCGACCGACACCCCGGGCACGGGCTGCCGCCGAGGTCCCGGGTCCTGGTGACCGGCGCGGCCGGGTTCATCGGCTCGCACCTGGTCGACGCCCTGCTGGCCGACGGGCACCAGGTGGTGGGGCTGGACCTGCGGACCCCCGACGGGCACCCCCCGGCCGGCCCCGCCGCCCCGCCCGCCCGCCCCGGCTACACCCCGCTGCGGTCCGACATCACCACCGACGACCTGGCACCGGCCGTCGAGGGCTGCGACACCGTCTTCCACCTGGCCGCCATCCCCGGGGTACGCCCCTCCTGGGACTCCTTCCGCCGGTACGCCGAGACGAACGTCGTGGGCACCCAGCGGGTCGCCGAGGCGTGCCTGGCCGGGGCCGTCCGGCGGCTGGTGTACGCCTCCTCGTCCAGCGTGTACGGGCTGGTCGGCGGCCCCAGCCGGGAGGACCAGGCGACCGCGCCGGCCTCACCGTACGGGGTGTCCAAACTGGCCGGGGAGCAGCTGTGCCACGCGTACGCCGCGCGCCCCGGGCACCCGACGACCGTCGTCGCGCTGCGCTACTTCACCGTGTACGGGCCCCGCCAGCGGCCGGACATGGCGATCGGCCGGCTGCTGACCGCCGCCGCCACCGGCGAGCCGTTCCCGCTCTACGGCGACGGCAGCCACCGGCGGGACTTCACCTTCGTCTCCGACGTGGTGGCCGCGACGGTGGCCGCCGCGTCGGCCGACCTGACCGCCGGCGGCCCGGCCGCCCGGAGCGCGCCCGGTGGCGGGCCGCCCCGCTCGGTGACGGTGAACGTCGGCGGCGGCGCGAGCGTGCCGATGACCGAGGTGGTGGACCTGGTGGAACGGGTGACGGGGCGACCGGTCCGGCTGGACCGGCTGCCCGAGCGCGACGGTGACGTGCCGGCCACCGCCGCCGACCTGACCGTGGCCGCCCGGGTGCTCGGCTACCGGCCGCGCGTCGGCCTGGCCGAGGGGATGGCCCGGCACGCCCGCTGGCTGCGCCGCGTCGAGTCCACCGCCGCCCTGTCGGGGACCCGGTGACCGCGCGCCGCATCCGCCCGGCCCGGTCCGGCCGGACCACACCGGTACCCCTGGCCACGGCGGCCGAGACAGGGAGGCGCACGTGACCCCGGAGCCGATCGCCGCGTACGGCATGCAGCGGGAGTTCTGCCTGCGCGCCACCCTCGACGAGGCCGGCCACCCGCGCCGCCCACCGGTCAACCCGGTGTGGGACGCCTTCCAGCTCCGAGGCGACCTGCACGAGGACCACTTCCGGACCGCGCTGCGGCTGGTGACGGATGCGGTCGACGTGTTCACCGCGCGGCTGCGCGGCGGCGCCGACGGCTTCCGGTTCGTGCCCGAGGACGGGGCCGCCGCCGTGTCGGTCGAGCAGGTCGACCTGCGCGGCTGCCCGGACGACCGGTACCGGGCCCGGCTCGGCCTGCACCTGATGCGCAGCTACACCCCGCTGATCGACATGCAGGACGGTCCGCTGGCCGCGGTGACGCTGATCCGGGAGGCCGACGACCGGCACGTGCTCGCGATGGCGATCGACCACACCGTCGCCGACCAGCAGAGCATGGCCGCGATCCTGCGTACGGTCGGCCGGGTCTACCAGGCGCTGCTGGACGGCGACCCGGCGCAGGCGGCCCGCGCGGCCCGGACGCCGTCCTTCCTCGCGTACGCCCGCAGCGTGGCCGCGGACCGCGACGGCCTCGCCGAGACGGACCGGTTCTGGGCCCCCGCGCTGGCCGAGCCGCCGCCCCGGGTGACGTTCCCCGGCGGCGGGTGGACACCGTGGCAGCAGCGCCAGGCCGGCGTCAACCACTTCGTGGCGCTCCCGCTCGACGAGGGCCGGGCACTGACCGACCTCGGCACCCGCACCGGCGCGTCGCTGGCCCACCTGTTCCAGGCGGCGGTCTCCCTCGCGCTGCTCGCCGCCTTCGACGGGGAGTTCCTGCCGCTGACCGGCCACCGGCACGGCCGGGTCCGGGCCACCCTGCGGCTGCCCGGGCCGCTGTGGGAGACCCTGATCACCCGCCCACCCGCCGGCGACGCGACGGGCGGCACGGTCGGCGACTGGGCGGCCGGCTTCGTCGCCGCCAACGCCTCCGCCCCGCCGCTGCGCAGCCGGGCGCTGGTGGACTACGCGACGCTGGACACGGTGATGGAGCTGCGCCGGGTGACGGTCAACGTGTACCCCACCACCCGGCCGATCCCGATCGGGCCGCTGCGGGCCGTCCCGCTGCCCAACGAGGAACTGGCCGCCGCCCGCCCGCACCCGATCCACCAGCGCACCGTGCTGCCCCACAACACCGGCCTGCGGCTGTTCGCGCTGCGCGGCGGACGGCTGGAGGTGGCGCTGCACCACGACCCGGAGGACCTGCCGGACGCCGAGGTGTTCCTGGCCGTCGTCCGCCGGGCCGCGACCGTGCTGACCTCCGCCGCCGACCTGCCGCTCCAGCAGTGGATCAAGGAGGCTCGCCAGACCTGGGGCTCCGGATGAGCCCGGCCCGTGACCGAGCGCACCTTCGGGGGAGCGATGGACTTCAGCCTGCTCTACTTCGCCAACCGTGAGGCGACCGACCCGCCGCGCGAGTACGACCTGCTCATCCAGACCGCCCGGTTCGCCGACAGCCACGACTTCACCGCGCTGTGGGTGCCCGAACGACACTTCCACCCCTTCGGCGGCTCGTACCCCAACCCGGCGCTGGCCGCCGCGGCGCTGGCCGTGTCCACCAGCCGCATCCGGCTGCGGGCCGGCAGCGTGGTGCTGCCCCTGCGCGACCCGGTGACCGTGGTGGAGGACTGGGCGTTCGTCGACAACCTCTCCGGCGGACGGGTCGACCTGGCGCTGGCCACCGGCTGGATCGCGAACGACTTCGTGCTCGCCCCCGACCGGTTCGCCGGACGCCGGCAGTTCGTGATCGACACCATCCCGGTGCTGCGCGACCTCTGGGCGGGTACCCCGATCACCCGGCCCAACGGCGAGGGCCAGCCGACCGAGTTCCGGACCTTCCCCCGGCCCCTCCAGCGGGACCTGCGGCTCTGGCTGACCTGCACGTCCGGGGTGGAGACCTTCGTGCTCGCCGGCACCCACGGGCTGAACGTGCTCACCGGGCTGCTGGTGCAGCGGGTCGACCAGCTCGCCACCAAGATCCAGGCGTACCGGGAGGCCCGCCGGGCGGCCGGGCACGACCCGGACGCCGGCACCGTCACGCTGATGCTGCACACCTTCGTGCACGAGTCCGACGAGCGGGTCCGGGAGGTCATCCGGGAGCCCTTCGTCCGCTACCTGCGCTCCTCGGTCAACCTGTGGCGTCACCAGTGGCCGGAGCTGGCCAGCTCCGACCTGGACCGGCTCTCCAGCTTCGCCTTCGAACGCTACTTCGGCAGGTCGGCGCTGTTCGGGTCGGTGGAGAAGTGCGTCGGCCTGGTCGAGCAGCTCGCCGCGATCGGGGTGACCGAGGTGGCCTCCCTGGTCGACTTCGGCGTCGACGAGGACCAGGTGCTGGCGGCCCTGCCGTACCTGGACGCGGTCCGCCGGAAGGTGCGCGGCGGTGCCTGAGCAGGGGCCGCGCCGGGTCGTGGTCACCGGCTGCGGCGTGGTGTCCCCGATCGGGTCGACCACCGCGCGGTTCTGGGCCGGGCTGCTCGCCGGGCGCAGCGGCATCGGCCCCCTGCGCCGGATCGACGCGGCCGAGCTGCCGGTGCGCATCGGCGGCGAGATCCACGACTTCGACCCGGCCCCCTACATGCCGCGGACGCTCAGCCGCCGCATCGACGCCTACGCCCAGTACGCGATCGCGGCGGCGGCGCAGGCGGTCGCGCAGGCCGGCCTGCCGGCCGACGGCGGCCTCGGACCCCGGGCCGGCGCGTTCGTCGGCACGGCGGTCGGCCCCACCCAGCTCTGCGTGGACGGCGCGCTGGCGTCGCAGCGGCGCGGCCACCGGGCGGTCAGCCCGCACTTCTTCGCCGTCAGCGGCCAGGACCACGCGGTCAACGAGATCGCCCTGCGGTACCGGATCCAGGGCCCCACGATGTCGGTGGCCACCGGCTGCGCGACGGGCACCACCTGCGTCGGCGAGGCGATGCGGCTGATCCGGGCCGGTGTCGTGGACGTCATGCTGGCCGGCGGCGCGGACGCCCCGCTCACCGTCCTCGACGTCGGCGCCGCGGCGATGGCCGGGGCGCTGTCGCGCCGCAACGACGACCCGCAGCGGGCCAGCCGGCCCTTCGACACCGGCCGGGACGGGTTCGTGATGAGCGCGGGCGCGGCCGTGGTCGTGCTGGAGGAGGCCGGACACGCCCGGGACCGGGGCGCCACCATCCTGGCGGAGCTGACCGGGTACGGC
The DNA here is from genome assembly GCF_001567585.1 of Micromonospora rosaria. Lineage (GTDB taxonomy): Bacteria > Actinomycetota > Actinomycetes > Mycobacteriales > Micromonosporaceae > Micromonospora > Micromonospora rosaria. Next base: position 139,145 of record NZ_LRQV01000001.1, read on the forward strand.
GCGACCACCGACGGGCACCACCTCACCGCGCCGCAACCCGAGGGGCTCGGCAGCGGCCGGGCGATGACGGCGGCCCTGGCCGACGCCGGGATCGGCCCGGCCGACGTGGACCACGTCAACGCGCACGGCACCGGCACCCGGCTGAACGACACCGTGGAGGTCCGGGCGATCCGGCGGGTCTTCGGCGACCACGCCACCCGCGTACCGATCACCGCCAACAAGTCCATGACCGGCCACATGCTCGGCGCCGCCGGGGCGGCCGAACTCGTCGCCACCGTGCACACCGTCCGCACCGGCCGCATCCCGCCGACGATCAACTGCGACGAGCCGGAGGACCCGGAGCTGGACCTCGTCCGGGACCGGCCCCGGGAACGCCCGGTACGCCGCGCGATGACCAACTCCTTCGCGTTCGGCGGGCACAACGCGGTCCTGGTCGTCCAACGGTGGCCGTGAAACCAGGGGATGGAGAGGGAGGCAGCGCCATGTGGGTCCTCGGGGTCAACGCGCCACCCACCGGCTGGCACGACACCGCCGCGTGTCTGGTCAACGGTGCCGGCGAGGTGGTCGCCTTCGCGGAGGAGGAGCGCATCAACCGACGCCGGCACTCGCTGTTCCGCAAGCCGGCCGGCGCCGTCCGGTTCTGCCTGGACCAGGCCGGCATCGATCCGGCGGACATCGACGTGGTGGCCATCGGCTGGGACGGCGAGCAGCTCTACCCGGACCGCTTCGCCACCGACGCGGAGCTGCTGTCGCACGCCGTCGGCCTGGACTTCGGCGGCCGGACCCCCGAGGTGGTGCAGGTGCCGCACCACCTCGCGCACGCCGCGTCGGCGTTTTACGCCTCGCCGTTCCGCCGCGCCGCCGTGGTCGTGGTGGACGGCAACGGGGAGAACGAGTCCTCGACGATCTGGACCTTCGCCGACGGCGAGGAGCCCCGGCTGGAGCGGAGCTGGCCGCGCAGCGCCTCCCTCGGGTACGCCTACGACGCCGCGTCGACGTGGCTGGGCTTCTCCTTCCTCAACGCCGGCAAGACCATGGGGCTCGCCGCGTACGGGCGGGCCCGGGGCCTGGCCGTGGACCCCCTGGTCGAGCTGGACCGCGACGGGTTCCGGCTGGCCGTGCGGACCGCCGGGCACGACGACGGGCCGGCCACCGCCGACGAGGTCGAACGGCAGTACCGGGCCACCGTCGCCGCCTGGCGACAGCGGTACTGCGCGCTCGTGCGCGCCGACGGCCCGACCGTGCCCGGCGACCGGCTGGCCGACGACCCCCGGGCCGTCGCGGTGGCGTACACCGCCCAGCGGATCGTCGAGGAGACCGTCGGGCACCTGGCGGCGCTGGCCCGGACGGCGGCGGGCGTGGACGCCCTGTGCCTCAGCGGCGGGGTCGCGCTGAACTGCACCACCAACGGCGGACTGCCCGGCCCGGTGTACGTGCCACCGGTGCCGCACGACGCCGGGGTCGCGCTCGGCGCCGCCTGGACGGTCCGCCCGCCGGCCCGGCGCGCCGGGCCGCTCAGCCCGTACCTGGGCATGGACGTGGCGGGCCCGCCCCGGGGCGGTGCCGGCGCGGCGGTCGACCTGTCCGGTCTGACCGCCACCGACCTGGACGTCGACGAGGTGGTCGGGCTGCTGCTCGACGGCCGGGTCGGCGCGGTCGCCCAGGGCCGGGCCGAGGTGGGCCCGCGCGCCCTGTGCCGCCGCTCGATCATCGCCGTGCCGTACCAGGCGCAGGTCAACGGCCGGGTCAACGCCATCAAGCACCGGGAGCCGTGGCGCCCCTTCGCCGGGGTGACCCGCGCCGAGTACGGTGCCCAGCTCTGGGCGGGCCAGGAGCACCTGAGCCGGTACATGCTGGGCGCGGCCCGGGTCACCGAGCTGGGCCGGACGGTCGCCCCCGGGGTGGTGCACGTCGACGGCACCACCCGGCCCCAGGTGCTGCACGGCGACGACGCCCCGGCGGTCGGGGCGATCCTGGACGTCCTGGAGCGCCGGGGGGCACCGCCGGTGCTGCTCAACACCTCGTTCAACGACAAGGGGGAGCCCATCGTCAACACCACCGCCGACGCGCTCGCCGCGTTCCGGTCGATGGACCTGGACTTCCTCGTCCTCGGTGACTCACTGATCCGCAAGGCCCGGTGATCCACCGGCCGCCGCCACCGCGCCCCGGCGGCCCACGCCGGCTCGGTCGGCTCGCGCCGGTCAGTCCACCAGGCGGCGTTCCCAGGCCCAGGCGGCGATCTCCACCCGGTTACGGACGTCGAGCTTGGCCTGGACACTGCCCAGGTGCGTCTTGACGGTGCCGACCGAGATGTAGAGCCGCCCGGCGATCTCGGCGTTGGTCGCGCCCCGGGCCACCAGCCGCACCACCTCCAGCTCGCGCGGGGAGAGGCCGCCCTCGGGCGCGCCGGCCGGCGTCTGCGGCGGGTTCAGGTGCCGCAGCAGCCGGACCGTGACCGAGGGGCTGATCAGCGCGTCGCCGCTGGCGGCGGCCCGGACCGCCTCCACCAGCAGGGCCGGGCCGGAGTCCTTGAGCAGGAAGCCGCAGGCGCCGTTGCGCAGCGCGGCGTGCACGTACTCGTCCAGGTCGAAGGTGGTGACCACGACCACCCGGGTCGGATGGGTCGCGGTCGGCCCGGTGAGCAGCCGCAGCGCCGCCAGGCCGTCCATCCGCGGCATCCGGATGTCGAGCAGGGCGACGTCCGGGCGGGTCCGCCGGGCCAGCTCGACCGCCTCGACGCCGTCACCGGCCTCGCCGACCAGCTCCATGTCCGGCTGCGCCCCGATGATCATCCCGAAGCCGGTCCGCACCATCGCCTGGTCGTCGGCGACCATCACCCTGATCACCGGGGCACCGTACCCTCCGGTAGCGGCATGTCCGCGTCACCCTCCGGCAGCGGCAGTTCCGCGTCGACGGTCCAGCCGCCGTCGATGCCCGGCCCGGCGCGCAGCCGGCCCCCGGTGGCACCGACCCGCTCGGCGAGCCCGGCCAGCCCGAAGCCTTGCCCGCCGCGCCGGGACGCGCGCTGCGCCGGTGCGTCGTCGACCACCCGGACCAGCAGCCGGCCCGGGGTACGGCTGAGCCAGACGTCCACCCGCCGGGCCCCCCGGGCGTGTTGCCGGACGTTGGTCAGCGCCTCCATCACCACCCGGTACGCCGAGGAGGTCACCTCCACCGGCAGGTCGTCGAGGACCCCCTCGGTGTGCAGCCGGGCCCGCACCGGCCCGGCGGTGGTGAACCGGTCCACCAGCTCCGGCAGGTCGCCGACCCCGGCGAGCGGGGCCAGCGGGCCGTCCGGCGCGCTGGCCTGGTCCCGCAGCACCCCCACCATCCGGCGCATCGCGGTCATGGTCTCCGCGCCGGCGTGCTCGATCCGTTCCAGCGCCTCGACCGCCCGGCCCGGATCCTGGCCGGCGACGTACCGGGCCCCCTGGGCCTGCACCACGATCCCGGTGACGTGGTGGGCGATGAAGTCGTGCAGGTCGCGGGCGAACTCGGCGCGCTGCTCGGCGCGGACCGTGGCGAGTTGGCGGTCCCGGACGGCGGCGGTCAGGCGCAGGTACATGCCACCGGCGGCCACCCCGGTGGCGAGCAGCGCGTAGACCATGCCGATGAACAGGAAGACGTAGTCCGTGCCGCTGCGCAGCGGCATGACGGTCAGGGCGCCACCGGTGACCGTGATGGCCAGCAACGCGGGCACCGGTCGGGCGGTCCGGGCCAGCGCGAAGACGACGCCGAGCAGGGCCACCGACTCGGGCAGCCCCCAGAAGGTGGACGAGCCGCCGCCGTACCGGAGGTCCGGCACGACCAGGGTCCGGAGCGCCAGGTACGGCCCGAGGCTGACGGCCGCCGAGACGACGGCGACCGCGCCGGCCGTGACGGGCAGCCACGTGGGACCGAGCCGTCCGGCGGCCAGCCATACCCCGGCGGCGAGGACCGCCAGCACGCCCCGGACCAGGAAGACCGGATCGAGCAGGTGACCGTCGGCGAGGATCCGCCCGTAGGTCAGCTCGAACAGCCCCACCACGCCCAGAGCGACCAGGGCGAAGGCCGTCCCGGCCCGCCCCCACCAGCGCTGCATGGTCTCCGTCATCGTCCGCCAACGGTAGCCACCACCGGCCGGCACCCGGATCGGCCGAAAGTCAGAGTCGCCGCCCCCGGACCTGCCCGTGGGCGGATGTGCCGGGGGCCGGGCCCCGGCCACGATCGTCGACGTCACCGCAGACGTGGAGGAACGATGAGAATGCAGCACGGCGACCCCGCCGGGGCGCAGTCGCCGACGACGGCCGTGGCGGCGGTCGACCTGGTGAAGGTGTACGGCACGGGAGCCACCGCCGTCCGGGCGCTGGACGGGGTCACGGTCGGGTTCGGCCGGGCCGCCTTCACCGCCATCATGGGGCCCTCCGGTTCCGGCAAGTCGACCCTGATGCACTGCCTGGCCGGGCTGGACACCGCCACCTCGGGCCAGGCGCTGCTCGGCGGCACCGACCTGACCCGGCAACCGGACCGGGTGCTCACCCGAGTCCGGCGGGAGCGGATCGGCTTCGTGTTCCAGTCGTTCAACCTGCTGCCGCAGCTCACCGCCGAGCAGAACATCCGCCTGCCGCTGGACCTCGCCGGCCGCGCCCCCGACCCGGCGCTGTCCGCCCGGGTGGTCGAGGTGCTCGGGATCGGCGACCGGCTCCGGCACCGGCCCAGCGAGCTCTCCGGCGGCCAGCAGCAGCGCATCGCCCTGGCCCGGGCCCTGGTCACCGCCCCGGAGGTGGTCTTCGCCGACGAGCCGACCGGGAACCTGGACTCGCACTCCGGGGCGGAGGTGCTGTCGTTCCTGCGGACCAGCGTGCGGGAGTGGGGGCAGACGGTGGTGATGGTCACCCACGACCCCGCCGCCGCCGCGTACGCCGACCGGGTGGTCCTGCTCGCCGACGGCCGGATCGCCGGTGACCTGGACCGACCGGACCGGGCGACGATCAGTGGCGCGCTGCACGACCTGGCGGTGCCCCGGTGAGCCGGCGTACCACCGTCCTGCGGACCCAGGTGATCGACGGGATCCGCCGGCCCCGGCGGGTCCTGCTGATGGGGCTGGCGATGATCATCGCGGCGTTCGTCACCTTCGGCACGGTGCTGGCGGCGCGCAGCACCGAGCGGACCGTGACGGCGCACTTCGCCGGCACCCCCGCCGCCGTCGACTACGTGGTCGGCCACGAGACCGGCGCGACCCGGCCCGACCTCGACGCCCTGCGCGGGCTGCCGGAGGTCGCCGAGGCGGTGACCCGCCTCGCCGTGACCACCCCGGTGGTCGGGGACGGCCGGCTGCTCACGGTCACCGCCGACCCCGGCACCGGCCCGCTGGCCACGGTCCGGGTGACGGCCGGCCGCTACCCGAGCGGCGCCGCCGAGATCGCGGTGACCAGCCGTACCGTCGAACGGTCGCGGCTCGACGTCGGCGACACCGTCCGCGTCGAGCCGGTCACCACCGGGCCGGACGCGGCGCCGCCGGTCACCCTGCGGGTGGTCGGCGTGGTCGAGGCCCCCGAGGACGGCGGCGCGGCGGCCTACACCACCGACGCGACGATGCTGCGCCTCGTCGACGACTGGGCCACCCGGATCGACGTGCGGCTGGCCCCCGGAACCGACCCCGAGACGGCGCTGACCGCGCTGCGCCGGGCCACGGCGGGCACCCGCGCCGACGCGCCGGCCCCGTCGATCGCCACCGGCGCGGAGATCCGCCAGGCGGAACTCGACGCGGTCAGCGACAACGTCGACCGGCTCTTCGCCCTGATCGGCATGTTCGTCGCGGTCACCGTGGTGGCCGCCGCCCTGGTGGCGACCTCCACCTTCCGGATCGTCTTCGCCCAGCGGATGCGTCAGCTCGCCCTGCTGCGCGCCGTCGGCGCGGACCGGGGCGCCCTGCTCCGGGCCCTGGTCACCGAGGGCGCGCTCACCGGACTGGTCGCCGGCGCGGTCGGCGTGACGATCGCGTACGCCCTGGGTCTGCTCCTGCCGCCGCTGGCCGGCCTGGCCGGCGTCGAGGTCGTCGCCCCCGGACAACCGGTCGGCGCGGCGGTCGCGGTGGTGCTGGGCGGCATGCTGCTGACGGTGGGCGCGGTGCTCGCCCCGGCGGTCACCGCCGCCCGGGTCGCCCCCCTGGAGGCGCTGCGCACCGCCCACACCACCGCCGGGCGCAGCGGTGTGCCCCGGCTGCGCGCCGGGCTGGGCGGGCTGCTGCTGGCCGGCGCGGTGGCCGCCGCCGCCCTGGTGGTCACCCGCCTGCCCGGCACCGAACCACAGGCGTACGACGCGACCGGGCCGCTGCTGCTGATCGTCGTCTCCGGCGCCCTCGGCTACGGCGCGCTGGTCGCCCTCGGCCCGGCGCTGGTCCGGCCGGTGCTGGCGGCGGTGGGCTGGCCGCTGCGCCGGCTCGGCCCGCTCGGCCGGCTCGCGGTCGGCGGGGTCGGTGGCGCGCCGCGCCGCGCGGCGGCGGTCAGCGTGGTGGTCGCGCTCGGCGTCACCCTGATCGCCGGGGTGCTGGTCGGCAACGCCTCGCTGCGGCACCTGCTGGACCGGGAACTGGCCGGGACGGCCCCCGCCGACCTGGAGTTGCACGCCAGCCCCACCAGCGGCGTGCCGCTGCCCGCCGGGGTGCTGGACCGGGTCCGCGCCGCCGACGAGCTGACCCGGGTGGTGCCCTTCCGGGCGGTCCGTGACGTGCGGGTCGACGAGGTCGCGATCGAGGGGCTGGACACCACCGACGTGGACCTGCGCGCCCTGGCCACCTGGTCGGACTTCCACGCCACCGCCGGCAGCGTGGCGGAGCTCGGCCCCGGCCGGGTGGTGCTGCTCACGGCGGTGGCCAGGGCGGCGCAGGTCGGGCCGGGGGATACCGTCACCCTCACCCGGGGCGACCGGTCGGTGGAGCTGGTGGTCGCCGGCACCCTGGACAACACCCCGGTCAACGCCGGCTCGCTGGTGCACCCGCAGGACCTGGACCGGCTCGGGATGCCGGCGGAGCCGACGGCGCTGCTCGCCGACGTGGCCGGTGACCGGGACCGGGACCGGACGGCGGCGGTCGAGGCGCTGCGCGCGGCCGGTGGACCCGAGGCGCACCTGACGGTCCTGGCGGACGAGCGCGACGACCTCAGCGGGAGCCTGGACGCGGTGGTGGCGGTGATGCTGTCCCTGCTGGGCCTGACCGTCGTCGTCGCGGTGGTCGGGGTGGGGACCACCACCTCGCTGTCGGTGGTGGAACGAACCCGCGAGTCCGGCCTGCTCCGCGCGGTCGGCCTGTCCCGGGGACGGCTGCGGCTGATGATGACGGTGGAGGCGGGCCTGTACGGGGTGATCGGTGCCGTGCTCGGCCTGCTGCTGGCCGTGCCGTACGGGGGACTGGCGGTGCGGGCGCTCGGCGCGAACGCGCCGGTGGTCTTCCCGGTCGGACAGTTGCTCCTGGTGGTCGCGGCCCTGTCGGCGGCGACGGCGCTGGCCGGTCTGCTCCCGGCCCGGCGGGCGGCCCGGATCAGCCCGGTCACGGCCCTGGCCGCCGACGGCTGACCAGGCCGGGGCCGGCGCGGGTCGCGCCGCTGGTGGCCCGGCCGGGGGCGGACGCGGCACGGCCTCGTCGACGCGGTGCCACCCGCGTCGACGAGGCCGTGGTCACGGACCGGCCGTTACTTCTTGATGGTGACCGTGGCCGAGCGGTAGTTGTCGCGGCTGTCGCTCTTCGTCGGGTCGTAGTTCCGCTCGATGTTGCCGGCGGCGTCGACCGAGAACCACTTGAACGTCGTCGTCTCGGTCACCCGGAACACCTGCCCCGGCTCGCGGAACTCGGTCGCCTGGTAGCGCGGCGACTCGAGGGTGGGCCGGCTGCCGTCGGTGGTGTAGTAGATGGTGGCCGGCTCGCTGGTCTCGAAGCGGACGTCGACGGGCCGGACGTACGTCCCGCCGCCGGGCACGAGCGTGGACGTCGGCTTCTTCTTGTCGTTGCCCCAGTCCGCCGCGACCCGGAACATCTCCATGATCCCGTTGGCGTACTCCATGGTCTCGGCGTGGCCGCTGACGAGCGCCGGGTCGCCGGCCCACGGCGGCTGGAACGAGCCGCCCTGCCAGTTGCCGGTGGCGGGGTTGTAGATCGAGCCGCCGACCTCCCAGCCGAACGAGTAGATCCCGTAGGTGTGGTACAGGTCCTCCCGCACGTTGCCGGCGGAGGAGTACAGCACGTCCGACGAACCGCCGACGTTCTGCGGCGTGACCACGGTCTCCCGGTGCGCCTTGACCTGCGACAGGATCCGGGCGGCCGACTGCCAGTAGAACGCCTCGTCACCCAGCGGCGGGCGCGGCGTGGTGATCCGGCCGTCGGCGATGTAGGCGCCGGGCTGCCAGAAGAGCTGGCCGCCGTTGGAGTGCACCGACATCATGAACTTGATGTTCGAGTACTTCTCGACCAGCCAGATGACGTTCTTCGACTCGGGCTCGGAGAGCTTCTCCGGCCCCTGGAAGGTGTCACTGACGCAGCTCGTCGACGCGCCCGCGTAGCCGTCGTGCCCCGACCCGACCCGGTAGTTCCGGTTCAGGTCCACGCCCCAGGAGTTGCGGCGGGCCGGATCGGCGTTCGCGTCCGGGCAGTGGTTCGTCATGTTCCGGCGCTGCGAGGCGAAGTTGTAGAAGCTGTAGTTCGCCCCGTCCGGGTTGTTGGAGAGGATGAGGAAGATGTCCGTGTTCCGGACGATCCTCTTCGTCTCCGGGTCGCTCTTGAAGTTCTGCACGAGGCGCTCGGCCGTCTCCAGCGTGGTCGTCGGCGGCACCCACTCGCGGGCGTGGTCCTGCGCCTGGATCAGCACACCGGGGTTACGGCCGTCGCGGTGCTTGCCGATCCGCAGCACGGGGATCGTGGCCGGGCCGCGCGGCACCTCGCCCTCCGGGGCGCCGACCCGCTTCTGGTCGAGGAAGTCGGTCAGCGCGACCGGGGTGGCCGTGGGCACGACGACGCCGGTGCCCGTGTTGGTGCGGTACGGGTGCGCCCGGTCGATGAGCCCCTGGGACTGCGTCTGCAGGGCCGCCGAGACCTCGGCGGCGGTGCTCGTGGGGGCACCGGCGGCGTCCGTGGCGAGCAGGACGCGGACGGCCTTGCCGGTCACCTCGACGGCCAGCGGGAGGTTCGCCCCCGGCTGGTTGGCGAACTCGACGGTGATGTCGTTGCCGCCCTCGTGGCCCCAGGCCGCCGAGCTGACGACGACCGCGGACTGCCCGGTGCCACCGATCGTGGCCTGCGCCTTGCGCTGGTAGCCGTTGGTCTGGTGCGGCAGGTAGACGATCTCGGCGATGTCCGGGTACTGCCGGGCGATCTCCTCGGCGCGGGCGAAGAGCTGCTGCGGCGTCTTGTAGCCGTCGATGAAGTCCGACTTGTAGCCCCGGGCCGAGGTCAGCGGCGGCGGCGCGTTCTCCAGCCAGTCGGAGACGAGCCCGGTGGCGACACCACCGGTCGAGCTGGTGACCCGGATCTTGTGCGGCCGGGTGTCGAGCTTGAACAGGTTCCGGTGGAACATGTACTGCCCGGAGTCGACGAAGCGGCTCATCGTCCGGGCGAAGCCGAACTCGGTGGTCCGGCCCGAGTCGTTCTCCAGCTGCATCCCCACGATCGGGGTGGTCTGCTGCCCCTCGGTGGTCCGCGCCTCGACGTACAGGAAGCCCTGGCCCTTGGTGGTGAACCAGTCGGCGCGCACGACCCGTACCGTGGCGGTGTTCGCCGGTGGGGCCGTCGCCTGGGCGGTCCGTGCGCTGGCGGTGTTCAGGCCACCGTCGGCCACGTGGCTCCACTCGAAGCCCTCGTCGGCGCCGAGGACCCGGACTCCCATCGCGGTCAGCCTGGCCACCTGCTCGGCGGTGACCACCGCCTCGGCCTCGATGCCGTCGGGCACGCGCTGGAGGCCGTGCCCCACGTCGAAGCCGGCCTCCACCACCTTCTCGAGCATGGCGGCGCCGGTCATCTGGATGCGGACGTGGCGTACCGCATCCTCCTGCTCAAGGTGGGACCGTTCCGATCCGGTGGTCGTGGGCCCGGTGGGGTCCGCCCCCGCCGGCGTGGTTGCCGTGAGGACGATACCCATCAGGGCGGGCAACGCGAGAAGCGTGGCGCGCAGTCGTGTGCGTCGCATGCTCCCCTCCTTCTGTGTGCGGCCTGTGGTTGATGCCGTGGCCGGACCCGCGGGCGGGCCCGACCGGAATCGATCCGGTCAGGACGGTTGTGCTGAGCTCGCCCCGGTGGACGTGGTGACCAGGAACGGTCGCCGTGGTGGGAGGCGGAGGCGAGTCGGGTGCGGCGAGCGTATGGGCATCCGTCGCATCGACGGATCGCCCGACCTGGGTCTTGAGCATTACTTGAGCTTGTCGTCGGCGCGGCTGCCGGCGGTCGGGCCCACCGGGCCGGCACTAGTCATTGACAGGGTTCACTATGTCACTACCGTGGTCCCTGACACACCCGCAACGGGCCCGACGTGCTGGTGGGGGTGCCACCCGTCGGATCCTCCCCGCCGCTAGGAGACGCGCATGTCCCGAGTCGTGACCCGGTGCGGCGCCCTGGTCGCCGCCGTCCTGCTGCTGCTCACCTCGTGGTCGGTGGTCGCGCCGACCCGGGCGCTCGCCCTCGACCCGTTCACCGGCTACCTGATGGCCCACTTCACCGGGGAGTCCGCCACCGGTCAGCAGATCCACCTGGCCCACAGCCCGGACGGCCTGACCTGGACCGACCTGGCCAACGGAGGCCCCGTCCTGCGCTCCACGGTGGGCACCCGGGGCGTCCGCGACCCCGCGCTGGTCCGGTCACCCGCCGGGGACCGGTACTGGCTGCTCGCGACCGACCTGTGCATCGGCTGCGGCCAGAACTGGCAGGACGCCCAGCTCAACGGCAGCCGCAACCTCGTGGTGTGGGAGTCCACCGACCTGGTCACCTGGTCGGCGCCGTGGCTGCTCAACGTCGCCGGCGCCATTCCGGACGGGCGCAACGCGTGGGCGCCGGAGGCGATCTGGAACCCCGCCAGCAACGACTACCACCTCTACTGGGCGACCAACGCGACCGTCAACGGCGTGCTCAAGCACCGCGTCTACGCCGCGCGCACGACGAACTTCCGCAGCATCACCACGCCGCAGCTCTACATCGACCGGGCCGGCGCCCAGGACATCATCGACACCCAGATCGTCGAACTGCCCGCCGGGGTCGGCAGCCACCGGTACGTCCGCGCCTCCCGCGACGGCCAGATCACCATCGAGGGCAGCAACTCGCTCCTCGGCACCTGGACGCACCTGGGCAACCTGTCCGGCATCGGGCTGACCGGCGCGCAGGTCGAGGGCCCGATGTGGACGAAGGTCAACACCCGCAACGAGTGGGTGCTGTACCTGGACCAGTACGCGTCGGGTCGCGGCTACCTGCCGGTGCTGACGACCAACCCGTCGAGCCCGGCCACCTACCGGACGGCCGGGGCGGGGTCGTACCACCTGGGCGGCACGAAGAAGCGCCACGGCGCCATCCTCAACCTGACCGGCGCGGAGCAGGAGCGCGTCCTGGCCCGCTGGCGCAGCACCGCGCCGAACCGGATCCAGTCCTACAACCACCAGGACCGGTACGTGCGGCACGTCGACTTCGACGTGCGGATCGACGCGAACGTCAGCCCGCTGGCCGACTCGCAGTTCCGGCTCGTCCCCGGCCTGGCCAACGGCTCCGGACACGTGTCCTTCCAGTCGGTCAACTACCCCGGCCACTACCTGCGTCACTACGGGTTCGACCTGCGGCTGGAAGCCCACGACGGCACCGCCACCTTCGCCGCCGACGCCACCTTCCGCCCGGTCGCCGGACTCGCCAGTGCGTCGTGGACCTCGTTCCAGTCGTACAACTACCCCGACCGGTACCTCCGGCACGACAACTACCTGCTGCGGCTCGACCCGATCGGCGACGCCCAGGGCCGCAGCGACGCCACCTTCCGCCTGACCTCGTGACCCGGCCTCGGCGCGGGGTGGCCCGGCCGACGACTCCGGGGCCCGCCGGCTGCCCGGCGCCTCTGCGGCGAGCACCCGTCCGGGCCTGACCCGGTACCCCGACCGCCACCGTCGGCGCCGCCCCGGGCGCCCGGTCACCCGCCACCTGCCCACGCTCCCCGCCACCGGTCCCCGGCTCCCCGACAGGGGGTCGTGGACCGGTGGCGCGTGCGCGCCTGCTCGCAGGTGGCGGCGTCGGCGGGAGGGGCGGCCGGTGGCCGATGCCGAAATGAGACCTTGACGACTCGACGTATTTGACATTTGATAAAACCCGCTCATGGAGGAGGTCTTATGTCAGGTCGTCGCCGTCTCGTCGCAGTTGTCGCCGCATCGGCTCTCGCGTTCACCGTCACCGCCTGTGGTGGATCGTCGGCGGCGGAGGACGCCGCCGACGGCACCTCCGTCACCTACCTGACCTCCTTCGGGACGTTCGGTCGGGACTCGTACGTCTACGTCGCCCTGGAGAAGGGCTACTTCCGGGAGGCGGGGCTCGACGTCACCGTCAAGCCCGGCACCGGCACCGTCGACGTCATGAAGCTGATCGGGTCGGGCCAGGCCGACTACGGCACCGGCGACCTCTCCGGCGTCATCACCACGATGGCGAACGAGCCCATCCCGGTCCGCGCGGTGGCCGCCATCCACCAGCGGTCGATGGCCGGGATCGCCTCCCTCGACAAGGCGATCGACTCCCCGGAGAAGCTGGCCGGGACCACCATCGCCGACAGCTCCGGCTCCACCAACATGATCATCTTCCCGGCGTACGCCACGGCGGCCGGCATCGACCCCGCCACGGTCACCTTCGTCCCGTCCTCGCCCCAGTCGCTGCCCCAACTGCTCGCCGCCGGCTCGGTGGACGCGATCGGTCAGTTCGCCGCCGGCAAGCCGTTGCTGGAGAAGGCGGCCGGTGGCAAGTCCGTGACCATGCTCCCGTACGCGGACAAGCTGCCCGACCTGTACGGCAACGGCCTGCTGGTCTCCGCCGCGAAGCTGGACAGCGACCGGGAAGAGGTCGAGAAGTTCACCGAGGCGCTGGTCAAGGGCCTGGTCTACGCGGTGGAGCACCCCGAGGAAGCCGCCCAGCTGCTCAAGAAGCACGACCGTACCGCCGACGAGACCGTCGCCGCCGCCGAGCTCACCGAGATGCGCCCCTACGTCCTCGGCGACGGCGGATCGGCCGGGACGCTGGACCGGGCGCGGATGGAGCGCATGATCACGCTGCTGGCCGGCACCGGCACCCTCAAGTCCACGCCGAGCGCCGACGACCTCGGCGCCTACGACATCACCACGCCCTGACCCCCTCGACGACGGCGGTGCGGACGGCCCGTGGGCCGCGTGCGCCGCGAGAGGCGAACATGATCGGAATCAGGAACGTTTCGCAGGTGTACCGCACCCGCGCGGGCGACGTGGAAGCCCTCCGGGAGGTGTCGCTGGACGTCGCCGACGGCGAGTTCGTGGCGATCGTCGGACGCTCCGGGTGCGGCAAGTCCAGCCTGCTGCGGCTGGTGGCCGGCCTCCAGACGGCCACCTCGGGCGAGATCACCGTCGCCGGCACCCCGATCCGGGGCCCCCGGCAGGACATCGGGTTCATGTTCCAGCGGCCCGCCCTGCTGCCGTGGCGGTCGGTCATCGACAACGTCATGCTGCCCCTGGAGGTGTTCAAGGTGGACCGCCGGGTCGCCCGGACCCGCGCGCACGAACTCCTCGACCTGGTCGGGCTGAACGGCTTCGACAAGCGCCTGCCGCACGAACTCTCCGGCGGCATGCAGCAGCGGGTCTCGCTCTGCCGGGCCCTCATCCAGCAGCCCCGGGTCCTGCTGATGGACGAGCCGTTCTCCGCGCTCGACGCGCTCACCCGCGCCGACCTGACGGTCGAGCTGCAACGCCTGCAGATGAAGCACGCCTCCACGGTGCTCTTCGTGACCCACTCCGTCGACGAGGCCGTGCTGCTGGCCGACCGGGTCGTCGTGCTCAGCCCGCGACCGGGCCGGCTGCGGCAGATCGTCGAGGTCGACGTCGCCCGCCCCCGGTCGCTCGGCCACGACGGCCACTCCGCCGCCCTGGGCGAGCTGCGGGCCCGACTGCACGACCTGCTCATGACCACCGAGGAGGTGACCCGGTGAGCGTCACCCAGGCCCCACCCGCCCGCCGCGACACCGCCGGCCGCGACACCGTCCGCCGGATCGGTCAGTGGTCGCAGCATCTCCCACCCGTGCTCGGCCTGGCCGCCGCGGTCGCCCTCTGGTGGGCGGTCACCGTCGTCTTCGAGGTGGAGAGCTTCATCCTGCCGTCCCCGCTCCAGGTCGCGCAGACCCTGGTCGAGGACGCCGACTACCTGTGGGACAACACCCTGGTCACCCTCTGGGAGACGCTGCTGGGCTTCCTGCTGGCCATCGTGGTCGGGGTGCCGCTGGCCCTGGTCGTCACCGCCTCCCGGATGCTGGAACGGACCGTCTACCCGCTGCTGCTGATGCTCAACGCCGTCCCGAAGGTGGCCGTCGCGCCGCTGCTGGTGGTCTGGATGGGCTTCGGTCAGTTCCCCAAGGTCTTCCTGGTCTTCCTGGTCTGCTTCTTCCCGATCGTCATCTCCACCGCCGCCGGGCTCAGCTCCACCCAGGCCGACCTGGTCGAACTGGGCCGATCGCTGAAGATGAACTGGTGGCAGACCTTCCGGATGATCCGGATGCCCGCCGCCGTCCCGCAGCTCTTCGTCGGCCTCAAGCTCGCCATCACCCTCGCCGTCATCGGCGCGGTGATCGCCGAGTTCGTCGGCGCCACCGAGGGGCTCGGCTACGTCATCGTCGCCTCCGGAGCGAGCGCCGACACCGCGCTGGCCTTCGCCGCGATGATCCTCCTCGGCGTGCTCAGCGTCGTGCTGTTCTACCTGACCGCCGCCGTCGAGCGGTTCTTCGTGCCGTGGGCGGACCGGTCGTGAGCGCGTCGAGGGTTTCCGTCGGGTGGCTGACCGACGCCGTGGCCTCGGTCTTCCGCGCCCTGGGCTTCTCCGGGCCCGCGTCCTACCTGGTGGCCGGCAGCCTGGTGGACGCCGACATGCGGGGCATCGCCTCGCACGGGGTGATGCTGCTGCCGATGTACGTGGACCGGATCACCGCCGGCTCGGTGAGCCGGGCCGAACACGCCGAGGTGGTCCGGGACAGGGGCGCCATCGCGGTGCTCGACGCCGGGCACGCGCTGGGACAGCTCACCGGTGACCAGGCGATGCGGCTGGCGGTGGCGAAGGCGCAGCACTACGGCGTCGGGGTGGTTACCGTCCGCCGGGCGTTCCACTTCGGGGGCGCCTTCCGGTACGTGGACCTCGCCGCCACCCAGGGGTGCGTCGGCATCGCGGCGGCCAACACCCGTCCGCTGATGCCGGCGCCGGGCGGCGCGTCGGCGGTCGTCGGCAACAACCCGATCGCCGTGGGGGTGCCCCGCGCGGGCGGTCGACCGGTGATCCTCGACGTGGCGCTCTCCGAGGCCGCGCTCGGCAAGATCCGGCTGGCCGCCGGCGAGGGCCGGGAGATCCCCGCCACCTGGGCGACCGACGCGCAGGGACGTCCCACCACCGACCCGACCGAAGCACTCCGGGGGCTGCTGCTGCCCTCGGGCGCCCACAAGGGATACGGTCTGGCCCTGATGATCGACGTGCTCACCGGTGTGCTGTCCGGCGGCGCGTACGGCCAGGGGGTGCAGGGCCTCTACGCCGACGTGTCGGTACCCAACGACTGCGCGCACTTCTTCCTGGCCCTGGACGCCGAGACGTTCGCCGAGGACACGCAGGCCATCGCCCGCCGGGTCGACGACCTGGCCCAGCAGGTGTACGGCTCCACGCTGGCTCCGGGCACCGACCGGGTCCACCTGCCCGGTGACATCGAGGCCGACCGGTACGACCGGGCGGTGCGCGACGGGGTCGCGCTCCAGCCGTCGGTCCTCGCCGGCCTGACCCGGGTCGCCGCCGGGCTCGGGGTGACCCTGCCGGAGCCCGGCGGGGCCGGCTGACCAGGCCGGACCCGACAAGGGACCCGGCCGCCCCCGACAAGGGACCCGGCCGGAACCGGCGGGGGAGCCGGCCAGGACGACAAGGAGAAGGAACGACATGCAGGCCAGTTTCGACGCCACCGGTGAGGTGCTCGTGGTCACCGGTGGCGCCAACGGCATCGGCGCCGCCCTCGCCCACGCCTACGCCGACGCCGGGGGCACGGCCGTGGTGTTCGACGTGGCACCCGCCGGGCCGCACCCCAGCGGGCGGGTGCACGCCCACCACGTCGACGTCGCCGACCGGGACGCGGTGTACGCCGCGGTCGCCCGGGTCCTCGCCGACCACGGCCGGATCGACGCGCTGGTGGCCGGCGCGGCGGTGCAGCCCCGCAGCGACGTGTCCGTCATGGACCCGCAGGAGTGGCGGCGCACCCTCGCGGTCAACCTGGACGGGGTCGTGTGGTGCGCGCAGGCGGTCCTGCCGGACATGATCGCCCGCCGGTCGGGAAGCATCCTGGTCTTCGCCTCGGGCCTGGCCACCGCCGGCCGGGCGCAGGCCTCGGCGTACGCGGCGAGCAAGGGCGCCCTGATCGCCTTCGCCAAGTCGCTCGCCGCCGAGGTCGCCGAGCACCGCATCCGGGTCAACACCGTCTTCCCCGGCGTGGTGGACACCCCGCAGTTCCGGCAGGCCAACCCGACCGGCGGCGAGCGGGAGCACTGGGAACGGGCCACCGGCATCGGCACGCCGGAGGACGTCGTCGGACCGCTGATGTTCCTGCTCTCCGCCGCCGCCACCATGACCGGATCCACCCTGACCCGTGACCGCGCCTACCCGAGGAACGAGGCAGAATGAGCACCACGACCGAGCAGTTGCCGGTGGGCGTGGTCGGCGCCGGACCCGTCGGCCTGATCACCGCACTCGGGCTGGCCCACTACGGGGTGCCGGTGGTCGTCTTCGAGGAGGACGACACCCTCTCGCGGGACACCAAGGCCGGCACGGTCCTCACCCGCACCCTGGAGGTGCTGCACCGCTACGGCGCCCTCGACGACGTGCTGGCCGGGGCGCTGCGCATCGACGAGATCGGTGAGCTGGACCGGGCCACCAACCGGCAGACGCTCAGCGTCCGCACCGGCGACCTGACCGAGGACACCCGGTTCCCCTTCGTCATCAACATCCCGCAGCACGAACTGGAGCCGATCCTGCGGCAGCGCCTCGACGCCACCGTCCCCGGCGCGCTGCACATGGGGCACCGGCTGCTCGACTTCACCCAGCACCCGGACCGGGTGGAGGTCCGGCTGCGCACCGCCGACGGGGACCGGACCGTGCCGGTGCGGTACCTGCTCGCCTGCGACGGCGGCCGGTCCGCCGTGCGGGACCAGATCGGCGCGGTGGTCGAGGGCGAGACCTACCAGGAGCGGTACATGCTGGTCGACCTCAAGGTCGACCTGGACGTGGAGAACCCCCGGGACTACCCGTACCTGGCCTACTTCGGCGACCCGCAGGAGTGGATGATCCTGGTGCGCCAGCCGCACTGCTGGCGGTTCCTGTACCCCCTGCAGGCCGGGCAGGCCGAGCCGAGCCGCGAGGAACTGGCCGACAAGGCCCGCCGGTTCATCGGCGACACGAAGACCCTGGAGATCATCGGCACCAACATCTACCACGTCCACCAGCGGGTGGCCGACCGCTGGCAGGACGGGCGGGTCTTCCTGCTCGGCGACGCCGCGCACCTGATCACGCCGATGTGGGCGCTGGGCCTGAACACCGGGGTGCTGGACGCCTCCAACCTGCCGTGGCGGATGGCCTGGGTGCTGCGCGGCTGGGCCGAGCCGGACCTGCTCGACGGGTACCAGACGGAGCAGGCCCCGGTGGCCTCCCAGGGCTCGGCGGCGATGGCCGCGGCGGCGCGGGCGTACATGGCCCGCCGCGCCGACGACCCGGGCGTGATGACCGCCGGCAACTGGGGCAACGCCTTCACCCGCGGCATGCTCGGGGTACGCCTGGACGTCGACGGCACCGGCGACTGGTCCATGGTCGCCGCGGGCGACGACCCGCTGCCGGTGCTGGCCGGGGCGCGCAGCCCCGACCTGCCGCTGATCGGCCGCACCGGCCGGGTGCACCTGCACGACCTGACCGCCGACGCCTTCGTGGCGCTGTACTTCACCGACCCGCGCCGGGCCCCGGTGCTGCCGCCGCAGGACTCGCCCGCGCTGCGGCACTACGTGGTGAGCCGGTGGGACGCGCCGCACGACTCCGGGCTGCGGGACCGGGCGCTGTTCGACCCGGGCGACCGGGTCCGGCGCCGGTTCGCCGTAGCGGACGACACCCTGGTGCTGATCCGCCCGGACGGGCACGTCGCCGCGATCGTACCCTTCGACCCCGGCGCCGACCGCGACGCGGCCAGCGGCATCTACCAGCGCATCACCGGGTGCCCGCCGCCCCGCGACCCGGCCTGACCACACCCCTCGTCCCGGAAGGAGAGAAACAGATGAGCGAGTACGGTCACGCGACCGCCCCGGACGGCAGCTCCGTCCCCCTCGGCGCCGTCGGTCAGGAGGTGGTCTTCGAGAACGAGCAGGTGCGGGTCTGGGAGATCACCCTGGAGCCGGGCGAGCAGCAGCCCTGGCACCACCACCTCAACCCGTACCTGGTGATCGCCCTGGAGGCCGCCGACAACCGGATCGACGCCCTCGCCGGCGGCGACCCGCGCCTGGTGCACGAGCAGGTCGGCGGCGTGGTCTACCGCGAGCCGGGGGAGATCCACATGCTGACCAACCACGGCACCAGCCGGTACCGCAGCCGCCTCGTGGAGCTCAAGTGCCTGGGGGAGAACCTGGTGGCCGGCGGGGGTGACCGGTGACCGGGCAGCCGGCGGTGGTGCCGGCCCCGCCGGTGCCGGCCGGCGTCGACCCGCAGGAGTGGGCCCACAACCTCTCCGAGCCGTCGGCCTACGGCGGCGAGGCGGCCGACCGCTCCCGCGAGCAACTGGTCGCCGGCCCGGACGGCCTGGTGCTGGCCCGGTTCCGGGAGATCCTGCTCCAGACCGACGAGCTGGACTGGGCGGACAAGACCCTGGCCGGCCTGTCGCACAAGGCCCTGTGGCGCGACGAGCAGACCGAGGCGTCCATCTCGCTGATCCGGTTCCGCCAGGGCGCCGGTATCCCGCTGCGCCACTCGCACGCCTCCAACCAGTTCATGTTCTGCCTCAGCGGCCGCTACACCTACGTGCCGACCGGGCTGACCCTCACCCCGGGCGCCTTCTACTGGAACCCGAAGGGCAGCCTGCACGGCCCCACCCTCGCCGAGGAGGAGAGCGTGCTGCTGGAGATCTACGACGGGCCGCACTACCCGACCCAGCCGCAGTGGTACACCGATCCGGCGGACGCCCGCTAGCACCACGCCCGAAAGAGAAGAGCACCATGCCCAAGCAGCAGATCGTTTCCCCCGAGCTGGCCGCGCCCAACGGCCACTTCGCCCAGGCGACCCAGGTCCGGGCGCGTGGCCGGATGGTGTTCGTGTCCGGCATGACCGCCCGCAACCGCGACGGCGGGGTCACCGGCGTCGGTGACGTCACCGCCCAGACCCACCAGGTCTGCCAGAACCTGCGCGCCGCGATGACGGCCGCCGGCGGGTCGTTGGACGACGTCGTCCGGGTGGACGTCTACGTCCGCAACATGGAGGACTTCGACGCCATCCACGCGGTACGCCGGCAGTACTTCACCGGCGAGCCGCCGGCCTCGACCATGGTGGAGGTCTCGAAGTTCGTCAACAAGGACTACCTCATCGAGATCAACGCCATCGCGGTGGTCGACGACGGACAGGACGACCGGTGAGGCTCGCCAGTGTCCGCACCGACACCGGCCGGCGCATCGGGGTGGTCGACGGCGACACGGTCGCGGTGCTCCCCGCCGAGGCGGGCGTCCTGGACGACGCGATCCGGGGCGGGGCCGCCGCGCTGGACGCGGTGCGCGACGCCGCCGCGCGGGTCACCCCCGTACCGCTGGCGCAGGTCCGGCTCGACGCGCCGCTGCGCCGGTTCAACCGGGACATCCTCTGCACGGGCTGGAACTACTGGGACCACTTCGAGGAGTCCCGGGGCCGACGGGAGGGACAGGACCCGACCGAACGCCCCAAGCACCCCACCTTCTTCACCAAGGGCCCGGACACCGTCGTCGGCCCGTACGACGACATCGCCTACGACCCGCAGGTGTCGGCCAAGTGGGACTACGAGGCGGAGGTCGCGCTGGTCATCGGGGCGGACTGCCGGTCGGTGAGCGAGGCGGACGCGATGTCGTACGTGGCGGCGTTCTGCGTCGCCAACGACGTGTCGCAGCGCGACCTGCAACGCGCCCACGGCGGGCAGTGGCTCAAGGGCAAGAGCATCGACGCCACCATGCCGCTCGGGCCGTGGCTGACCACGGTGGACGAGGTGCCGGACCCGGCGGCCCTGCGCATCCGGTGCGAGGTGAACGGGGTGCCGTTGCAGGACGCCTCGACCGCGCAGATGGCCTTCCCGTTCGCCCGCCTGATCGCCGAGCTGAGCTGGGGGATGACCCTGCGGGCCGGTGACGTGCTGCTCACCGGCACGCCCAGTGGCATCGGCAACGCCCGGGACCCGCAGGTGTTCCTCACCGACGGCGACCTGGTGGTGACCCGGGTGGACGGGCTCGGTGAGCTGCGCAACCGGGTACGGCTCACCAGCCTGCACTGACGACCGTGACAGGGGTGCGGGCGTGGCGACACCGAGACGTCCCGCACCCCTGGACAGGGCCGGGATTGATACCATTTCCAGGGGGTGCGAGCGCGTTGGCGGAATCATCCGACGACCGTGCGCCTCGATCCGGAGGCACACCGTGACGGCAACGCGGCCAGGGACCACCCCGGGTGACCTCGGCGGTGACGGCATCGCCGGAGCCGACGGGCAGCAGCACCGCACCCTCGCCGACTCGGCGACCGCGATCCTGCACGAGGCGATCCTCACCGGCCGGCTGCCGGCCGGGACCCCGCTGCGGCTCACCGAGATGGCCGACCTGCTCGGCATGAGCATGAGCCCCGTCCGCGAGTCGATCCGCCGGCTGGCCGCGATCGGTCTGGTCGAGGTGGTGCAGCACAAGGGCGCCTGGGTCATGCCGTTGACCGTCGAGGACGCCATCGACACCCACGAGGCCCGGATCGCCATGGAGACCGCGCTGGTGGAGCGGGCGGCGACCCGTTTCACCGAGGCCGACGCCCAGCGTGCCGCGGCGGCCCTCGCCGAGCACGTCGCCGCCTCGGCGCGCGGCGACGCGCCGGCCGCCCGCCGCGCGCACACCGAGTTCCACTTCACCATCTACCGGGCCGCCGGGTCGCGCTGGCTGCTGCGCGGGCTGGAGCCGGTCTGGGAGAACAGCGAGCGGTACCGGTTCGCCACGGTCACCCCGCCGGGGCAGCACGAGGAGCGGGTCCGGGAACACCAGGCCATCCTGGACGCGTGCGTGACCGGTGACGTGGCGGCGGCGGTCGCCGCCGTCCAGGTGCACATCCGGCACGCCGCCGAACGTGTGCTGGCCAAGATGAACACCGACGCCGTGGCGGTGCCCCCACCCCGGGGACCGCAGGCACGCCCCGCCGGATGACCGGCCGCGCGCCGGCCGCCGTCCGGGTCGCGCCGTCAGGTCCGGTACGCCCACGTCTGGTCTGGTCCACCGCGCGCCCTCGCCCCCGCTCCGACAGGGGCGCTCCGGTCAGGAGGCCGGGTCGGGGCCGGACAGCAGCTCCCGGGTGGCGACGGTCGCCGGGTGGTCGGCGCCGAGCATGGTGGACTGCTGCTCCACCAGGCGGGTGAGGATTCGGTTCGCCTCGCGGTCGCGGCCCTGGCCCCGCAGGGCCCGGGCGAGCCAGTAGCGCGGCCGGTTGTCCAACGTCTCCGGGTGCTCCGAGCCGACGAGCCGGCCCCGGGCGTCGATGACCTGACGCAACACCGCCTCCGCCTCCGCGTGGCGGCCGTCAAGCACGTAGCCTTCCGCCAGTGAGTGGTAGGCGTCGATGACCTCGACGTGGTCGTCGCCGAGCACCGCCCGCCGGTCCGCGATCACCGCGCGGTACCCGGCCTCGGCCTCGTCGGGGGACCCGGTGCGCCACAACGCCCAGGACAGGCAGCAGCGGGTGTGCAACGTGTCCGGGTGGTTGTCGCCGAGCAGGCTCCGACGCTGCTCGCGTACGGCGGTGAGCTGGGCGCGGGCCAGCGCCCAGTCCCCGGTCATCCCGACCGACCAGGCGAGCTTGTGACGGACGTCCAGCACGATCTGCGGCGGCGGCTCGGGCTGGGCCGTCCAGGCGTCGAGCACCGAGGTCAACAGGGCTTGTGCGACGTCCCAGCGGCCGTTGCGGCCCCTCGCCCAGGCCAGCTCGGTCCGCAGCGCCAGGCGCGAGACGTGGTCGCCGAGCGGCTCGGTGCGGGCCAGCGCGTCGGCGGCGAGCTGCTCGCTGGTCGTGGCGTCCCCGCTCCACGCCCCGGCGGCGACGAGCCGGGCGGCGGCATCGAGCAGCAGGGTGCCGTGCCGCTCGCCGAGATACGGCGTGCTGGTGGCGAGGAGCTGGCGGACGTGCGGGACGAGCGTCGCGGCCAGGGGCCAGGTACGGCTGTCGTCGGGCCGCAGGGGGCCGAGCGCGCCGGCGACCGTCTCGACGGCGACCTCGTGCGGTGTGCGTACCGAGGACGGGTCGCCGGCGCGGCGCAGGTGGCCGCGGTTGGTCTCGCTGACCAGCGGGTGCAGCGACACGGCGCTCGTCCGCGCCCCGTCGTGGTGCAGGTGTTCCTCGGTGATCAGGCTCAACCGGGCCAGCTCCCGCAGCGCGGCGTGCAGGTGCTGCTGCCCGGCGGTGTCCCCGGGAGGGCTGTCGAGCAGCGCGTGGACCGCCGGGCAGGCCAGCAGACCGACCGGGACCGGAAGGTCCGGCGCGAAGCAGGAGAGCAGCCGGAGCAGGGGCGTGGCCTGCGGGAAGCCCGCCTGCCGCAGGCTCTCCAGGGACAGCTCGAACGTCGCGGTGACGGCCTGGCGTTGGTCCGTCGGCGTCCCGCCGTCGAGGACGTCGGCCAGGTCCTCCGACTCCAGGGCCCGCTGGTAGGCGCGGAACGAGTCCCAGCGGGAGAACTCCCAGGCGAGAGCGCTGCCGGCGAGCCTGAGCGCCAGCGGTAGCCCGCCCAGGTGCCGTGCGAGGCTGCGGGCCTCCGCCTCGCTGCCGGCCCTGGCCAGGTCGAGCAGCAGTTGGGCGCCGGCGTCGGCCCCGAGCCGGTCGAGCTCGATGATCTCGGCGTCGCGTCCCCACACCTGCCGGCTCCGGACCCGGCTGGTCACCACGATCAGCCCCCGCCGGCTCCGGCGCAGCCAGCCCCGGCCGTCCAGGGTGCCCAGCACCCCGAGGTCGTCGGCGTCGTCGACGATCAGCAGCCAGCCACGGCGGGCCCGACCGAGCAGCTCCCAGAACCGGTCCCGGGCGTGGCCGGTGCCCGCCCGGATGGCGTCGGCGTCGGCGGGGGTCGTGGCGCCGAGCGAGATCGCGACGGAGACGAGTCCCTCGACGAACGTCTCCGGGGTGCGGGCCGAGATCCACCAGACGGGTCGCCCACGGCGGCGGGCCGCGTGGGTGTGCAGGGCCAGCGCCAGCGCCGACTTGCCGACGCCGCCGAGGCCGGCCAGCACCCGGAACGGCCCCGATGGCCGGGCCAGCGCGGCCCGCAGCCGGGACAGCTCGGCGTCGCGTCCGCGCAGCGTCGCCGGCGTGTTGCCGACCGGTGCCGCCACCGACTGCTCGGCCGGCCCCGCGACGGCAGGGCTCTGGGCCCGGCCGGGCTGGGCCTGGCGTACCTGCGCCCAGCCCGCGACCGCGCTGACCGCGCTGACCGCGACGCCCAGCAGGACGCCGACCGAGCTGACGACCTGGGGTTCGAGGAAGAACGCCGAGGCGACGGAGGAGCCCACGACAGCCGCCCCGCCGATCCCCACGTAACGCACACGACGGGAGACAACCCGGAGAGTCACCCGGCAATTGTCGTCGATCGCTGCAACGCCCCGCCGTCGGCGGGGTGGGCGTTTCTCGCTCGCGCTCACCGGGGCAGCCCGGTCCGCGTGGTGTCACACCGGTCGTGCCCGGCACCGTCCCGGTCGCCCGGGACAGCCGTCCCTGGTGCCTGGGTCGCCGCGCGACACAGACTCGCCGCCGGAGTCGAGAGGAGGACCCGGTGGACATCACCGTCGAGGTGCCCGTGGCCGGCACGCTGCTGGAGGACGAGGACCCGGAGAGCCGGATCGGAGAGGCGGTCGACTACGACCTCTTCGACCGCGAGGACCAGGAGGATCCGGGGTCCGTGGAGGAGGACCCGGCGGGGGCGCGGGCCGCGTACCACCTCGCGCCGACGCTGAAGGTGCTGCGCGACGAGGTCGACCGGCGCTGGCCGAAGCGGGACCGGACCTCGGACGGCTGGATCGGGGACGCGGCGCACCGGGGCACCCGGTCCGACCACAACCCCGACGCCGACAACGGGTCGGTCAACGCCCTCGACATCGACCGGGACGGCATCGACCCGATGCTGGTGGTCCGCCGGTGCATCGCCCACCCGTCGACCCAGTACGTCATCTTCGACCGGACCATCTGGAGCCGGACCCGCAACTTCGCCGCCGCCCGGTACACCGGCAGCAACCCGCACGACAAGCACCTGCACGTCAGCGTCAGCCACGACCGGGCCCTGGAGAACAGCACCCGGAGCTGGGGGATCGCCGACGCGGTCGTCCCGAAGCTCGGCGACCGGGTGCTGCGCCGTGGCAGTACGGGCAGCGACGTGCGGGAACTGCAGACGCTCGCCGGCCGGCTCGGCGCGAAGCTCGCCGTCGACGGTGACTTCGGCTCCCGCACCGAGGCCTGGGTCCGCGACTTCCAGAAGGCGCAGCGGCTCACCGTGGACGGCATCGTCGGTCCCCGGACCCTCGCCGCCTTGCGGGCGGCGACCGCACCCACCCCGGCGCCCGCAACGCCGTCGACCGGCCCCAAGCCCGGGTCGCGGACCGTGCGTCGGGGCAGCACCGGCGCGGACGTGGCCTTCGTCCAGCGCTTCGTCGGCGAGCGGCGGTGTGGGCCGGCGACCGGGTCGTTCGACGCGATGACCGAGTCGGGCGTGCAGTGGTACCAGGGCATCCGGGGGATCACCGTGGACGGCGTCGTCGGTCCGCAGACGTGGCGGCAGATGGGTGTCCAGGTGACCTACTGACCGTCGCCCGGCCCGGCCGGCGGTGACCACCGGCCCCGTGGTGGTGGCGGGACCGGGCGGGCGCGGTGGTGTCGGGTCGGCGGTTCGTCGGTGCCGGGAAGGCGGACGGGTGAGGCATGATGCGTGCGGCGAGATCGACCCGACCGGTTCCGAACCGGAACCGGCCGGCGGCCCGGCGGTGGAGGACGCGATGGCGGTGGCCGGCACTGACCGGGCTCGTCCGGTCGTGGCGTGGCTGGTGCTCACCGTCACCGGCGGGCTCACCGTCGGCGCGGCGGTCGTCTGGACGGTCGCCGCCCCGCCCTGGCCGCCGGGGACGCTCTGGTGGCTGGTCGACCTGACCGTCGGTGCCAGCTACGGGCTGGTCGCCTGGCTGACCCTGCTGCGCCGGTCGCACCCGGCTGCCGGGCTCATGGCGCTGGTCGGGGTGGCCGCTGCCGGCTCGGCGGCGGCCGTCGGGTGGGCGACGGCGGCCCACCGCTGGCCGCACCTGTGGGCACCGGAGGTCCCGTCTCCCGGGGCCGGGGTGCCGGCCTGGTCGGCCCTGGTCGTGGTGCTGCCGTGGCTGCTCCCGGTGTGGCCGGTGGACCGGTCGACCCGGATCGCCGTGGGAGCCGCCGTCGTGTCCGCCGTCGCGGCGCCGGCGATCGTACCGACCGTGGCGCACGGCTGGGTCCTGCCGCGCGGGTGGGGGCCGGAGCCGCTCACCGGACCGGCCCGCGACGCCGCGGGGGCGGCGCTCGGGGCCTGGCTGCCCCCGGTCCTCGCGCTGCTCGCGTTCGCCGCCGTGGCCGGCGTGCTGGCCCGCCGCCGCGCCCTGCCGCCGTGGCAGCGGCACGGCCTGGGCTGGCTCGCCGTCGGCACCCTGCTGCACGCGCTGGCGCTGCTGGCGTTCGCCCTGCACCCGGTCCTGCCGCTCGGCGTCCCGGCCCCGGCCGCGCCGCTGCTGATGCTCGCCGCGCAGGCGTTCCTCCCGGCGGCGGTGCTGGTGCTGGTGCTGCGCCAGCGGCTGTGGGCGCTGGCGCACACCGTCCGGCGGACCCTGGTGTGGGCGCTGACCACCGGGCTGCTGATCGGCGCGTACACCCTCGGGGTGGTGGCGCTCGGCGCGCTCTCGCCGGCTTCCTCGGTGCTGCCCGAGGTGCTGGTGACCGCGGCGCTGGCGGCGGTGTTCCACCCGGTGCGTCAGTGGGTGCAGCGCCGGGTCGACCGGCTGGTGCACGGCGACGGCGGGCAGCCGTTGATCCGCCAGGTCGCCGACCGGTTACGCAGTGCCGACGGAGGGATGCAGATGCTCGACGCGGTGGCCGACGGGATCGCGGACTCGTTGCGGTTGGCGACGGTGACGATCACGGTGACCGGCGACCCTGCGGTGTCCGTGCCCGCGCAGTGGTGGAGCGGTTCGACCCCGGTCGCGCCGGCCACCGCAGGCGGTCCGGCCGGCGGGCCGACGGGGCGACGCGCGGCGCCGCTGACGGTGCGCCTGGTCACCGGCGACCGGCTGGTGGGGGTGCTGCGGGCGTGGCCGCGTACCGGCGAGCGGGTGGCCGGCCGGACGGCGTCGGTGCTTGCCGACCTGGCCCCGGTGCTGGCCGCGCTCGCCGAACTGGCGGTCGCCCAGCAGGACCTGGAGCGGTCGCGGCTGCAACTGGCCCGGGGCCGGGACGAGGAGCGCCGCAAGCTGCGCCGGGACCTGCACGACGACCTGGGACCCGCGTTGAGCGGGGTGTCGCTGGGGCTCGCCGCCGGGCGCAACATGCTCCGCCCGCACCGGGAGGTGCCGGCGGTCGCGGCGGTGGACGACCTGCTGGAGCGGCTGATCGCCGAGGTCGACCGGCAGACCGTGGCGGTGCGGGACAACGCCCGGGACCTGCTGCCCCCGCTGCTCGACGACGGGGCGCTGCGACCGGCGCTGGAACGGCTGCGGCAGCGCTACGCCGACGCCGGGCTGCTCCTACGGATCCGGTCCCCCGAGGTGAACCTCCCGGAGCCGGTGGCGACGGCGGTGTACGGCATCGTGGCCGAGGCGGTCCGCAACGTGCACCGGCACGCCGATGTGGACCGCTGCGCGATCGACGTGACGGACGGGCCGGACGGGCTGGAGGTGTGTGTGGTGGACGAGGGGACGGGCATCCCGCCCGAGGCGGCCGTGGGGGTCGGCACCCGCTCCATGCGGGAACGGGCGGAGGGGATCAGCGCCGACCTGACCATCGGTCCCGCCCACGCTCGACCGGTACGCCCGGGCACCCGCGTCCGGCTGCTGCTGCCCGGGAGCCTCCGGTGAGCCGGGACCAGCCGGAGCGGCCGATCCGGGTCGCCGTCGTGGACGACCACCCGGTGTTCCGGCTCGGCATGACCGCGCTGCTCGGCACCCTGGCCGGCATCGAGTGCGCCGGCGAGGCGGTCGACGTCGACTCGGCGCTGGCTCTGGTCGCCAGCCACGCGCCGGACGTCGTCCTGATGGACCTGCACCTGGGCGAACGCTCCGGGGTGGAGGCCACCCGGCTGATCCGGGCCCGGCATCCCGACGTCGCGGTGCTGGTGGTCACGATGTTCGACGACGACGACTCGCTGTTCGGGGCGCTGCGGGCCGGCGCGTCCGGGTACCTGCTCAAGGGCGCGGCCCCGCAGCAGGTGGAACGGGGCGTCCGGGCGGTGGCCAACGGCGAGCTGCTGCTCGGTCCGGAGATCGGCGCCCGGGCGGTCGGCTTCTT
Source organism: Micromonospora rosaria (assembly GCF_001567585.1). Classification (GTDB taxonomy): domain Bacteria; phylum Actinomycetota; class Actinomycetes; order Mycobacteriales; family Micromonosporaceae; genus Micromonospora; species Micromonospora rosaria. Next base: position 167,100 of record NZ_LRQV01000001.1, read on the forward strand.
CACCCGGGGCGCCGATCCGACGCCCTTCCCGCAGCTCACCGACCGGGAACGGGAGATCCTCGACCACGTGGCGCAGGGGCTGGGCAACGCCGCCATCGCGCACCGGCTCGCGCTCAGCCCGAAGACCGTCCGCAACCACCTGTCGAACATCCTGGTCAAGCTCGGCGTCGGGGACCGGGCCCAGGCCATCGTGCGGGCCCGGGACCACGGCCTCGGCCGGCGCTGAGCGGGCCGGCCCCGGCGTGACGTGCACGACCCGCCCGTGCCGGCGCACGGGACGGCCCGGTCCCACCGCCCGTCCGGATGCCGGCCGGGCGGCGGGACCGGGTCACCGGCCGGTCGACCCTCCCGAGGCGCGGGCCGTCTACTCGTCGACGTCCGGGGGCCACAGCTGCGCGAGTTGGAACGAGCCGGCGACCGGCGAGAGACCGGTGTAGCCCGCAGCCACGGCCACGCTGCCCCCGAACCCCGGTGGGGCCGCCGGGGCCAGGTCCACGAGCGCGGCCGTGAGGGCCGCCTGGGCCCAGTCCGCCTCGGCGCCGACGCGCGGGTCCAGCAGGTGCGGTCCGGGGCCGTACACCGCCTCGAAGACCGCCCGGAGCGCGTCCTCGACGCCGTGCTCGCCCAGCACCTGCTCCGGTACGGCGGTGTGCCACCGCAGCAGCGCCGCCACGGCCTGCTCGCTGGTGAAGACCTCGCCGAGGGTGGCGTCCCGGGACGAGTCCGTTCCGTAGCGCACCACCGGACCGGTCGGTACGGTGCTACCCGGGTAACGCCAGCTCCGCTGCCGCAGCCGGCGGATCCGCCGGACGGCGAACCGCCACATCGTCCGGCGCAGCCCGTCGGTGGTGCGCAGGGTCATCACCAGGCGGTGCACCGTGTGCCAGCCCCGCAGGTGGTCGAGCACCTGGCCGTCGGCGGGGCCCAGCGGCAGCAGGTCGTACGGGTGCACCCGGCCGTCGGCGTCGCGCAGCCCGTACAGGGCGAGCCGGCCCGCCTCACGGGCACGGTGCCCGGCCTCGCCGGCCGACCAGACGTCGCGCGCCCACCACGGCTGAGCCGGCCAGATCCCGTACTGGCCGAGGTCGCGCTGATACCCGGCCGGATCGAGGAACTGGTAGTAGGCGAGCAGGGCGGGCAGGTCGCCGAAGCCGTCGGCGCCGAGCGACCACCGCAGCGGTCCCAGTCGCAGGAGGTCTGTGCCGCTGGCGTCGACCGCGTCGAAGTGCGTCCCGCCGCCGGCCTCGGCCACCGCCCGGATCACCCGGTACGTGCTCAGGTCCGCCGGCAGCGGCGGTGGTGGGTTGTCCTCGTACTCCGGCGGGATCCACGCCGGGGTGAGCGCCAGCTCGGGCCAGAGTGCGGCCCCGGTCACGTCGGGACCGCCGGGTGCGCCGGTGCCGGTGCCGGTGCCGGGGCCGGGGCCGGGTGCGGCGTACCGCCCGAGCGCGACCCGGCCGGGACCGCCCGGCAGCCGCCGGGCCGCCGGGATCGGGTACCGCTCCAGGTGGTCGGTGGCGTACACGCCGAGAGTCGGGTCGGCCCCGTCGGCCGGGTGCCAGAGGTTCGCCGTGACGACCTCACCCGGCACGGTGCCCTGCATCCGGTACGCGTCCACGGTGGCGGCGTTGCGGGTGCGCCGGGCCTCGCCCCTGACCGGTGTAAGCCAGGCGGCCAACACCGTGGCCGTGTCGGGGGTCAGGCAGCCGTTGATCAGGCCCTGGTAGCGGCGGATTGCCCGCTCCCGGGCGTGGCCCACCGGGTTGCCCGCCTGGTCCCGCCACACGGTGTACACCTGGGCCAGCCGTGCCGAGATCTGGAACTCGCGCAGCGCCGACGCCGTCTGCGGGCCGAAGCTTCCGGACGGGTCCGGCGCGGTCGAGAAGCCGACCGCGGCCAGGTGTTCCTGGAGGTCACGCACGGCGGTCCGGGGTGGGACGTCGCCGTGGAGCACGCCGCCGTAGCGGTGTTCGGCGTCGTTGTCACCGATGCGCAGCATCTCCCCGCCGTACCCGTGGATCGCCTGCGGGTTCACCCGCCACGAGCCGATGTGCCAGCCGTGACTGGCCAGCCCGTCGCGCAGGAACCGGGTGAACCGCGCGACGACGAGGTCCATCATCGCCAGGCCCCACTCGCTGTCCAGGTCGGAGGAGGGGATCTTGAATTTGGACCACATCATCGCCGAGACGGCACTGCGCACGGACGCCGCGATCGCGCTCTCGGCCTGCGGGTCCAGCGTGACCGTGCCGGTGGTCTCGTCGTAGGAGTGCGGGATCGCCGGGTGCGACCGCCGGACGAACAGGTGGAACCGGTTGTCGGAGTGCAGCACCCGCCGGTCGGGCGGGGTGCCGTCGGCGCCGGTGCCGGGTGTGCCGGGGCCGTAGTAGCGGCGCAGGAGGTCGGTCAGGGGGGTGGGCAGCGTCGGGTCGAGCGTTTCCATCTCGGGCATGAGGATGATGGCATCCATGTCGCCGAGCATGTCGTCGACGGCGCACCGACCGGCGGCGGCATCCAGCCAGGCGGTCGGCACCGCCAGTGACTCCGGATCGGTGGGCTCCTCCCACCCGTCGCCGGCCGCTTTCTTGGCCTCGCGCCGGGCCTCGTTGTACCCGATCCACCACGAGGCGAGGTCGCCGACCCAACTGAACAGCCCGTACAGATCAGTGTAGGTGCCGAGGGCGATCCCGTGGATCGTCAGCCCGTTGAGCGCCCTGTCGGCGCAGACCCAGAAGTGGGACAGCTCGACCGCCGGGCGCAGCCGGCCGTCGGGGCCATCGCTCCAGGTGCTGACCGAGCCGGTGCTGACCAGGCCGTCGAGGGCTTCCTGCGTTCCGTGCTCTCGAATGAGCGGCGCGAACCTCCAGCCCCGGTGGGAGTTGAGCAGTACGTCGAACTCCGGCTGTTTATTGGTGAGCCCGTAGTGCAGCATGCGGATCCGCTGCGCGGTCTCCTTGCTGTCGCCGATCGTCGACTCGACCTCGGACAGCCAGTCCAGGTACTGCTCCAGGTCGGGGCTGAAGGCCTTGTACTCGCGGCGCAGGGTGACGGGGCCGTCGATCCAGCGGCGGCCCTCTTGCGGCAGCGTGTGCAGCGCAGTGGACAGGACGACGGCGACCGGGTCGGTCGTCTCGGTGCTCATGATCCTCCCTCGGCCGGTACCGGCCCTGGTGGTGGACGTCGGGGGAAGGGCCGGCGGCTCACGGCGCGGCCGGCCCGACGGGGCGTTCGTCCGGGCGGACCAGCCACAGCCGGGCGGCGATCATGTTCTGCCACTGGGCCGTCGTGACGTGCGGTGGCGGCGGGGTCAGCGGGTCGGTGCTGCTGCGGGTCCACAGGGCCCGGGACTCGGCGCGCCCGAGCGGGGCCAGGTCGGCCAGCGGCGGGTCGGGCGCCAACCCGAGCAGCGCCCGCTCCTGCTGGTGCAGCCCGATCAGGGTCTGCCGCAGGTCGAAGTAGGCGGGCGAGACGATGCAGCCCGCCGATCCGGTGCTGGAGGCCGCGTCGTCCCCGGTGTTGGTGTGCCCGTCGTGGAACCGGATGAAGCGCTTGCCGTCGGGGTCGTCGCGCACGTGCAGCAGCGGCGCGAACGGGTGCCAGGTCGGGTTGACGCCGGGCAACGGCCGGGGGTTGCTGATGTCGTCCAGGTAGTAGCGGCCGTGGGCGACGTGGTCGTCCTCGCCGGGGGTGACAATCTTGATCGAGTAGTTCTTGAAGGCGTCACCGGACCGGTACGACAGGCAGTCGTAGTGGGTGTTGCCCCGGATCGCCGACCGGTTGTCGTCGTTGTACCGCCACGCCGAGTAGCTGGTGAACGAGTACGCCGCGTGCTGCTGGCCGCCGTGCAGGACGAGGGCCACGCCGCCGTAGTGGTCGGTGCCGCGTTGGTTGGGCCGGAACCCGGTCGGGATCGGGTCGAACCGGCCGCCGACGCCGGCCGGGATCTGCCAGGCCGACGACTCGCCGTCGAGGGCCGGCTCGCCGTCCAGCGTCAGGGTCCGGGTCGCCAGGTCACACCCGAGGATCCGGTACGTCCCGGAGGGGCGGGCCACGTCGGCGGGCAGGTGGATGGTGTCGGCATTGAGGTTGAGCAGGGTGAGCCCGGCGTCGCCGTCGAGGATCACCTGGTTGGCCGCCGCACCGGGCCGGGCACCGGTGCCGACCAGGTGCGGTCGTTCGCCGACCGGGTCCACCACCACGATCTGCGCGCGGCGGCGCAGCAGCCAGGACTGGTCCGGCCCGACCAGCTCCGGGTTGCCGTGCACGGTGACGGTCCGGGTGGCCGCCTGGACGCCCGCCACCCGGAACCACCGCTGCGCGCCGGGCGCGGTGCCGGCGAGGAAGAGCAGGTCCCGGTGCGGCCCGTTCGCCCCGTCCGACCGCCACACCCCGGCCAGGTCGGCGTCGCCGTCCAGGCGCAGCCGGAACTGGTTCGGCGGGTGCGGTGGCAGGGGCGTCGCGGCGGCCCCGGCCGGGTCGAGCAGGTCCACCCGGTGGTACCCCTCGTCCTCCGGTGGGCGGGGCACGTTGCGCCCCACCTGATCCCCGGCGGTCCGGGGCAGCCACGGGTCGTCGAGGTTCAGGTAGAACTCGGTGACCGCCTCCAGGTGGAAGAGGTTCCCGTCGGCCACGTCCAGCACGTACGGGGGGTCGCCGCCCTCGTCGACGGCGAAGCCGGCGCGCACCATCAGCCGTCGCCGCCACAGGGCCTTCTGCGCGTCGCCGACCTGCCGCCACTGCGCGGGGGTCAGCGGGGCCCCGTCCCGGGCCGCCACCAGCGTCGACCACGGGTACAGCTCCCGGGCGGCGCGGGTCAGCACGGTGGCGGCCGGCAGCCCGGTCAGCGCCGGCCGGACGATCCGCTCCGCGTCGGGCACGCCGTGGCGGCCGGGCTGCCGCCAGAGGTCGATGGTGCGGGCGGTCTCCTCGTCCAGCCGGCCGTGCGGCAGGCCCAGGTGCCGCCGGTGCGCCGGGCCCCGGGATTCCCCGGCGACCCCGGCGCGGGTCGCGGTGACCTCCGGGTGCGACGCCACGAGTTGCAGCTCGCGCAGGGCCCGCTCGGTGGCGTCGTCGAACCGCCCGGTCTCGGCGACGGCGAACCCGAGTTCGGTGAGGTCCCGCTGGAGCAGGACCACCGGGGTCTCCGGGAGGCCGGCGGCCCGCACCCGCCCGCCGAAGCGGCGCTCGGCGTCACTGTCGCCGTGGCGCAGGTGCCAGCCGCCGTACCGGCCCAGGGCCGTCGGCGCGGCGGGCCAGTCACCGGCGCTCCAGCCCTCACCGGCGGCACCGGCCAGCAGCGTCCCGGCGAACCGGTCGACCAGTTCGGTGAGCATCGCCGCGCCCCAGGGGCTGTCGAGGGCCGCGACCGCGTCCGCCGCCGCCCACGGGGGCCAGGAGCGCCCCAGGTGCTGCCGGATGACCAGGAACATCGCCGCACTCCTCACCGGCGGGCGCAGGGCGGCGGCGAGCAGGGCCGGGTCGGACTCGTGGGGGACCGGTGGCGTGGCCGTCTGGTACAGCAGGCGGAACCGGTTCTGCGCGTGCTGGTCGGTCGGGTCCGTGGTGGCCGGGCCGGCCGGGTCGTAGTAGCGGGCCAGCAGCGTGCTGACCGGCGTGGCCGGGTCCCAGGCCGCAGCGAGGTTCAGCCCGTCGACCACCGCGAAGAGCCGTTCCACGCCGGCCCGTTCGGCGATCGCCTCGGCCAGCCACTGCCGGGGACGGGCCAGGTCGGCCGGGTCCTCGACCCAGGTGCCACCGGCCTGCCGGGCCACCTGCTCGGCGGCGCGGCGGCGCAGCTCGTAGCCGAGCCACGCCTCGGCCAGCAGGCCCGGCCAGCCGAGCAGCGCGGTCCCGTCGTACAGCGCCCCCTGCGGGGTCGGCTCGCCGAGGCGCTGGTCCAGCAGGCACCAGATCGGGTACGTGTCGACCAGCCGGGGCGCACCGGTCGGCCCGACGCCGATCTGGAGCCGCCCGGTGCGGTACAGCCCGTTGAGGGCCGGGCGGGGGACGTCGGCGACGGTCAGCGGCGTCCGCGCCCACGGGTGCGCGTCGGCGATCAGCTCGTCCGGCTGCCAGGTCTCCGGTGGCTCCTCGCCAGCGACGAGCAGCCGTATCCGGCGCACCACGTCCCGGGGCTGCCACGGCGGCTCGTGCGGGCCCGCCTCCACGGCCGCCAGCCAGGATCGGTAGCTGCGCCAGCCCGCCAGGTGGGCGCGCTGCTCCCCGGCCAGGGCGGTGGGGCCGAACGGCCAGCGCTCGTCGGGGCGGGCGCGCAGCGTCTCGATCGCCTCGACGACGGGGGCGGTCACGACTGCTCCGCCGGGGGCCGGGTCGGCACGTCGGGCGCGGGTGTGCCCGGCCCCGACGGTCGCGGTACGGCCGACGGGCTCCCCGGCGCGGCCGGGCCGGGCAGGCCCGGCGCGGTGACCGGGCCGGGCCAGAGCACGTCGTGGTACCGGCCGCTGGCGCCGCCGCCACGGCCGACCGTGGTCCGCCGGCCGAGCCACAGGTGCTGGCGGCCGTCGGTCCAGCGGGCGTACTGCCAGGCGCGGGTGAGGTGGGCGCCGGCCCGGGTCACCTCCTCCCGGTGCAGCCGGTGCTGGCGGAGTTCGCCGAGCAGCCGGCCCCAGGGCAGCGGGGCGGGCGACCCGTCCAGCGGCGGGACGCTGCCGACGTCGAGCATCTGGGCGGCCTGCGGCGACGGGTCCAGCGGGAACCAGTGGCCCGGGGTGTCGGTCCGCAGCCGGTAGCGCAGCGGCAGGTCCGGGTCGGCGGAGGGGGTGACGGTGCCGCCGGTGGCGGCGCGGTCGGCGGCGTGACGTTCCGCCCGGTCCACCGGCCGTCCGTCGGGGCCGCCGGCGGTCGCCTCGACCGCCCACACCTGGTTGGCGGTCTCGTCGCGCAGCAGCCAGACCTCCTCGACCGGGGCCGAGTCGTGGCTGTCGTCCAGGGTGGGCAGCAGGGTGAAGGTGCTGTCCCGCAGCAGCAGGGGCCGGGTGCCGCCGCTGAGCAGGTCGTACACGCTGTGCTCGTAGATGGCGAACTCCGCGCCGCGCGCCGCCGACCGGGTGGGCGGCACGAGCATCCGCTGCCCGAAGGTGTCGTGCACGACGAGCGACGACACCCGGCAGACCGAGCCGACCTCCATCGCCACCGGGAACAGGAAGAAGTCGTTGCTGTAGACGGTGGCGTACTCGACCAGCAGCATGGTGGCGATGCTGTCCCCGGCGGCCCGGACGCTGCCGAAGTCGACCGCCGCGTTCTCGAACTCCCACCACCGGGCGGCCGGCATGCCCCGGAACGTGACCGGGGTCGGGATGCCCGCCGACAGGAACGGGCGGACGGTCCCACCCGGGTCGTCCGGGACGGCTCCCAGCGACCCGCCGGGCACGCTGTCGAAGGCGTACCAGTCGAGGCTGCCGGAGGCGTACTCGTCGGTGGTGAGCACGAACTCCGGTTCGCCACCGGCGGCGGGGGCGGCCAGCGACACCTGGTACTCCAGCCGCTGCGGCGACCAGGTGGGCAGGTCCGGCAGACCCCGCCCGGTCACCCCGTCGTACCAGGCGAGGAAGCGCAGGGCCGCGGCCCGGATCGGCAGCGGCGCCGCGCCGGCCAGCGGCGGCTCGGCGGGCAGCGTCGGGCGACCCCCGCCGGGGGGACGCAGCGCCGGGTCGAGGGCGGCGAACAGCGCCACCCCGTCCGGCACCCGGGCGGCCAGCAGCCGCTCCCCGGCCGGCAGGCCCCCGGTGGGGATCGGGTACGTGGCCAGTAGCCCGGCGAGGTAGCCGGCCTGGCTCTCGGCGGTCACCCCGGCGGCCTTGCGCTCGGCGGCCAGCAGGGTCAGGAAGTACCCGCCGGCCCGCAGGGCCAGCTCCCGGTCCGGCTCGGTGTCGACCACCGCCGGCTCCGACTCGACCAGGGCCTCCAGCGGCACGGTACCGACGTCGTAGCGCAGCCCCTCGGCGTCACCCGGGCCGGTGGGCGGCGGTCCGGGACGCAGCCGGGTCAGCCCGGTGACCGTGCCGCGCAACCGCGCCCAGACGGGGGTGCCGGCGTCCTCACCGGCGAACTCACCGAGTTGCCACTGCCGGGTCAGCAGCCACAGGGGATCGGCGACGCCCGCCTGCAGGCCCTCCTCGCCGGTCCGTTCCCGGGCCACCGGCTCCAGCCGGGCCCAACCATTCTGCATGCTCATCGTCTCTCCCCGTTCACAGATCGGTGGTGACCCAGGACAGGACCTCGTACGTGAAGGCCCCGGCGAGCACGTGGTCCGCGTTGTCCTCGCCCTCCTCCCGTGGCCCCTGCACGGCCAGGGTCACGGGCACCGGAGTCCAGTGCTTGACCTTGGGGATGGGCTTGCCGCGGTCGTCGTACTCGACCGGCGGCTTGGGTCGGGCGGGCACCCGCAGGGTCACCGCCACCTGCCCCGTCACCTCGGTTGCGGCCGTCTCGGTCACGGTCAGGTGGGACCCGGGAACCGTGAAGGTGACCGGCGAAGCCTGCGCCGTCGGCAGCAGGTGGTGGCCATCGACCCGGAGCACCGCCGTGGTGGCGTACTGGTCCTGGCGCACCACGGCGGGGGTGACGCCCGTGATGGTGATGCGCGGGGTGACGGTGACGGACTGGGTGGCGACACCACCCCGGTTGGTCAGCTGCAGTTCGTACTCGCCGAGCGGCGGGTAGCCGGTGCTGGTCTGTGCCGCTTTCAGTTCGAGCCGGGCGTGCGTCTCCGACTGGCCGAGCACCTGGAGCTGCAGCTCGGGAGGGTTGACGGTCCACGTGCTGGTCTCCTGCGGGATCTGCAGGTTCTTGCCGGTCACGGCGATCGTGATGGTGCGACCCTGCCGGATCTCGGTGGCAGTTGTCTGCGTGGTTTCCAGGTAGAAGTTGTCGATCTCGGGCTTGCCGGCGGTCTGCGGCACACCGAAGGTGGCCGGCACCGACGCCAGCCGGGCCACGTCCACCGCGCCGGGCGCGGTCGTCGGCCACAGCGGCAGGTACGCCAGCGATCCCAGGATATGGTCGGCGCCGAGGTCGACCCGGTCCATCGACCGGGCCTTGACCAGGTCGATCGTCTCGTTGACGGTCGCGGTCAGGTCGTCGAGGGTCCAGGTGCCGCCGGCCGGCCGGGGCGAGACCGCCAGCAGGACGGCCTGCGGCGCCTGCGCCCCCGGCGCGTCGTAGTGGTACGCGACCGCCGTCGTCTCCCGGCGGGCCGGCACCACCTCGCCCCACTCGTCGAGCAGCAGCCCGGCGAGCGAGCCGGTGCCGGCCGGACCGGCGCCGACCGCGACGAGCGAGGTCACCCCGGTCGGCACGGTGCCGGCCGGGTCCAGCGGCGGCAGGCCGACCCAGCGCCGGGCCGGTTCCCCGGCGGCCGGCGCGGGTACCTGCCCGACCGTCAGGTCCAGGCCCCAGCCGGTGGCCAGTGCCTGACCGAACCGGCAGGCCGTCTCGACCGCCGCGACCGCCGGCCGGATCCGGGCCGCCCGGGCGAACCAGGCCAGCGGCTCCTGACCGGCCGGCGCGGGGCTGACCGACGTGCCGGCGAAGGCCCGGTTGAGCTGGATCGGGTCGGCCGGGGTGAACCGGGGCACCACCGGGAAGTCCGCGCCGAAGACGGCCCGGAGCAGGTCGACCCAGTCCGCTGCCCGGCTGGCCCGCGCCGCGATCTCGTCCGCCGCCACGCTGCGGCGGCGCACCTCTGCGTACCCGGCGAGGACCTGGGCGGTGAGGGCGGCCACGGCGGCGGCGGTCACCTCGGTCGCGGGCCGCCCGTCCGCCCCGGTGGCGTCGAGGGCGTGCCGGGCCACCGGCACCACCCCCGGCACCCCGAAGGCGGTGGCGGTGAGCAGGTGCCCCGCCGCCGTGGCGAGATCGACGACGCCCTCGGTGGGCCCCTGGTCGTCGGAGTCCCCCACGGCGTCGCGCAGCGCCGCGCGCAGGGTGGTCAGGCGCAGGTGGGCCACCGTCGCCCGCTGCCGCAGCTCGTCGAGGAGCACGCCGTCCGGCTCGTCCTCGTCGGCCGTGCCGCCGACCGCCAGATCCGGCGCGGCCAGCGGGCGCGCGGTGGAGAGTACGGCCGCGATCGAGCGCACCACCTCCAGCAGGTCGGTGAGGTACACCTGACCGCCGGTGAGCGGACTGGCCGGGTCCGGCAGGAGCCGTACCCCGGCGTCCGGTCCGACGCCGGCCGGGCGGCGCGCCGGGTCGAGCTGGTGCCAGGCGAGCCGGCTCTCGATCCCGGCCGGGTCGTCGGCGTACCCGAGCAGCTCCAGCGGGTACGGCAGCGCGTCGCCGACGGTGACCCGGCGGGTCGGGGCCAGCGTCGCGCCGGTCGCCGGGTCGGCGAACCCGACGTCGGCGACCACCCGCTGCGCGGGGCCCAGCACCGCCGCCACCCAGGCGGCGAGGGCGGGCTCGGCGGTCTCCCGGGGGCCGACCTGCCACCCGCCCGACCCGGCGCCGAGCGGGGGCGCGTCCAGCATGAGCAGGAGTCGGTGGGTGATCCCGGCGCCGGTGCGGGGGGTGCGGACCACCTCCAGCTCCGGTGGCGCGACCCCGTCGACC
>NZ_LRQV01000002.1 GCF_001567585.1 Micromonospora rosaria
CGGGGGGCCGGGACGGCCGACAGCTCGGGCAGCGCCTGGTCGCCCAGGCGGCGGCGCAGGGTGGACAGGGCGCGGGCGGTCTGGCTCTTCACCGTGCCGACCGAGATGCCGAGCAGGGCCGCCGTCTGCCCCTCCGACAGGTCCTCGTAGTAGCGCAGCACCAGCACCGCCCGTTGCCGGTTCGGCAGCGCCCGCAGGTGCCGCCAGAGCACGTCCCGGTCGAGCTGCTGCTCCATCTCGTCGACCGCCGCGGACTCCGGCAGCACGTCGGTCGGCCGCTCACCGTGCCAGCGCCGCCGCCACCAGCTCGTGGAGGTGTTGACCAGCACCCGCCGGGCGTACGGCTCGACCGCGTCGATCCCGCCGAGCCGCCGCCAGGCCAGGTACGTCTTGGTCAGCGCCGTCTGCAACAGGTCCTCCGCGGTGGCCCAGTCCCCGGCGAGGAGGTACGCGGTGCGCAGGAGCGCACCGGAGCGGGCCGCGACGAACTCCCGGAACTCCTCCTCCAGCGGGTCCCTGCTCGCCACCGCACACCTCCGCACCCCGTCGTACCGAGGCTGTCACGACCGGGCCGGCCCGGTCGACGGCGGATGGTTCGCAGTTGCTCCGATGTTCGGACGACAACCTTCAGGCGCCGTCGTCGGCCTTCGCCTCGTCGGCCTCCTTGCCCAGCCGCGCCTCGACCGCCTGCGGCTCGTACATCTCCTCGACGACGCGCAGGTACAGCTCGTTCGGGTTGGGCAGGTTCTTGATCTCGCGGAGCGCCTGGTCCTGGCCGGCGGACTCCAGCACGAAGGTGCCGTAGTTGAGGGCCCGGCCGGTGGGGCTCTGCTCGTACTTCATGTCGGTGACCCGGGCCAGCGGCATCATCGCGACCTTGCGGGTGATGATGCCGTTCACCACCATCACCCGTTTGTTGGTCAGGATGAACCGGTCGTACCACCAGTCGGCGACCCGCCAGGCGACCCAGCCCATCACCGCGAACCAGACCAGCACCGCGACGGTGGTCAGCGCGCCCACGTCCTGCCCGGCGAGGAAGCCGGAGAGGTAGCCGAGCACGAAGGTGGCGGCCACGCCGACCAGGATCGGGGTGGTGAGGTGGATCCAGTGCCGCTTCCACTCGCCCCGGTACCGCTCGGTGGGGAAGAGGTAGCGGGCGACCAGCGAGCTGGGCTCGTCCTCCAGGGGCAGCACCCGGCGCGGGCCGAGCGGCATCCCGGAGGCGTCGACCCGCAGGCCGGCCAACTCCTCCTCGGAGATGCTGGGGGGCTGGTAGCCGGCCTCGGGATCACGGACCCAGGCCCGCCCGGAGCGCCCCTCCCCGGCGTACGGGTCCGGATCGCCGTACCCGATGTCGTCGGAGAAGACCGGGCGGTCACCGGGCCCGGCGGTGGGGTCCGGGCCGTCGTCCCGGTACCGGGGGATCGGCTCGGTGTCCCCCTCGCGGCGTGCCCGGTCAGGGTCGTCAGGGTCGAAGGGTGGACCCGAGGGGCTACCCATCGGCGGCTAGGCGACGATGCTGGTGAAGAAGTCGCCGAAGCCCTCAGCGATGTCCACGATGCCGCCACCGAGCGACTTGAAGACGTCCGCCGCGGAGTTCGGTCGGTAGGCGACGAAGAAAACCAGGAACGCGATACCGGCCCAGGTGAGAACCTTCTTGACCATGGCGGTCCCATCCTCTCGCGCGGCGCCGGGTCCATTACCGCAGCGGCACCCACAGTATCAGTAAGGTGTCGTACAGTGAATATCTGCGTCCTTTCTCCGACACCCGGGGAGGTTTGTCAAGCCCTCCCCTGCAGGTACGGAGACGGTGCGCCGTACACGAGCTCGGGTGGCGTCCACTCGGTCAGGTCGTGCAGTACCACGTCCTCCGCGAGCAGATGCCCCGCGCTCGCCGGCCAGGCTATCGCATGAAGCCACATTCCCCGAGCCTCGCCGGCGTACGCGCTGCGATCGGCCGATGACGTCACCGGCCAGAGTGGAGTCGGGTGACCGGCCACTTTGATCTTCGCGGTGCTGTGGTGCTCGGGGTGGCGGGGACCGGGGTCGGACAACGCCTCGACCAGTTCGGGCCCCGGATCAGGGCCGACCGTCCCGGCCAGCCGGGTGCCGAGACCGACCCCGGGCTCCTCGGCGACGAAGACCACGTCGGCCGGTCCGCCGCCGAGCGGCGCCGGCCCGGCGCAGGCCACCGCGGTGGCCCGGACCCCGGTCCGGTCGTCACCGGCGTACGCCACGCCGGTCAGCGTCCAGCCGGTCGGCAGCGGCCAGGGGCACCACAGCGGCACGCCGGGGCGGCCGGGCGGGTCCAGGTCGGCGGCGATCCGCTCGACGACGCTCGCCACGATCTCGGCTCCGATGTGCGCCGGCACGTGCAACGGCGGGACCGGGCCGCAACTGAGACAGCGTGACTCGGGGTGCATCAGGTCCGGGGGCCGGACCGACCCGCCGCATCGTGGACAACTCACCGCGACACTCACAACTCCACCGTTCTCCTATCGGAGCGCCCCGTCAAGCCGAGCGGACGAATCCGCCCCGGCGGCGGGGCCGCCGGACCAGCCCGGCCGATTCAGCCCGGCGGAGCCAGCCCCCGGCCGATTCAGCCCGGTGGCAGCCCGGCGGAGCCGGCCCGGCGGAGCAGCCCGGCCGGTCGAGCCCGGTGGTGGGCCGGTCGCGCTAGCCCGGCGGCGGGCCGGCGTGGGCGCGGATCCAGGCGTGCATCGCGATCCCGCTGGCCACCCCCGCGTTGATGGAGCGGGTCGAGCCGTACTGGGCGATGGAGAAGAGCTGGTCGCAGGCGGCGCGGGCCGGATCGGACAGCCCCGGCCCCTCCTGGCCGAAGAGGAGCACGCAGCGGCGCGGCAGGGTGGTGGTCTCCAGCGGGCGGGAGCCGGGCAGGTTGTCGATGCCGACCACGGGCAGCGCCTCCCCCGCCGCCCAGCCGACGAACTCCTCGATCGTCTCGTGGTGCCGGACGTGCTGGTAGCGGTCGGTCACCATGGCGCCCCGCCGGTTCCACCGGCGACGGCCGACGATGTGCACCTCGGCGGCGAGGAAGGCGTTGGCGTTGCGGACCACCGTGCCGATGTTGAGGTCGTGCTGCCAGTTCTCGATGGCCACATGGAAGTCGTGCCGACGCCGGTCCAGGTCGGCCACGACCGCCTCCCGCCGCCAGTACCGGTACCGGTCGACGACGTTGCGCCGGTCGCCGGCGACGAGCAGCTCCGGGTCGTAGCGGGGGTCGGCCGGCGGCTCGCCGGGCCAGGGGCCGACGCCGACGTCGAGCTGCTCACCGGTCACGGTCACAGGAGGATGCTCACCGGTCACGGTCTCAAGAGGGTACGGGTCGCCGCTCAGCGCAGCCCCAGGGCCCTGCCCAGCCGGTCCAGGAACCGCTGGTCGGCCGGGCTGAGCCGGACGGCGGAACCGGGCGGCCCGAACGGCGACGGCGCCCGGTCGACGGCGGGGACGGCCCGGCAGACCCGGGCGGCCACCGACTGCACCCACTGCCGGTACGCGGCCGAGTCGGCGGGGTCGGCCCGGCGGTCGAGCACCCGGACCACGGCCCGGCAGGCGGCCAGCAGGTCCACCACGTCGGCGGGGCGTGCGCCGGCCGGCGGGGGCGCGTCGGGGCGGGCGTAGATGGCGGCGACCACGGCCCGGACCAGGTCGCTGTCGAAGGCCCGGCCGGCGGCCACCGCGTCCAGGCCGGCCAGCCCCGCCGGGACGCCCCGGTCGGCCCGACCGGGTGCGGGCGCGGTGGTGACCACCACGACCCGGCCGGGCAGGCCGGTGAGCAGGTCCCACTCGGCGGCGCGGTAGCCGGCGGCGGCCGGCGGCCCGGCGGGGCGGCCGGCTGCGGGTGGTTCCCCGGCGACGGAGTGGCTCATGGGCGACCTCCGGCGTCAGCATATGCGCCGGGCCGCCCGCCGGAGCCGTCCCGCGCCAAGTGGCCAGCGGGAACGGCGGCGGGCGGGGTCGCGCGCCCGGCCCCGGGCGGGAAAGCCGGCGCGACGGGGCACCACCGTCAGCACGACGGGGTACCGCGCGGAAATGTCACACCGACAGGGTTGCTCCGACGCCCGACCGGGGGGAGACGCAATGAGCGGCGGGGCCCTCCCCGGCACCCGCCGCCCACGCTCTGATGGGGAAGATTCTGCCTCAGCGGGGCGCGGGACCAACAGAGACCGAGGTCACATTTATCTTTTCGTAACAATACTGAGAGTCACGGAGATCCACCTCACAGGCGATCTCCGCAGCTCGCATCAACCCTTGTCAACGCAGAAGTTACCGGGTCGTAGCAGGTCAGGGTGGTTAACGGGGTGGAAACGCTCCCATCACGGGTGGTCACGCAATTGCGCACTGCACTTGCGATCGGCCGATCCACGCATGACAGATGTATGTCGATACTTCGGAGGGTCGCCCGACGACTGCTCGGCGTTTCGTCGCCACGTGGTCGGGAATGCCGGGAGGACCCTCCGTCGTTCCAGGGGACGTACGCGAATCTGCGGTGATCGGAGAGAGTGCAATGGCAACCGTTGAGCTGACCACGACGAACTTCGACGAGGTGACCGGCAAGGACGGCATCGTGCTGGTCGACTTCTGGGCCGAGTGGTGCGGTCCGTGCAAGCGGTTCGCCCCGGTCTACGAGCGCTCCTCGGAGAAGCACCCGAACATCGTCTTCGGCAAGGTCGACACCGAGGCGCAGCAGGAGCTCGGCGCCAAGTTCGAGATCCGCTCCATCCCGACCGTCATGGCGATCCGCGACGGCGTGATCGTCTTCGCCCAGCCGGGCGCCCTGCCCGAGTCCGCCCTGGAGAACCTAATCGAGCAGGTCGAGGCGCTGGACATGGAGCAGGTCCGCAAGCAGCTGGCCGAGCACAAGCACTGACCCGCACCGCCGCAGCCGGGCCGGACCCCGCACCGGGGTCCGGCCCGGCTGCGTACCGGGGCCGGCCGGGGAGGAAGACGGGGACAAACCGGCCGAACGGCCGTACCGGACCCGGCTGCGTACCGAGTATGGTCACCAGCCGATGGAGACACTGACCACCCGGGGCCGGGCGATCCGCGTGGGTGCCACCGCACTCGGCCTCGCCGTCCTGCTGGCCGGCACCGTCTGGGGCAGCGACGACCACTTCCCGTTCGGGCCGTTCCGGATGTACGCCACGTCCAACCCGCCCGACCGCCCCGCGCCGGACACCCGGGTGGAGGGCGTCGACCGCACCGGCAGCCTGATCGAACTCGGTCAGGACGCCACCGGCATCCGCCGGGCCGAGATCGAGGGCCAGCAGAGCCGGTACGTCGCCGAGCCCGCGCGGCTCCGTGAGGTGGCCGACGCGTACGCCGAACGGCACCCCGACGCGCCGGAGCTGGCCGAGGTACGCATTGTCATCCGCTGGCACGGCATCGTCGACGGCCGGCCCACCGGCCGGTACACCGACGAGACGGTGGTCCGCTGGCAGGCGACCGGATGATCCGCTGGTTGACCGAGCCGGTCCCCCGGGGCCGGGTGGCCGCCTTCCGCACCCTGGTCTACCTCTTCGTCGCGGCCGACCTGGTCTTCTTCACCCCGTGGGTACGGACCCGGGTCAGCGTGCCCGGTGAGCTGTACCAGCCGCTGTTCATCGGTCGGGTGCTGCCACTGCCCACCCCGACCGCCGCCCTGGTCTCGGTGATCTTCTGGGCGCTGCTGGGGCTGGCCCTGCTCGCCGCGTCCGGGCGGGCGCCGAGGCTGCTCGGCTGGCCGGTCTTCCTGCTCTACTTCCAGTGGATGATCATCGCGATGAGCTACGGGAAGGTGGACCACGACCGGTTCGCCCTGCTCGTCGCGCTGGCCGTGCTGCCCACCGTCGGCCGGGCCCGGCACGGCGACCCGACCCGCACCGAGGCGGGCGGCTGGGCGCTGCGGGTCACCCAGATCGCGGTGATCTGCACGTACTTCCTGGCCGCCTGGGCGAAGCTGCGCTTCGGCGGGCTGGACTGGCTGACCGGCTCCGTGCTGGCCCGCGCGATCATCCGGCGCGGCACCGAGCTGGCCGACCTGATCGCCCAGGTGCCGTACCTGCTGATCGTCGCCCAGATCGGGATCGTCGCCTTCGAGCTGCTCAGCCCGGTGGTCTTCGTGCTGCGGGAACGCTGGCGGCTGGCCACGGTCGGCTTCTTCTACTCGTTCCACCTGGTGACCATGGCGACGATCACCATCTCGTTCGCGCCGCACCTGGTCGCGATGGCCAGCTTCCTGCCGCTGGAGCGGGTCCGGCCGGTCGTCTGGGCCCGCCGGCTCGTCACCCGGCCGCGCCCCGGCGCGACCGACCGCGCAGCGGCGTCACCCGCACCGAGCGGGGACGGCACGACCGTCCCGGAACCCGCCCGGGACCGCGGGACGGCGCACGAGCCTGTCCGGGGCAACCCGGCGGTGTAGGAGCCCGTCAGGGCGACGCGACGGCCCAGGAGGCCGTGGGGGGCGGCGGGTCAGGAGTCGGCCGTGGGCCGCCCGGTCGGGCCGTAGAGGCGCTCCCGGGCCTCCTGGGGCAGCGAGCAGGCGGCGGTGCCGCCGGGCATCCGGTGCCGGTTGCGGGCCACCCAGCGGTACACCGGCCAGGCCACCAGCCGGACCGGCGGGAAGCGCAGGCCGGCCCCGGCGACCCGCCAGAACGGGGTGCTGTCGCCGAGCAGCCGGGCGATGGCGTCCGGGCCGGCGGCCCGCGACCCGTCCGCGCCCACCCACTGCACCGCCGTGTCGCAGTCGGCCTCCGCCAACCCGAGCCTGTCGAGGTCGGCGAACTGCCAGGGCAGCAGCCGCGCCCGGGTGGGGATGCGGCGCTCGGCGAACTGGGCGCAGCGGGTGCAGAACGCGCAGTCGCCGTCGTAGACGAAGGTCGACGTCTCCATGACTCCCATCCTGCACCCCGGAGCACCGGGTGCGGCAGGGGTGTTCGGCGCGTCACTTGCGCTTCGTTCGTACACGTGTTCGACTAGGCCCCATGCGCTGGGAGAACCTCTCCGCTCCCCCGGACGAGGGGCTTCCCGACGGGTCGGCGCCGGCGACTCCACCCCTGCCGCTGGCGCTGCCCGGCGCGGTCGCGCGCACCTTCGACACCCCCGGCTTCGCCGGGATGACCTTCTACGAGGTGCGCGCGAAGTCGATCCTCAACCGGGTGCCCGGCACCTCCCGGGTGCCGTTCCAGTGGACGGTCAACCCGTACCGGGGGTGCAGCCACGCCTGCGTCTACTGCCTCTCCGGCGACACCCCGATCCTGATGGCCGACGGCCGGACGAAGCCGATCGAGGCGGTGCGGCCGGGCGACCGGATCTACGGCACCCGGCGGTGCGGCACCTACCGCCGGTACGTCGTCACCACCGTCCTCGACGCGTGGTCGACCGTGAAACCCGCCTACCGGGTGACCCTCGCCGACGGCACCAGCCTCGTCGCCGGGGGCGACCACCGGTTCCTCACCGAACGCGGCTGGAAGTACGTCGCCGCCGGCCCGCCCGGCAACGCCCGGCGGCCCCGGCTGACCACCAGCAACCGGCTGCTCGGTACCGGTCGCTTCACGGCCCCGCCGAAGCCGTCACCCGGCTACCGCCGGGGGTACCTCTGCGCGGTGCTGGGCGCGGCCGGCGTCGCCGACACTGGGGACGGCCGCGTCCGGCTGACCCTGGCCGACGACGAGGCCGCCGACCGCAGCGCACGTTTCCTCGCCGGGGAGGGCGTACGCGCCCGCCGCCCGGCCGGCGGTCCGACCGCACCGGGCCGGCCGGCGACGGCCACGGTCGTCGTCACCGGGCAGCCGGGCGGCGAGACGGTGACCGAGCTGGCCCGGTGGCCGGCGCAGCCGGCGGACGGCTGGTGGCTCGGCTTCCTGGCCGGCGCCTTCGACGCCCGGGGCAGTTGCCGCCAGGGGGTGCTGCGCATCGGTGCCCGCGACGACGCCACCGTCGAGCGGGTCACCGCCGGGCTGCGCCGGTTCGGCTTCACCTGGGTCCGGGAGGAGCCCCGCGCGCCGACGCGGCTCCGGCAGGTCCGGCTGACCGGCGGGTTGCCCGCCCGGCTCCGGTTCTTCCACCTCACCGATCCCGCCGCCACCCGCCCGCGGTCGATCGAGGGGGCCGCGCTGAAGTGCGCGGGCGATCTCCGGGTGGTCCGGATCGAGCCGCTCGGCCTGGCGCTGCCGCTGTGGGACCTCACCACCGGCACCGGCGACTTCATCGCCGACGGCGTGGTGAGCCACAACTGCTTCGCCCGCAACAGTCACACCTACCTCGACCTCGACGCGGGCGCGGACTTCGACCGGAAGGTGGTCGTCAAGGTCAACGCGGGCGAGTTGCTCCGGCGGGAGCTGGCCGCGCCGAAGTGGCGGGGCGCGCCGGTCGCGATGGGCACCAACGTGGACTGCTACCAGCGGGTCGAGGGGCGGTACCGGTTGATGCCGCCGATCATCGAGGCGCTGCGGGACTTCGCCAACCCCTTCTCGATCCTGACCAAGGGGACGCTGATCCTGCGGGACCTGCCGCTGCTGCGCCAGGCCGCCGAGGTGACCCGGGTCGGCCTGGCGTACTCGGTGGGCTTCGTCGACGAGGCGCTGTGGCGGGCGGTCGAGCCGGGCACGCCGAGCCCACGCCGGCGGCTGGACGCCGTCCGGGCGCTGACCGACGCCGGCCTGCCGGTGGGGGTGCTGATGGCCCCGGTCCTGCCCGGGTTGACCGACGACGACGAGTCGATCGAGCGCACCGTCGCGGCGATCGCCGCCGCCGGGGCGACCAGCGTGACGCCGCTCGCCCTGCACCTGCGCCCCGGCGCCCGCGAGTGGTACGCGCACTGGCTGGCCCGGGAGTTCCCCCGGCTGGTGCCCCGGTACCGGCAGCTGTACCGGTCGGGGGCGTACGCGCCGCAGGCGTACCAGCGGGAGGTGACCGCGCGGGTCCGGATCGCCGCCCGCCGGCACGGGCTGCACCGGGTCGCGGCCGGCGACGACCACCGGCCGCCCGAGCCGCCCGCCGGGGCGGCGCCCGAGCAACTCACCCTGCTCTGAGCGGCCCGGGAGGCTAGAGTCGCGGGGTGCGTACCGCTCGACAGATCCTCGCCGACGCCGCCGTGATCGCCGTGGTGGGCGCCTCCCGTGACCCGGCCAAGGCCGCGCACCGGGTGCCCGCGCAGATGCAGCGGTACGGCTGGCGGATCATCCCGGTGAACCCGACCGTCGACGAGCTCTTCGGCGAGCGGGCGTACCCGACGCTGGCCGACATCCCGCACCCGGTCGACCTGGTCGACGTGTTCCGGCCGGCGGCCGACGCGGTCGAGGTGGTCCGCCAGGCGGTGGCGATCGGCGCGCCGGCGGTGTGGTTGCAGCTCGGGATCGTCTCGGCGGAGGCCCGCCGGATCGCCGAGGAGGCCGGCGTCGACTACGTCGAGGACCGCTGCCTGATCGTGGAACGCGCCGCCGCCAACCTGACCCGGCTGCCCTGACGCCCGGAAGGTCGAGAAGGGGCCCCTGCCACCACCGGATGCGTTGACCGGGGCCTTTCCTCACCGGTCACCCCGCCGGTCGGCGCAACCGCCCTGACAAGCTCCACCGCGCCCGGTAGCGTCCGGCAGGGGGAGGGCCCGTCGCCACAGGTCGTACGCCGCAAGGGGTGAACCGATGAGCCAACCACCGCCGCCCGACCGGCCCGGCCAGGAACCGGCCGGCGCGGAGCAGCCGCCGTCGCCGTACGAGCCACCCCTCCCGCCCGGCCTCGGGCCGCCACCGGCCGATCCGGGCCCCCGGTGGGAGCCGGCCCCCGGCTGGGCCGGGTCGGGGTCGTACCCGGGTCCGGGGCCGCACGCGACCGAGCCGGGCGGGCACTACGGCCACCAGCCGTCGTACGCCCCCCAGGTGCCGTACGGGCAGTACGGGCCGCCACCGGAGCCGCCCCGGCACGGGACGAACGTGGCGGCGATCCTGGCGCTGGTCTTCGCCTTCGTCTTCGCCCCCGCCGGGATCGTCCTCGGGCACGTCGCCAGGCGGCAGATCCGGCGCACCGGCGAGGCGGGCGACCAGCTCGCCACCTGGGGACTGATCCTCGGTTACGTCTTCACCGCGCTGTACGTGCTCGCCTGTCTCGGCTGGATCGCCCTGGTCGTCTGGGCCGGCACCGACAGCGGCACCGGCTCGTACCGCTGAGCCGGCCCGTTCCGCCGCGAGCCGGCGGACGGGTCAGCGGAACTCGGACTCCCGGACGCTGTTGCCGCCGTCGACCACCAGCATCTGCCCGGTGATGTACGAGGCGGCCGGCGAGCAGAGGAAGGTGATCGCGGCGGCCACCTCGTCGGGCGTGCCGGGGCGGCCGACCGGGGTACCGAGCCCCTGCTTGATCTCGGCCATCGTGGAGGCGGCGGTGTGGATCGTCCCCGGGGCGACCGCGTTGACGGTCACCCCGTCGGCGATCATCTCCATCGCCAGCGCCCGGGTCAGCCCGACCACCCCCGCCTTCGCCGCCGCGTATGCCGCCTCGGTGGGCAGCGCGTTGACCGGGCCGGCGGTGGCGGCCAGGTTCACGATCCGCCCCCAGCCCCGCTCGGCCATCCCGCCGATGAAGGCCCGGCTGCACAGGAACGCGGTGGTCAGGTTCCGGTCGATCTCGCCCCGCCACTCGTCGTAGCTGAGCTGGGCCACCGGGCGGAGCACCTCCGGGCTGGCCCGGCTGGCCAGGCCGGCGTTGTTGACCAGCACCTCGACGTCGCCGAGCTGCTCGGTGACCGCGTCGGCGAGGGCACCGACCTCCGACTCGTCGGTCAGGTCGGCGACGAAACCGGTCACCCCCAGTTCGCCGGCCCGCTCGTGGATCCGCCGGGTGGTGGAGACGATCGCCACCCGGGCACCGAGGTCGGCGAGGCGACGCGCGGTCGCGTACCCGATCCCGTCCGCGCTGCCCGCCCCCGTGACCAGGGCGACCTTCCCGTCGAGCCGCATGGTCACCGGGTCGGGCAGCGGCACCGGCTCGTCGTGTCCCGGCCCGCCCGCCGGGCCCGTGGCCCGGGTGCGCCGGGCGAAGCCGGGGCGGCTCGCGTCCCGCCTCGGTCGGCTGCCGGAACGCTCCCCGGCCCGCGCGTCAATCGCCATGACCGCGATCCTGCCCGGTCGGGACGGCGTGGGCAACGCGGCACCCGGTGGCGCGGTGATCGGGGTTTGCCTGTGGCTGGCTACCCTGACGGCGCAGCCGCACGTGACGGAGAGAACATGACGAACCCCTCGCCTCCCGACAACTGGCCGGACCCGACCTGGTCGGCCTCACCCCAGCAGCCACAGTCGACACCCCCGGCCGATCCCCTGTACCACGCCTCCGGCCAGCCCTTCGCCGCCGAGCCGGTGAGCAAGGACCCGTACGCGCCGGCCGACCCGTACCTGGGCGGGGCGGGGTACTCCGCCGGCGGGTACCCGGCGGCCGGTCCGGCCCCGTACGCCGCGCCCGGCTACGGCTACGGCCCGCCCGCCCCCCGCACGAACAACATGGCGGTGGCCGCCCTGATCCTCTCCCTGGTCGGCTTCGCCTCCTGCGTCACCGCGCCGATCGGCGCGATCCTCGGGCACGTCGCGCTGAAGCAGATCCGGCAGACCGGCGAGGGCGGCGAGGGGACGGCGAAGGCCGCCATCATCGTCGGCTGGATCCTCACCGCGCTGATCGTGCTGGGTGTGCTCTTCTACGCCGCCGCGATCATCTTCGCGATCGCCTCGTCCACCAGCACCTCTCCCTGACCGTCCCGCGGCGCCGTCGGACGGCCGGGGGCGTGGCGTCCCCGGCGGGTCGCCGGTCGGCACCCCGCCGGGCCGCACCGGGCCGCGTCACTGCGGCGGGGTGAACGACAAGGTACGCGTCATGGGCCGGGTACGTCGGCTCGACGCCCTCGGACCCGCTCTCGGCACTTCACGACCGCAAGGGTCGTGGTGCCGTCACGGTAGCCTCACGCCATGACCGGGGTGGACGGACCTGTGGAAGATCTCACTGGGCGGCGGCAGCGGCTCGTGGTGGTGACCGGGGCCAGTTCCGGCATCGGGCTCGCCGCCGCCGTGGCCCTGGCCCGTCGGGGCGACCGGGTGGCGCTGGTCGGGCGGGACCCGGCCCGGCTGCGGGCCGCCGGGGAACAGGTCCGGGAGGCGGCCGGCGAGCAGCCGGAACTGTTCCGCGCCGACTTCGCCGTCCTCGACGACGTCCGTGGGCTCGCCGAGCGGCTGCGCGCCGCGTACGACCGGATCGACGTGCTGGCCAACAACGCCGGGGCGATCGTGCTGCGCCCCGTCCGCACCGTCGACGGGTTCGAGCTGACCATGCAGGCCAACCACCTCGCCCCGTTCCTGCTCAGCAACCTGCTGGCCGACCGGGTCGGGCGGATGGTGGTGACCGCCTCCGGCGCGCACCGCAGCGGCGTCCTGGACCCGGACGACCTCAACGCCGCCCTGCGCCGGTACCGGCCGATGCGCGCGTACGGCACCAGCAAGCAGGCGAACATCCTCTTCACCGCCGAGGCGGCCCGGCGCTGGCCGGACGTGCCGGCGTACTCCTTCCACCCCGGCGTGGTACGGACCCGGTTCGGGTCGGACAGCCCGCTGGTCGCCCTCGGCATGCGGGTGCTGCCCTTCCGCACCCCCGAGCGGGGCGCGGAGACGCTGCTCTGGCTGGCCTGCCAGGACCCGGCCCGGCTGACCAACGGCGGGTACCACTACAACCGGCGGCGGCACCGGGCCTTCCGCAAGGCGACCGACCCGGACCTGGCCGCGCGGCTCTGGACGGCCAGCGCCCGAGCGGTGGGACTCCCCGGCTGAGCGCCCGGACCGCCATGGCGGTGCTGGGCCCCGGTTTGCCGGCGGGGCGGTGTCGGCCCGGGTCGGCCGGCGGGGCGGTGCTGCCGAACCGGCACGGCGGTGCTGGCCCGAAACCGGCGGTGCTGGCCCGGGACCGGCGGGGCGGCATCCACGCCGGTCAGGCCACGCAGAACTCGTTGCCCTCGGGGTCGGCGAGGGTGGCCCAGGACTGCGGCCCCTGCTGCCCCCGGTGCAGGAAGGTCGCCCCGCGTTCGGTCAGCCGCGCCACCTCGGCCTCGACCCGGTCGGCTCCCACCCGGACGTCCAGGTGGACCCGGTTCTTCACCGTCTTGGCCTCGGGAACCTGCTGGAAGAGCACCCGCTGGCCGGACTCCGGGTGCACGATCGCGGCGCCGGACCGCCAGACCAGCACCCCACGGTGCACGGTGGTGTCCTCCTCGCCGGCCCAGCCCTGCTCGATCATCCGGCGGATGAACGCCTCGTCGGAGGGCTCCACCTCCCAGCCGAGCGTCTCCGCCCACCAGTCGGCGAGGGGGTGCGGATCGGCCGCGTCGATGGTGACCTGGAAGTCGTACGCCATGGACGTACCGTAACCGGACCGACCGACAGATTCGCGCCGCCGGACCGCTCGCGGCCCGTCGGCAGGCCGGCGGCAGGCCGTTGGCGGGGCGGCGGCGGGTCAGTCGCGGAGCGGGGCGGGATCCGCCGGGACCGCCACCGGCGGGACCCGGCGGCCGGCGCGGGCGCTACCGACGACCACCACGACGACGCCGGCCAGCAGCAGGGCCAGCCCCGGCAGGGCCAACGGCCGGGGCAGTTGCCCCAACCACACCCAGGCGATCAGGGCGGCGCCCGGAACCTCCAGCAGGATCAGCACGCTGACCGTGGTGGCCGAGACCCGGCGCAGCGCGTAGTTGAACATCGAGTGACCGAGCAGTTGGGCGCCGGCCACCAGACCGAGGATGGCGGCCCAGGCGGCAGGGTCGTACCCGGCCAGCGGCAGCCCGCCGACCAGGCAGACCACCAGCAGGATCAGGGCGCAGACGCCGTAGCAGATGGTGGTGTAGGTGGTGGTGCTGATGCTGACCCGGGCGCGTTCACCGAGGGCGGTGTAGATCGCCGCGAAGAGGCCGCCGGCCACCGCGAGCAGGTCCCCGGCGAAGGCCCGCGCGGAGACGCCGAAGTCGGCGCCGGAGGCGAGGACCGCGCCGGCCACGGCCAGGCCGATGCCCGCCCAGACCAGGCCCGGCAGCCGGCGGCCCTGGACCCGCGCGATCACGCCCTGCCACACCGGCTGGGTGGCGACCAGGGCGGTGGCCACCGCCACCGAGGTGAACTGCACGCTCGGCATCCAGGTGGCGAAGTGGGCGGCGAGCGCCACCCCGGAGAGCACGCAGAACAACCCCTCCCGCCGGCCCGGCCCGCGCACCAGGGCACGGAACTCGCGCCGCCGCAGGACCAGGGAGTACGGCCCGAGGACGGCCAGCGACAGCAGGTTCCGCCAGAACGCGACCGCCAGCGCCGGGACGGCGGCGAACACGACCAGCGGCCCCGAGGAGGAGACCGCGATGACGGCGAGGGCGAGCGCCCCCGTGGTCATCGGGTCGAGGGGCGGGCGGGATTGCGCGGATGGCACGGAGTGCAATCCTCACACGACACGGAGGGCGACCGCTCGGTTACGATCTTTCCCGTCCGGCGACCCTCCCCCTCGACGCCCGGAGCCCTTTCGCATGCCCAGATTCCAGGCGGTGCTGTTCGACTTCTTCGGCACCCTCACCCATCCCGTCCAGCGCGGTCCCGCGCACCGCTGCACCGCCGAACTGCTCGGCTGCTCCACCGACCGGCTGGTCGAGGTGCTGGACCGCACCTTCTACGAACGCGCCAGCGGGCGGTTGGGCGGCGCGGAGGCCACCCTGCGCTGGGTCTGCGCCCAGGCCGGCGTCCACCCGTCCGACGGGGCGCTGCGCGCGGCCATGGTGACCCGGCACTGGGCGGTACGGGCCGACACCCGGCTCCGGGCCGACGCGGTGTCCACCCTGGCCGCGTTGCGCGGTCGGGGCATCCGTACCGGACTGATCAGCGACTGCACCCACGAGCTGCCCGCCTTCCTGCCCCACCTGGCGGTCGCGCCGTTGCTGGACGTCCGGGTGCTCTCGGTGCAGTTCGGGCGCTGCAAACCCGATCCGGCGCTCTACCTGGCCGCCTGCCGGCGACTCGGGCTGCCCCCCGAGCGCTGCCTGTACGTCGGGGACGGCGGCAGCCAGGAACTGACCGGGGCGCAACGGGCCGGGCTGACCGCGTTCCGGCTGGCCTCGCCCGACCTGGCCGGGCACCTGGTGTTCAACCCCGAGCACGCCTGGCCCGGCCCGGTCCTGCGATCGTTGGCCGAGGTCGTCGACCTCGTCACCCCCGCGCCGCGCGGTCCGGCCCGGCACCCGCCCGACCGGCCGACCGCCCTCGCAGCCCGCCACACCCCCGGCAGCCCGACCTCCGCGCTGGCCGTCCCGGCCTTCACGCCGGCCGGGACGGCCTTCACGCCGGCCGGTGCGTCCGCCGTACCCGGCGGGACGGCCTCCGCGCCAGGCGGGACGGCCCCCGTGCCCGGCGGGACGGCCCTCACGCCGGCCGGTGCGGCCTTCACGCCGGGCGGGACGGGCTCCGCACCAGGCGGGACGGCCGTTGTGCCGGACGGGGCGGGCGTTGACCTGGGCGGTGTGGGCGGCGGCCGGGGCGGTGCCGTTTCAGCGACGCCGGACCCGGTGCAGCCGGAACGGCCGGCGGGTCGCCCGGACCGGCGGGGCGTCCCGTGGCGGTTCGGCCAGGGAGCCGTCCGGCAGCGCGTCCCCGGCGACCGGCTCCCCCTCCGGTGACAGCCGGCTCAGCGCACACCCCTCGGCGGCCCAGCGCGCCACCAGGTCGGCGGTGGGGCCGGGGGCGTTCAGCCGCTTCGCCGCGACCAGCGGGGCGGCCGTCTCCCAGGCGTCGGTGCCCGGCCGCACCCGGGTCACCCGGGCCGGCCAGGTCACGATCCGCCCGCCGTGGTCACCGCGCAGGGTCACCTCGGCCCGGTCGGCGTCGGCCAGCCCCGGGGCGCGCTGCTCCCCCGGCCCGCTGACCACGAATAGGGCACCCTCCAGGGGCAGGCACCACACCGCGTACGCCGGGCCGCCGGGCACATTCACCCAGGCCACGGCGGCCTTCTTCATCGCCTCGTCGACCAGTGGCGTCGTGCTGCGCCCGGCCAGCTCGTCAGTCACCCGTGCATCCTCCCGTACCGGCGGGGGCGCTGTCGGCCCCGAGTGTTAACAGGGGCCCCTTCCTCTACCGGAAGCGTTAACAGGGGGCCCTTCCTTGCACCTCAGCCGAGGAAGGGTGGGACGACGATCTCGCCCCGGGCGATCGGGACGACCTGGCCGGTGACGGTGGCGCCGAGCGCCGTGCCGCCGGCGGCGGTGACCGTGCAGGCCAGCGAGGAGGGGCGGTTCAGTTCGACGCCCTGGTGGACCAGGTACGCGGAGCGGCCGTCACCGGGGAGCAGGCCGCTGGCCACCAGCCAGACCCCCAGCCCGAGCGCGGCCGAACCGGTCGCCGGGTCCTCCGGCACCCCGAGTCCGGGGACGAAGACCCGGGCGTGTGCGGTTTGCGCCTCGGCGTTCCAGGAGAAGACGCTGACATGCTCCACGCCGTACCGCTGTGCCGCCGCCGTGTTCACCCGGGCCCGGGCCACCGCGTCCGGGCGGACCGGGAGGTAGGGGAACTCCAGCCCGCAGCCGGCCACCCGGGGGGCCGGGCCGGCGTGGTCGTCGGCGGTCAGCCCGGCCATCTCCAGCAGTGGTTCCGGGTCCAGCTCGGGGCCGAGCGTGGGGATGCCGCCGGTCAGCGTGGCGCTGTCGCCGGTCACCTCGATCGGCAGCACCCCCGCGCCGCACTCCTGGGTGACCTGTCCCCCGTCGAACAGGCCCCGGCGGCTGGCGGTGACCGCCGCGCCGACGCTCGGGTGCCCGGCGAAGGGCAGTTCGGCGGTCGGGGTGAAGATCCGCGCCCGGTAGGTGGCCCCGACGTGGGTCGGTGGCAGCACGAACACCGTCTCGGACAGGTTGAACTCCAGGGCGAGCGCCTGCATCTGCTCCGCGGCGAGCCCGTCGGCGCCGAACACCACGGCCAGGGGGTTGCCGGCGAAGGGCCGGTCGGTGAAGACGTCCACGATCTCGTAGGCCAAGGTCGACATGCTGACAAACACTAGGCGCTTAGGCTGGTGGCCGTGAGTACGCCGAACCGGGTCTACCTCGCCCGTCTCGCCGGGGTGGCGGTTTTCGACCCCAACGGTGACCAGGTGGGTCGGGTCCGTGACGCGGTCGCCCGGCTGCGCGCCACCCAGCGCCCGCCGGAGGTGGTGGGGTTGGTGGCCGAGATGCCGATGCGGCGCCGGATCTTCCTCTCCATCAACCGGATCACCTCGATCGACGCCGACGCGGTGGTGCTGGGCAGCGGCATGCTCAACCTGCGCCGGTTCGAGAAGCGCCCCAACGAGTTGCTGGTGCTGGAGGAGATGCTGGACCGTCGGGTGCAGCTCGACCCGGGCGGGCAGGCGGGCACGGTGGTCGACGTGGCGATGGAGTGCTCCCGGGGCGGGGAGTGGTCGTTGAGCCGGGTCGCGGTCCGCGAGCAGGCCGGCCGGCTGGCCCGGCGGGGCCACCTGCACCAGGTGGAGTGGGACCGGGTCCGGGGGCTGACCGGGATCGCCGACGCCCGGGGCACCGCCAACCTCCTCGCCGTGCTGGAGGACATGCGCCCGGCCGACCTGGCCAACGCCCTCCAGGACCTGCCGGACGCCCGGCGAAACGAGGTGGCCGCCGCCCTGGACGACGAGCGGCTCGCGGACGTGCTCAGCGAGCTGCCCGAGCACGACCAGGTGGAGATCCTCGCCGCGCTGGACCGGGAACGCGCCGCCGACGTGCTGGAGGAGATGGACCCGGACGACGCCGCCGACCTGCTCAACGAGTTGTCCCCGCCGGAGCAGGACGTGCTGCTGGACCTGATGCGCCCGGGTGAGGCCGACCCGGTGCGGCAACTGCTGAAGTACACGCCGGGTACGGCCGGCAGCGTGATGACCTCGGAGCCGGTCATCCTGCCGCCGGACGCCACGGTGGCCGAGGCGCTGGCCCGGATCCGGGAGCAGCAGCTCTCCCCCGCCGTGGCCGCGCAGGTCTTCGTCACCCGCGCCCCGATGACCACCCCGACCGGGCGGTACCTGGGCATGGTGCACTTCCAGGCGCTGCTCCGGGAGCCCCCGGCGGACCTGCTCGGCGGGCTGGTGGTCAACGACATCGACCCGCTGCGCCCGGCCACCCCGCTGCCGGAGATCACCCGCCGGATGGCCACCTACGACCTGGTCGGCATGCCGGTGATCGACCAGAACAACCGGCTGGTCGGCGCGGTGACCGTGGACGACGTGCTGGACCAGTCGCTGCCGCCGGACTGGCGGGACCGGGACGCCCCGGTGGAGGGCGTCCTGACCGGCCCGGCCCGGGACGGTGCCGATGACTGAGCAGCGTCGGCCCCAGCGGCTGGACCAGCCGCGCGAGCCGAGGGGCATCCGCCTGCCCCGGATCGACCCGGAGGCGTTCGGGCGCTGGTCCGAGGGGATCGCCCGGGGCATGGGTACGGCGATGTTCATCGTCTACATGACGATCGTCATCGGCATCTGGCTGGGCTGGAACACCCTGGCCCCGCCGGACTGGCGCTTCGACCCGTACACCTTCACCTTCCTGACCCTGGTGTTGTCGTTGCAGGCGTCGTACGCCGCGCCGTTGATCCTGTTGGCGCAGAACCGGCAGGCGGACCGGGACCGGGTGGCGCTGGAGGAGGACCGGCGGCGGGCGACCATGCAGAAGGCCGACACCGAGTACCTGGCCCGGGAGATCGCGGCGCTGCGGATCGCGATGGGTGAGGTGGCGACCCGGGACTTCCTCCGCTCGGAGCTGGCCCGGCTGGCCGAGGAGCTGGACGAGGCGAACGAGCGGCGGCAGCGGCTGGACCGCCGCCAGCAGGACCGGGTCACCCACCGTGCCGGCGGCCGGGAGGGCCTCGACGAGCCCCGCGACGAGTTGGACGGCGACTGACCGGATCGCGGACGCCGCCTGCCTCAAGGGGCCAGGCGGGCGGCGTCCGCCCCGATCGTCCCACTGGTTGGGCAGAGCCGTCCACCCCTCGGCCGACGTCGATTTCGCTCACACCCGCGCCCCGGTCGGGACGCCCCGGCCGGCCGCCGACGTAGCATTGCGGTCATGTCAGCACCCGTCAGCACCGTCGCGGACGCCGTCCAGGCCGCCCTGGCCACCGTCAACGACCCGGAGATCCGCCGGCCGATCACCGACCTCGGCATGGTCCGCTCCGCCGAGGTGGGCGACGACGGCGTGGTCCGGGTCGAGCTGCTGCTCACCGTGGCCGGTTGTCCGCTGAAGGACAAACTGCGTTCCGACATCACCGAGGCCGTGGGCGCGGTGCCCGGCGTCACCGGTGTCGAGATCGAGTTCGGGGTGATGAGCCAGGAGCAGCGCCAGGAGCTCCAGACGAAGCTGCGCGGGGGCGGGGCCGCCGAGCCGGTCATCCCGTTCGCCCAGCCCGGCTCCCGGACCCGGGTGTACGCGGTCGCCAGCGGCAAGGGGGGCGTCGGCAAGTCCAGCGTGACGGTGAACCTGGCCGCCGCGCTGGCCGCCCGGGGGCTCTCCGTCGGCGTGGTCGACGCGGACATCTACGGCCACTCGGTGCCCCGGATGCTCGGGGCGGACGGCCGCCCCACCCGGGTCGAGGACATGATCATGCCGCCGGAGTCGCACGGCGTGAAGGTGATCTCGATCGGGATGTTCACCGCCGGCAACGCCGCCGTGGTGTGGCGCGGCCCGATGCTGCACCGGGCGTTGCAGCAGTTCCTCGCCGACGTCTACTGGGGCGACCTGGACGTCCTCCTGCTCGACCTGCCGCCGGGCACCGGCGACGTGGCGATCTCCCTGGCCCAGCTCCTGCCGAACTCCGAGATCCTGGTGGTGACCACCCCGCAGGCCGCCGCCGCCGAGGTGGCCGAGCGGGCCGGCGCGATCGCGTTGCAGACCCACCAGCGGGTGGTCGGCGTCATCGAGAACATGTCCTGGCTGGAGCTGCCGGACGGCTCCCGGATGGAGATCTTCGGCGCGGGCGGCGGCCAGACCGTGGCCGACTCGCTGAGCCGGACGATCGGCGCGCAGGTGCCGCTGCTGGGACAGGTGCCGCTCGACACCCGGGTCCGGGAGGCCGGCGACGGGGGCACCCCGATCGTGCTGGCCGAGCCGGAGTCCCCGGCCGCCCGGGCGCTGGGGCAGGTCGCCGACCGGCTCGCCCTCCGGCGGGAGTCGCTGCTCGGCAAGCCGCTCGGGCTCAAGCCGGCCGGTCGCTGACCCGCCCTTGATCCACCGTCTGCGCGTTCGCGGCCGGCGACCCGACACCGGGTACGCCGGCCGCGCCGTCCGCACCGCTGCGGCTCGCGCTGTGGCCGGCTCCGGCGGGCGGTCAGGCTGCCGCTTCCGGGCGGTCTGCCGCTTCCGGGCGGTCTGCCGTACCCCTCGGAACGTGTGCGGCGGGGGTCAGGTGGCGTCGTCGTAGCTGCGCGCCCGGGGGGCGGGCGTCGGGGCCGGTGCGGCGGCGGGGGCGCTCGACGTGGTGGTCGAGGTGCCGCCGGTCGAGCGCAGGTCGGCGGCGGAGGCCACCTCCTTGAGCTCGTCGTGCACGCCGGTGACGTCCGCGCGGAGGTCGTCGTAGACGGTCTGCAACGGCTTGCGGATCGCCTGCTCGTCCTCCTCGGAGATCAGGTGCTTGCGGATGAACGCCTTGGGGTGCAGGTCCTCCAGCTTGATGTCGGTGCCCAGCTCCCGGCTCAGGTCGGTGGTGGCGGTGTTCGCCATGTTGCGCAGGTTGCGGACCATCCGCAGGCCGTCGCTGATCACTTGGGGCAGCCGGTCACCGAAGATCAGCAGCGCCAGCAGCAGTAGCGCACCGATCTCCCACCAGTTCAGGTTCTCGAACACTGCGCGGGCCTCCTCATCGGCGTCTCCGCAAGACTACGCACGTCAGGGGCCGGTCGGGGAGGGGGTGACCGGTCGCTACTTGGCGTCCGCCGCCAGCGTCACCGAGGCGTTCTGCCGACTCGATCCACGCCGGTACTCCACCGTCACCACCGAGCCGGGGGCGAACTTGCGGACCATGGCGATCAGGTCGGTCGGCTCGTTCATCGGCCGCCCGGCGAGTTTGAGGATGATGTCGCCGGAGCGCAGGCCCGCGCCGGCCGCCGGGCCGGACGGTTCCACCGCCGCCAGGCGTACGCCCGCGCCGGTGGCCTGACCCGGGCCACCGACCTGGGCCCCGATCACCGTACGGCGGGCCTTGCCGGTGCCGATGATGTCCTGGGTGACCCGCTTGGCCTGGTTGATGGGGATGGCGAAGGCGAGGCCGATGTTGCCCGCCTCCTGCCCCTCGGCGACCAGCGACTTGATCGTCGAGTTGACCCCGATCACCCGGCCCGCCCCGTCGACCAGCGGCCCGCCGGAGTTGCCGTGGTTGACCGCGGCGTCGGTCTGGATGGCCGCGTAGTAGCGCACCGGGCCACCCGGCTCGCCCGCCTGCATGGTCCGGTCGAGGGCGCTGACGATGCCGGCGGTGACCGTGTTGGCCAGCGAGAGCGGCGAGCCGATGGCGAGCACCGGGTCCCCCACGGCGAGGCCGTCGGAGTCGCCGAACTCCACCGGGCGCAGGCCGGTCCGGGCCACCTTGATCACCGCGATGTCCGACTCCGGGTCCTGGCCGACCAGGGTGGCCGAGGCCGTGCTGCCGTCGTGGAAGACCACCGACGCCCGGCCCGTCCCGCCGGCCACCACGTGGTCGTTGGTGATCACGTGGCCGTCGGCGCTGACCACGAAGCCGGAGCCCTCGCTGGTGCCGCCGACGCCGCTCACCCGGACGGTCACCACGCTGGGCAGGACCCGTTCGGCGACCCCGGCCAGCGACTCCGGGCGGCGCTGGGCCAGCGCCGGGGGCTCGGCGGAACCGGCGCCGAGCACGGTGGTGGCACCGGCCCCGCCCCGCACCGCGAAGGCGTACCCGATCGCCCCGCCCAGGCTGCCGGCGAGCAGGGCGGTGATCAGCGGGATGAACAGCAGGTGCCGCAGGCTGAGCCGGCCCGGGGCGTCCGGGTCGCTGACCGGTTCCGGTTCGGTGCCGCCGGCCGGCGGGGTCCGTACCACCACGGCGGTGGGCGCGGCCGGGTCCCGCCACGGGTCGGCGAGCGCGTCGGACCACCAGGGCGAGGCCGGCCCGCCCGAGGTCACCGGGGCGGCCTGCGGCAGCGGGGACACCCCGCCGACCGGGTACCCGCCCGGCACCGGCCCGTGACCGGCCGTTGACGACGCCGGGCCGTAGCCGGCCGCTGTCGCCGGGCCGTAGCCGGCTGCCGCCGACGCCGGGCCGTGGCCGGACGTTGCCGACGGAGCCGGGCCGTAGCCGGAGGCTGCCGACGGCGCCGGGCCGTAGCGTGGTGCCGACGGAGCCGGCCCGAATCGTGCCTCCGCCGCCGGAGGCATACCGGCCTCGGTCGGCGGCCCCGTCGGCGGCCCTGCCGGTGGGGCCCCGGCTGCCGGCGGTCCCGCCGGTGCCGGAGTTCCCCCGGGCTGGCGCCAGTCCCAGCCGTCGGTCACGTCGGTGCCTCCCACTTCCGTCCCCGGTCCCCCACCGCGCGTCCCGGCGACGAGCCGGACCGGTCGCGGCCGACGGGAGACCGCTTCCAGGATTGCACGGAAGTGCCGGATGGGGTCAGCGGTTGCGGCTGGGACCGCCCCGGCGGCACCCGTTTGCGCCCGCATCTAGGCTCATAGCGCCAACCCACCCCTGCACCACTCTCGCCGCCCGGAGGTGTCCCATCGCCACGGTCGCCGGTTCCGGCAGTTCGACGGCCCAGAGCATCCAGTTCGCCGAGTCGTACGTCACCGAGGACATCGTCGCGCGGACCGCCCGCAGTCTCGCCCTGGAGGTGGGGGTCGACGCGGTCACCCCGGGCGCCGGGGCGGCGCTGCGGCTGCTCGCCGCCGCCGGCAACGCCCGCGCGGTGGTGGAGATCGGCACCGGCACCGGGGTCAGCGGTGTCTGGTTGCTGCGCGGGATGCGCCCCGACGGGGTGCTGACCACCATCGACGTGGAGGTGGAGCACCAGCGGATCGCCCGCCGGATCTTCGCCCAGGCCGGTTTCCCCGCCGGGCGTACCCGGATCATCACGGGCCGGGCGCTCGACGTGCTCCCCCGGCTCGCCGACGGCGCGTACGACCTGGTCTTCGTGGACGCCGAGGCGACCGGCTTCAACGCCTGCGTGGACGCCGCCCTGCGGCTGCTCCGACCGGGGGGCGTGCTCGTCCTCAACGGCGCGCTGGCCGGTGGCCGGATCGGTGACCCGGCCGCCCGGGACGCGGAGACGGTGACCGTCCGCGAGTCGATCAAGGCGATCCGGGAGTCCGAGCACTGGATCCCGGCCCTGCTGCCGGTCGGCCACGGCCTGCTCGCCGCCGTCCGCTGCTGATCCGCCGGTCAGCCGGGTCGGGCCGGCGGCCCGACCCGGCCCGCCGTCAGTCGAGGGTGGCCAGCCAGCGCAGCAGGCCCCGGACGCCCCAGCCGGTGGCGCCCTTGGTCAGTTCGGCGTCGTCGCCGCCCGCCCAGGACGGGGCCGACATGTCCAGGTGCGCCCAGCGCTCCCGCAGGTCCCCGGTGAACTCACGGAGGAACAGCGCGGCGGTGACCGAGCCGGCCCCCTGGGTCGGCGCGCTGTACAGGTCGGCGATCTCGCTGCCGAGGTACTCCACGTAGTCGGCCGGCAGCGGCATCCGCCAGGCCTTCTCCCCGGCCGCGCCGAGCGCCGCCACCAGCGCGCCGGCCAGGTCGTCGTTCTCGCTGTACAGCGCGGCGGTGCGGGGGCCCAGGGCGACGGCGTTGGCCCCGGTCAGCGTGGCCAGGTCGACCAGCAGGTCGGGGGCGAGTTCGGCGACGGCGTACGCGATGGCGTCGGCGAGCACCAGCCGGCCCTCGGCGTCGGAGTTGGTGGTCTCGCTGGTCAGGCCGCCGTAGTGGCGGACCACGTCGCCGGGGCGGAAGGCCCGGCCGCTGACCATGTTCTCGGCGAGCGGGACCAGCGTGGTGACCCGGACCGGCAGGCCCAGCGCCGCCGCGCCCAGGGTGGCGGCGGCGACGGCTGCCCCACCGGCCATGTCCTTGCGCATCAGCTTCATGCCGGCCAGGGGCTTGATGGAGACCCCGCCGGTGTCGAAGGTGATGCCCTTGCCGACCAGGACCACGTGGGTGCGGGCGTCCGGCGGCTGCCAGCCCAGTTCCAGCAGGCGGGGGCCGCTGGCCGAGCCGGTGCCCACCGCGAGCAGCCCGCCGAACCCCTCGGCGGCCAGCTCGTCGGGCTCGCGGACGCGCAGGTGCAGGCCGGGCTGACCGGTGGCGGCGGCCTCGATCTGCTCGGCGAACCACTGCGGGTTCTTCGTCGAGGAGGGGGTGTTGGTCAGGTCCCGGGCGAGGCGGGTCATCCGGGCGGTGACGGTGGCGGTCTCGGCGGCGCCGGCGCAGGCGGCCGGGTCGGCGACCACGATGTCGACGGCGGCGAGCGCCGGCCGCTTCCCGGCCTCGGTGAGCCGGAACCGGTACGAGCCGAGCAGCAGCCCCTCGACCAGCCCACGGACCGCCTCGGCGGTGGCGTCGGCCGGCATCGCCACGGTGACGTGCTCCTGCTCGGCGGCGGACCGGGCCAGCGTGGCCCCGGCCGCCCGCCAGCCGGCCTCGTCGCCGTCGCCGACGCCGATCAGCAGCAACCGGCCGGGGGCCTGCGCCAGCCGCAGGTGGGTCGCCGACTCACCCGCCCGGCCGGTGCACCGGGCGGCCGGGATCAGGGCGTCGACCTCGGCGCGCACCTCGTCGGGCAGGGCCAGCGTGCTGGCCGGCAGCACCGCCCCGGGGGTGTCGTCGCGGTCCACCGCGTCGAGCCGGATGGGCAGCACGAGGGTGTCGAGCCGGTCCGGCTCGGCCACCAGGCGGAAGGCCAGCACGCTGGTCCGTACCTCCAGATATGCGTGGGGCGCACGCACCGCGCCCCACGTCCGGTTGGATGAGGATGAAGAACCCTGAGCCACCGGCGGCGCCGGTGGCTCAGGGGTTGGCGAACCGTCCGCACGACGACGGTCGCCCGGACCGTGCCTCGGTCAGCCCGCGGCTGCCTTCAGCGCGTCACCGAGCGCATTGGCCTCGTCGGGAGTCATCTCGACGACGAGCCGGCCACCACCTTCCAGCGGGACTCGCATGACGATGCCCCGGCCCTCCTTGGTGACTTCCAGCGGACCGTCGCCCGTCCGCGGCTTCATCGCCGCCATGTTGTCTCCCCTCAGACCTACACCAGGGTCGGTGGGTTGCCCCACAGCCTCCATCGCAATGACCACCGCAGCCTTCGCGGGGTGTCGACCAACGATTTTCCCTGATGAACACCGCCGGACCCAAACTGACGCAGCAAGGATGTAACAGCGTCTAGCATATCTTGGGAAGCCCTGTCACAATGTGCGGTCATGCAGGCACGGTCGGCACTCTTCGACCTGTACGGCGACCACCTACGGACCAGGGGTGGCCGCGCACCGGTCGCTTCCCTGGTCAAGCTGCTCGCACCGCTGGGAATTGCGCCACCGGCGGTGCGAACCGCCGTTTCCCGGATGGTCCGGCAGGGGTGGCTCGACCCGCTCCGGCTCTCCTCCGGGCCGGGGTATTCGATCACACCGAAAGCCGCCCGGCGACTGGACGAAGCGGCAGCCCGGATCTACCGGACGGGCCGGATCAACTGGGACGGACGGTTCGATCTGCTCGTCCTCGAACCGCCCACCGGCCGCCGTGACCGGCAGCGGCTCGCCGCCAACCTGACCTTCCTCGGGTACGGCACGCTGGACGAACAGACCTGGGTGGCGACCCGGACCGCGGACGAGGTCGACCTGCTGCTGGAGGAGTCGGGCGTCCGGTACGAGCGGTTCACCGCCACCCACGCCGCCGGCACCCCCGGCGCGATGGGCCTGGTCCGCCGCGCCTGGGACCTGACCGAGATCGGCCGGGCGTACGAGCGGTTCGTCGCCGACCAGCGTCCGCTGCTGACCGGGGTGACCGTGCGCAGCCCGGACGAGGAGGCGTACGCGGCCCGGTTCCAGCTCGTGCACGCGTGGCGTACCTTCCTGTTCCGGGACCCGCAGCTGCCCCCGGCGCTGCTGCCCGAGAAGTGGCCCGGCACCAGCGCGGCCAGTTTCTTCGACCGGCACGCGGCCCGGCTGCGGCCGGCCGCCGACCGGTACGTCGAGCAGTGCCTCGACGCCGGGACCCGCCTCCCCCGACAGAAGGGTCGTTAGCCCGTGACCGAGCCCCTGCTCGTCGACCGCACCGACGCCGTCGTCACCCTGACGCTGAACCGCCCGACCGCGTTGAACGCGCTCGACGTGGCCCTGAAGGAGGCGTTGCGGGAGGCCCTGACCGAGCTGGAGCAGGACCGCACCTGCCGGGCGGTGGTGCTGGCGGGGGCGGGGACCGCGTTCAGCGCCGGGCAGGACCTGCGCGAGCACGTCGACGCCCTGGCCGGGCCGGACCCGCTGGCCACGGTCCTGGCGCACTACAACCCGATCGCGGCCCGGCTGGCCCACCTGCCCAAGCCGGTGGTCGCGGCGGTACGCGGGATGGCCGCCGGTGCCGGCGCGTCGCTGGCCCTGCTCGCCGACTTCCGGATCGGCGGCCCGAAGACCCGCTTCCTGATGGCCTTCGCCGGGGTGGGGCTCGCCGCGGACACCGGCGCCTCCTGGACGCTGCCCCGGCTGGTCGGTCACGCCAAGGCGGTCGAGCTGCTGATGCTGGCCGAGCCGGTGCCGGCGGCGGAGGCGAGCCGGCTGGGCCTGCTCACCCGGCTGGTCGAGGACGACGAGCAGGTGCTGCCCACCGCGCAGGAGCTGGCCGCCCGGCTGGCCGCCGGCCCGACCGTCGCGTACGGGGCGATCAAGCGGCAGCTCTCCATCGCCGACGCCGGCACCCTCACCGACGCGCTGGCCGCCGAGGCGCAGGCGCAGGCGATCTGCGGGGCGACCGCCGACCACCACGCGGCCACCCACGCCTTCGTCGAGAAGCGGAAGCCGGTCTTCGAGGGCCGCTGAGGCAGCGCTCCGGCCGGGACCCCGGTCCACCGGGGCCTCAGCGGGCCACGTAGCCGCCGTCGATGGGGACGGTGTGCCCGGTGATCCAGGCGGCGTCGTCGGAGGCGAGGAAGAGCACCACCCCGGCCACGTCGTCCGGGGTGGGGATGCCCGGCTTCGGGTTGAACGACTCCATCCGCTCGCGCATCGCCGCCGGGTCCGGGGCACCCTGGATGAAGTTCTCCACCAGCGGGGTCATCACCACCGTCGGCGCCACCGCGTTCACCCGGATGTTGCGCGCCGCGTACTCCACGGCGGCGGACCGGGTCAGGCCGACCACCCCGGCCTTGGTGAAGGTGTACGGGGAGATGTTGTCCTGGGCGGTCAGCCCGGCGGTCGACGAGGTGTTGACGATCGCGCCGCCGCCCCCGCGCAGCATCGCCTCGATGCCGTACTTGAGGACGTAGAAGACCCCGTCGCCGTTGATCCTGCGGACCCGCTCCCAGTTCTCCAGGTCCATCTCGTGCAGCACCTGCTGTCGGCCGTCGATGCCGGCGTTGTTGAAGATCACGTCGAGCCGGCCGTACCGCCCGACCGCGTCCGCGACGCCCTGCTCGACCGAGGCGGCGTCGCCGGTGTCGACGGTGACCGCGAGGGCGTCCGGCAGGTCGGCGGCGACCTGCTCGGCCCGCCCGGTGTCGATGTCGGCGATGACCACCCGGGCGCCCTCGGCGGCGAACCGCCGGGCGGTGGCCGCCCCGAGCCCGGAGGCACCACCGGTGACGAACACGACCCTGTCCCGAAACCGCATCGGTCCCCCTTCCGCACAGGCCCGACCCGGCGCCGACCCCCGCCCGCCCGCATAACCGGACCGGCCCCACCCAAACCTGCGGCCCGACCGGGAGACGGGTCGGGGGCGGGGCGGGGGTCAGTCGTCTTCTTCGGGGTCCTGGTTGGCTTCGGCGCCGAGGACGAAGGCCTGCATGGCCAGTTCGTCGCCGGACGGGGAGACGTAGGCGGGCAGTTCCCGGGGGCCCAGCTCCTGCACGTACGACCAGAACAGGCCGACCGCCTCGGCCGCCGTCGCCGCCTCGATCGGCAGGTCCAGGCTGACCAGCCAGGTCCGCCGCTCCGGCGGTGGCCCGAGCCGGTCGGCCAGGTCCTGCCAGGCGCCGGGGGCCAGGGCGCTGACCGGCGCGTCGAGGACCACCCCGGGCAGCGGCACCGGCTCGTCGAAGGCCCGCCGGGTGTACGACACCACGAGCGACGCCGGCGTCACCTCCGACTGCGGGTCTTCCGGGTCCTCCCGCCGCTGGCCGGGCGCTCCGGCGACCCGCCCGAGCGCGACCAGGCGGGGCGGCTCGTCGACCAGCACCGCGACCGGGTCGCCGGGGCGCGGGCGGGCCGGGCCGTCCGGGCCGGTCAGCTCCAGCGTGTCGTGGTGCACCAGGCGTTCGGCGTCGTAGCGGTCGGCCGGGAGCAGCACCGCCCAGGCGGCGCCGCCGAGGTCGTCGGCCGCCCGGTGCCGGCCGGTGCCACGGTGGTCGGTGTCCGTCATGGGGTCAATCCCATCACGCCGCCGGAACGGCGGTGACGTGGCAGCCCGCCAGGTGGTCGTCGACCATCCCGGTGGCCTGCATCAGCGCGTACGCCGTGGTCGGCCCGACGAAGCGGAACCCGCGCCGCTTCAGGTCCTTGGCCAGCGCGGTGGACTCCCCGGTCAGCGCCGGCACCTCCGCGCCCGACCGGGGCCGGGCCGCCCGGGGCGGCGGGGCGAAGGACCACAGCAGCGCGTCGAGCCCGTCGGGCAGGGCCAGCGCGGCGCGGGCGTTGTGGACCGCCGCCTCGATCTTGGCCCGGTTCCGGACGATGCCGGCGTCGGCGAGCAGCCGCTCGACGTCGGGCTCGCCGTAGCCGGCGACGGTCTCGATCCGGAAGCCGTCGAAGGCGAGCCGGAACGCCGGCCGCTTGCGCAGGATGGTCAGCCAGGAGAGCCCGGACTGGAACGCCTCCAGGGTGATCCGCTCGAAGAGGGCGTCGTCGCCGCGCAGCGGCCGGCCCCACTCCTCGTCGTGGTAGGTCACGTAGTCCGGGGTGCCCGCCCCCCAGCCGCAGCGGGGCAGCCCGTCGGCACCGATCACCAGGTCAGTCACGGGTACCACGCTAGGCCACCCCACCGACGTCCCCGCCGTCCGTGGGGCCGGGGTGCGACCCGGGTCGCAGGGTCAGGGCCAACCTCACAGTCAGGGCAGCCGGCCCTGCTCCACCAGCCGGCCGAACTTGCGCAACGCCTGGGTCAGGCTGAACTTGGAGCCGGGCCAGACCACCGGCCAGGCGACCCGGCCCGCCGTACCGCCCGGCAGGTGGAACCACTCGTGCCAGACGACCTGGGTACGGCCCTCGGCGAGCGGGGTGCAGCGGAGCACCCCGGGGCCGCGCAGCAGCTTGCCGCAGTGCACCACGCCCACCTCGTACGGGGCGTCGACCCGGACCACCCGCATCTCGTCGCGCAGCGCCGCCGGGCCGAGGGCGGTGACCGCCTCGATCAGGCTGCCCTCGCCGCCGTCGCCCTCGACGATCCGTACCCGGGTGAAGGGGATCCACTCGGACTGTCGTTCCCAGGCGGTGAAGGCCGCGAAGACCCGTTCCGCCGGGGCGTCGACGATCACCGTCGCGGTGACCTCGCCGGAACCGGGCCGGGCCGCCTCACGGAAGCCCGCGCCCTCCGCGCCCGGGGAGCCGCCGCCCGCCGTCGGGGTCACGCCGGCTCCGACCGGCCGACCGGCTCCGAGCGGGCGTCCGAGGCCGGTCGGGTCGCCGGGTCCGGCCGGCTGTCGGCCGCCGCCTGGGCGGTCGGCTCCGACGGGGTGCCCGGCTCCGCCCCGCCCGCCGGCTCCGGCGTCAGGGTGGTGCGGGGTGGCACCTCGACGGTGGTCGGCTCGTCG
Organism: Micromonospora rosaria; assembly: GCF_001567585.1. Taxonomy (GTDB): domain Bacteria; phylum Actinomycetota; class Actinomycetes; order Mycobacteriales; family Micromonosporaceae; genus Micromonospora; species Micromonospora rosaria. Next base: position 29,959 of record NZ_LRQV01000002.1, read on the forward strand.
GCGGCGGCCCGCGCCGGCTCGTCGGCCAGGCCGGTCACCGCCGGCTCGCCGGCCACGCGGGTCTCCGCCGGCTCGCCGGCCGCACCGGTCACCGTGGGCTCGCCGGCCGCCGGGCCGCCGGCCAGCGCCGAGCCGGGGGGCAGGTCGGGGCCGGCCGGACGGGGGCCGGCCGCGCCGGCGACCGCCTGCTCCCGGGTCCGGCGCAGCGCCTCCGCCTCGTCGGTCCGCCCGTCGCGCAGCGCGGCGACCTCGGCCGCCAGCACCTCGATCAGTTCGGACTTGTAGCCGACGTCGTACGCCGCCCGGCGCAGCGCCTGGTCGACCTGGTCCATCCGGTACCCACGCGGCGCGGTGTCGAAGCGGACCGTCCCCACGTCTGACTCCCGCAGCGGGCGGCCACCGGGCAGCGGCACGGCCCGCCCGTCCGGCTCGACCGGCACCAGACCGGGATCCCGACCGGTGACCACGACCGTCACCCCGAACACCACCGCGCCGACGGTCAACGCCACGACCAACAGCAGGAGAACCTGACCCATGGACAGATCGTGGCATGCCGACCGGCCCGGAGCGAGTCCTCCCACCCTATGGATCCAGATCAGTACGCGGACCGGTGCCCGACCCCCGCAGGCGCACCGGCTAGCGTCGGCACCAACCGGCGACGCGGCGGGCCGGCAGGGCAGCCCGCTGCCGACAGCGGACCGGTCTGCCGGGATCGGGTCGACCAGGATCAGGAGGCGGGCATGGCCGAGGCGCTCCGGCTGGGTGGGCGGACCTTCGCCCCCGGTGAGCTGGTGGTGATGGCGATCGTCAACCGCACCCCGGACTCGTTCTTTGACCGGGGGGCCACCTACGCGGCGGACAGCGCGCTGCGCGCGGTGGAGCGGGCGGTGACCGAGGGCGCGGAGATCATCGACATCGGCGGGGTGAAGGCCGGCCCCGGGGTCGAGGTCGACGTGGCCGAGGAGATCCGCCGGACCGTGGCGACCATCGCCGCCGTCCGGGCCGCCTTCCCCGACGTGGTGATCTCCATCGACACCTGGCGGGCCGAGGTGGCGGTGGAGGCCGTCGCCGCCGGGGCCGACCTGCTCAACGACACCTGGTCCGGGGCCGACCCGGCGCTGGCCCGGGTGGCCGCCGAGACCGGGGCCGGGCTGGTCTGCTCGCACGCCGGTGGGCTCGCCCCCCGGACCCGGCCGCACCGGGCCGCCTTCGACGACGTGGTGGCCGACGTGGTCACGACGGTGACCGGGCTCGCCGAGCGCGCGGTCGCCCTGGGGGTACGCCGCGACGGCATCCTGATCGACCCGGCGCACGACTTCGGCAAGAACACCCGCCACAGCCTGGAGATCACCCGCCGGCTGGACGAGCTGACCGCCACCGGGTGGCCGCTGCTGGTGGCGCTCTCCAACAAGGACTTCGTCGGCGAGACGCTGGACCTGCCGGTGCCGGAGCGGTTGGAGGGGACGTTGGCCGCGACCGCCGTCTCGGCCTGGCTGGGGGCCCGGGTGTTCCGGGCGCACCAGGTGCTGCCCACCCGGCGGGTGCTGGACATGGTGGCCTCGGTCCGGGGCGACCGGCCGCCCGCCCGGACCCGTCGCGGCCTGGCCTGACGGGTCAGTCCCCCGACGGGGGCCGCGTCGGACGGGTCAGCTCCAGCGGAGGATGTTCTTCCGCCAGGCGTAGAGGATGCCCAGCGCCAGCACCGCGACGAAGACCGCCATCTCGGCCACGGTGACCAGGCCGAAGCCGGGCCGGGCGAAGATCACCGCCCAGGGGAAGAGGAAGACCGCCTCCACCGCGAAGAGCAGGTAGAGGTACGCGTAGACGAAGTACCGGATCTTCATCTGCGCCCAGTCGCCGCCGACCGGGTCGAGACCGCACTCGTAGGTGGTCCGCTTGCTCACGGGGTCGGCCGGGCGGGCCGGCCGCAGCAGCCGGTTGGCCCCGAACGCCACGAGGAAGAACAGGACGCTCGCGAGCAGGAGCAGGCCCAGCGTGGCGTACGAGCCGAGGTAGCCGGTCACGGTGGGTCAGCCTACCGGGCGCACAGCGCAGCCGTCCCGAACACGTTACGCATTTGTTTCCGACGGGACCGCTGTTCAACGGCGATCGGTACCGAATAATGAGTCTCCATCCCACGGTCCCGGAGGTCGCCGGACCCCCTCGGAGGCTCGCCTCCGCAGGCGGTCCCCGGTCGCCGGAGCGCACCGGTCACCGGCGACGGCGGCGGTGCCGCTGTCGACCGTGGCGTTGGAACCGGACGAGGCGACGGCGGCGTCCCACGGCACCGGGGTCGCCGTCGCCTCCCGGAGCCCGACGGCCCGGGGCCGTGCGGTCGCCCCGGCGGGTGACCCGGCCGCCGCAGCGGTGATCTGAATTACCCTCACGACGCTGAACAAGGCAAAACAGCGGTAAAACTCTCGTTTTCCGTTCCCAGTCGTCGGACCTCCACGGTTACCGGGCGCGTTGCGGGACGTACGCTTCTCGGGAGAGGTACACAGCGGGGCCGGGCCCAGCCACGGGCACCCGGCGCAGCGGGTCGTCGAGGAGGTCACGTGACCGGGCAAGGCGAGGTCACCATCATGTTCAGCCGCCCGGGGGACCGCGCGCAGCGAAGCGAGGTGCAGGCGTGAGCAAGCAGATCCGTCAGCTCGACCGGGTGGTCATCCGGTTCGCCGGGGACTCCGGCGACGGCATGCAGCTCACCGGTGACCGGTTCACCTCGGAGACGGCGCAGCTCGGCAACGACATCTCGACGCTGCCCAACTTCCCCGCCGAGATCCGGGCCCCCGCCGGCACCCTGCCGGGCGTGTCCAGCTTCCAGGTGCACTTCGCCGACTACGACATCCTGACCCCCGGTGACTCGCCGAACGTGCTGGTCGCGATGAACCCGGCGGCGCTCAAGGCCAACCTGGTGGACCTGCCCCGGGGCGCGGACATCATCGTCAACACCGACGAGTTCACCAAGCGCAACCTGGCCAAGGTCGGGTACGCCACCAGCCCGCTGGACGACGACTCGCTCGACGGGTACGCGGTGCACCCGGTGGCGCTGACCTCAATGACGGTCGGCGCGCTGGCCGAGCACGCCATCTCCAAGAAGGACGCCGAGCGGGCCAAGAACATGTTCGCCCTCGGCCTGCTGTCGTGGATGTACTCGCGGCCGTACGAGTCGACGATCCGGTTCCTGGAGCGCAAGTTCGCCAAGCGCCCGGAGCTGGTCGCGGCGAACATCGCGGCGTTCCGGGCCGGCTGGAACTTCGGCGAGACGACCGAGGACTTCGCCGTCCGGTACGAGGTCAAGCCGGCGAAGATGCAGCCGGGGACGTACCGGAACATCACCGGCAACGCGGCGCTCTCGCTGGGCCTGGTGGCCGCCGGGGTCCGCTCCGGGCTGCCGGTGTTCCTGGGCGCGTACCCGATCACCCCGGCCTCGGACATCCTGCACGAGCTGAGCAAGCACAAGCGGTTCGGCGTGACCACCATGCAGGCCGAGGACGAGATCGCGGCGGTGGGCGCGGCGCTCGGCGCGTCGTACGGCGGTGCGCTCGGCATCACCACCACCAGCGGTCCCGGCGTGGCGCTCAAGGGCGAGACCATCTCGCTGGCCGTGGCGCTGGAGCTGCCGCTGGTCATCGTCGACGTGCAGCGGGCCGGGCCGTCGACCGGCATGCCGACCAAGACCGAGCAGGCCGACCTGAACATGGCGCTGTTCGGCCGGCACGGCGAGGCCCCGGTCGCGGTGGTCGCCCCGAAGTCCCCGGCGGACTGCTTCCACGCCGCCCTGGAGGCGGCCCGGATCGCGCTGACCTACCGCACGCCGGTGATCCTGCTGTCGGACAACTACGTCGCCAACGGCTCCGAGCCGTGGCTGCTGCCGGACGTGGATTCCCTGCCCGACCTGCGGGTCGAGTTCGCCACCGAGCCCAACGGCGACAACGGCGCGTTCCTGCCGTACCTGCGGGACCCGGTGACGCTGGCCCGGCCGTGGGCCATCCCGGGCACCCCGGGGCTGGAGCACCGCATCGGCGGCCTGGAGAAGGCCGACAAGACCGGCGACATCTCGTACGACCCGGCGAACCACGACTTCATGGTGCGGACCCGGGCGGCCCGGATCGAGACGATCCCGGTGCCGGACGTCGAGGTGGAGGACCCGGACGGCGACGCCCGGGTGCTGGTGCTCGGCTGGGGCTCGACGTACGGGCCGATCGGCGCCGCCTGCCGGGCGCTGCGCCAGCGTGGCCTGTCCATCGCCCAGGCGCACCTGCGGCACCTGGCCCCGATGCCGGCCAACCTCGGTCAGGTGCTGCGCTCCTACGACCGGGTGGTCATCCCCGAGATGAACCTCGGCCAGCTCGCCCACGTGATCCGGGCCACGTACCTGGTCGACGCGATCGGCTACAACCAGGTCCGGGGTCTGCCGTTCACGGCCGCCGAGCTGGAGACGACGCTGGAAGAGGTCCTGAAGAATGTCTGAGCCCGTCGCCCTCAAGCTCACCGCGAAGGACTTCAAGTCCGACCAGGAGGTGCGCTGGTGCCCCGGCTGCGGTGACTACGCGATCCTGGCCGCCGTGCAGCAGTTCATGCCGGAGCTGAACATCCCCCGGGAGCGGATCGTCTTCGTCTCCGGCATCGGCTGCTCGTCGCGGTTCCCGTACTACATGAACACGTACGGGATGCACTCGATCCACGGCCGCGCCCCGGCGATCGCCAGCGGCCTGTCGGTGTCCCGGCCGGACCTGTCGGTCTGGGTGGTCACCGGGGACGGCGACGCGCTGTCGATCGGCGGCAACCACCTGATCCACGCGCTGCGCCGCAACGTCAACCTGAAGATCCTGCTCTTCAACAACCGGATCTACGGCCTGACCAAGGGGCAGTACTCGCCCACCTCCGAGGTCGGCAAGATCACCAAGTCGACCCCGGCCGGGTCGGCGGACGCCCCGTTCAACCCGATCTCGCTGGCGCTCGGCGCGGAGGCGTCCTTCGTCGGCCGGACCATCGACTCCGACCGCAAGCACCTCCAGTCGGTGCTGCGCGCGGCGGCCGAGCACGAGGGTTCGGCGTTCGTGGAGATCTACCAGAACTGCAACATCTTCAACGACGGCGCGTTCGAGCAGCTCAAGGACCCGGGTGTCCGGGACGACCACCTGATCCGGCTGGAGCACGGGCAGCCGATCACCTTCGGCAAGGACGGGGAGTACTGCGTCGTCCACCCGCCGGGCGGTTTCGGCCTGGAGGTCCGCCCGACGGCGGAGACCCCGGCCGAGCAGATCGTGGTGCACGACGCGGGGGTCACCGACCCGGCGTACGCCTTCGCGTTGTCCCGGCTGCCCGGCCTGGACCTGCGCAACACCCCGATCGGGGTGTTCCGCTCGGTCCGCCGGCCCACCTACGACAGCGTGGTGCAGCAGCAGGTGGCCGACGCCACGGCGGCGCAGACCGAGACGCCCGAGCAGCAGCTCGCCGGCCTGCTGGCCAGCGGTGACACCTGGACGATCGTCTGAGCCCCCAGCGCCTGAACGACACGGTGGCCGTCCCGCTCGGGGCGGCCACCGCGTCGTTGCCGGTCAGGAGGCGCTGACGGTCACGGGGCTCCTGCTGGTTCCGGCCCTGCTGGGTCGGTCTGTCGGTGCCGGTCAGGCGGTGGTGGCGGGCTGGGGGCGGTCGTCGCGCACGTACACCAGCATGTCGCCGGTCTCGATGACCGCGCCGGCCCGGTCGGCCAGGGTGACCACCTTGCCGCGCCGCACCAGGGCGATGACCAGGCACTCCAGCTCACGCGGGGAACGGCCCACCTCCTGGCGCTCGGCGGAGCGCATGGCCAGGGCCATCCCCTGGCCGGGGGTGAGCAGGTCCTCGACCACATCGATCAGCGGCGGCGCGGAGGTGGAGAGGCCGAGCAGCCGGCCCGCGGTCGCCGAGGAGACGATCACGTGGTGCGCGCCGCTCTGCTTGAGCAGCGGGGCGTTCTCGGCCTCCCGGGCCGCCGCGATGATCCGGACCTGACCGGCGGTCAACTGGCGGACGGTCAGCGCCACCAGGACCGACGCGTCGTCGCTGTCGGTGGCGATGATCACCGCCTTGGCGCTGCGGACGTGCGCCTCGTTGAGGGTCGCCGAGCGGGTCGCCGAGCCCTCGATGGCGACCAGCCCGGCCGAGGTGGCCTGGCGCAGGGCGGGCCCGCTGCGCTCGACCACCACGATCCGGGACTTGTCCATGCCGTTCTCCAGCAGGGCCGAGACCGCGCTGCGCCCCTTCGTGCCGTAGCCGCAGATGATGACGTGGTCCTTCACGGTTCTCCCCCAGCGGGACAGTCGGCGGCCGGTCCGGTACTGCTCGGTCAGCACCTCCAGCGTGGTGCCGACCAGGATGATCAGGAAGAGCACCCGGGCCGGGGTGATGAACACGACGTTCACCAGCCGCGCCGAGTCGCTCACCGGGGTGATGTCGCCGTACCCGGTGGTGGAGAGCGACACCACCGCGTAGTAGAAGGAGTCGAGGAGGGTGACGCCGTCCTCGTTGACGTCCCGGTAGCCGTCCCGCTCCAGGTAGACCACGGCGACGACGGCGAAGACCAGGCCGACGGCGGCGGCCAGCCGCAGGCTGAGGGCGCTGAGCGGGCCACGCCGCTGCGCCGGAAAATGGATCACCCTCGGGCCTTGGCCACTGCGGTCGAGTGCACGTGCACAACATAGCGGTTGGTGCGATCTCCGCACGGCGAGGTTCACGGTCCGGACCCGCGCCGCCCGCCGGACGGGCCAGCCGGCCGGACGGAACTCGGCGGACCGCCAGAGGTCCACGACGCAGCGTGACGGCCGGCGGGTCGCGGGACAACGCGAACGGGTCGCAGCCGGCATGATGGGACTGTCCCGTTGACGACCGGTGAAGGTGAGGGCCACATGTCGTTGCTGCGACGGGTGATCGGTGACGTGTTGCGTCGGCTCCGGCGGCGGCAGGGGCGCACCCTGCGTGAGGTGGCCGGGGCCGCCGGGGTCTCCGTGCCGTACCTCTCCGAGGTGGAGCGCGGGCGCAAGGAGGCCTCCTCCGAGGTGCTGGCGGCGGTCTGCCGGGCGCTGGGCATCCACCTGTCGGACCTGCTGGAGGAGGCCCGCGACGACCTGCGCCGGGTGGAGCCGCGGGTGCCGGTCGGGCCCCGCACGACCGCTCACCCCGAGGTCGTCCGGGTGGGCCTGGCCCGCCTGGAGCGGGCCCCGGCCGGCCGGGGCGACGGGGCCGGCGGGTCGGTCCGGCTCGGTCCGCGTACCCCCGGGTTGTCGCACTGTGGTCGGGCCGGCGTGGGCCGACGGCCGCTGGTGCTGGTCTAGCCGGGGTCGCAGGTCCGCTCGGGGTGCGGCAGGGGCCCGAAACCGGTGGCGGCGCCGCCCCGGGAGGGCTACGTTGCCCCTGTTCTGGTGGTGTCCGTGCTGAGCGAGGTGTGTTGATGACGGTCCGAGCCACGGCGGCCGACTCCGGTCGGCTGTCCCTCCCCCGCGCCCTGACCGCAGCAGACCCGAGGAGCACCTTCCGTGGATCTTCCACGCATCTTCACCATCCGCGAGAGTAGCCACCGCATCCACAACCCGTTCACCCCTGACAAGCTCGCCGCCCTGGGCCGGGCGCTGCACCTGGCCCCCGGGACGCGGGTGCTCGACCTGGCCAGCGGGTCGGGCGAGATGCTGTGCACCTGGGCCCGGGACCACCGGATCACCGGGACCGGGGTGGACATCAGCACGGTGTTCACCACGCAGGCCCGCGCCCGCGCCGCCGAACTCGGCGTCGCCGACCGGGTCACCTTCGTGCACGGCGACGCCACCGGGTACGTCGCGGACGAGCCGGTCGACCTCGCCGCCTGCGTCGGCGCCACCTGGATCGGCGGCGGCGTGGCCGGCACCGTCGACCTGCTGGCCGGCAGTCTCCGCCCCGGCGGCCTGATGCTGGTCGGCGAGCCGTACTGGCGTCAGCAGGTGCCGGACCAGGAGACCGCCAGGGCCTGCCTCGCCGGCGACGCGGACGACTTCCTGGTGCTGCCCGAGCTGGTCGCGCGCTTCGGCGACCTGGGGTACGACGTCGTGGAGATGGTGCTGGCCGATCAGGACAGTTGGGACCGGTACCAGGCGGCACAGTGGCTCAACCTCCGCCGCTGGCTCGACGGGAACCCCGACGACGACCTGGCCGCCGAGGTGCGGGCCGAGCTGCGCACCGAACCCGTCCGCTACACCCGGTACCAGCGCGAACACCTCGGTTGGGGGGTCTTCGCCCTGATCGGCCGCTGACGCCGCGGGCTCCGGCCCGGTTCTGCCGGGGGCAGATCTGCCCCCGGCAGAAAGCCTCGTCGCCGGGTCCGCGCCGGTCGCACGCTGGTGGGGCCGGTACCCCGGGCGGCGTGGCCCGCCCACCGGCACGGTGGGAGGAGGCCCAGCATGACCGGGTACGACGTGCGGATGCTGGACGGCGGGCAGCCGTCCTTCGGTGACCAGGTGTTCGAGCGGCTGTTGCGGGAACGGATCATCTTCCTCGGCACCGAGGTCACCGACGAGTCGGCGAACCGGATCTGCGCCCAGATGCTGCTGCTCGCCGCCGAGGACGCCGAGCGGGACATCGTCCTCTACATCAACTCGCCGGGCGGCTCGATCAGCGCCGGCATGGCCGTCTACGACACCATGCGGTACGTCCGCAACGACGTCGCCACGCTCGCCCTCGGCCTGGCCGGGTCGATGGGGCAGTTCCTGCTCTGTGCGGGGACGGCCGGCAAGCGGTACGCGCTCCCGCACTCGCGGATCCTGATGCACCAGCCCTCCGGCGGCTTCGGCGGCACGGTCGCCGACATCACCATCCAGGCCGAGAACATGCTCCAGGTGAAGCGGACGATGCAGCGGCTGATCGCCGAGCACAGCGGTCGCGGTGTCGAGGAGATCGAGCGGGACTGGAACCGGGACCGCTGGTTCACCGCCGAACAGGCCCGCGAGTACGGCCTGGTCGACCAGGTGATCGCGCACGCCGACCAACTCGCCGAGCGGTGACCGCCCGGCCCGCCGGTCGGCGGGGTGCCGGCGGCGGCCCCCCGGTGCCGGCCGGTCGGCTCCCCCGGCCGCGCCCGGTGCCGGCTCACCCGTCGAGTGGGTGGCGGCGTTCGTCGGCGGGCAGCCGCGCCCAGACGATCACCACCCCGGCGAGCAGCACCGGGGCGATCCCGGCAACCGCGAAGGTCGGGCCGAGCCCGATGGCCTCGGCCAGCGGGCCGGCGAGCGCCATCGACACCGGCGACAGGCTGATCGAGACGAAGAAGTCCAGCGAGGAGACCCGGCCGAGCATGTGCGCCGGCACCCGGCGTTGCAGCAGGGTCCCCCACAGGACGGTGGCGGCGGAGAAGGCCGCCCCCAGGACCGTCGCCGCGGCCACCACCTGCCACAGGTGCCGCGCCGTGCCGATGACGACGAACGGCAGGCAGCCGGCGCCCCACAACATGATCATGAAGGTCAGGTACCGGCGGGGCAGCGGGCGGGCCGCCGTCACCAGGGAGGCCAGCGCGCCGCTGACGCCGAAGGCGGCCATCACGTACGCGTGCTCCGCCGCCCCGCCGCCCATCCGCTCCTTGATCAGGAACGGGACGAGCACCTGGAGCGGGCCCATCATGGCCAGCACCATGAGGCAGCCGAAGATCAGCGTGGCGAGCAGCCACGGCGTCCGGACCAGGATCCGGAACCCGGCGCGCAGGTCGGCGAGGACGGCGGCGACCCCCGGCGCGGGCGGTTCCCCGTCGGTCGGGTCGGGGCGGGCCGGGGCGGTGGCGGGGATCGCCCGCAGGGTGAGCACGGTCAGCGCGGTCGCGGCGGCGGCGATGCCCAGCGCCGCCCCCTCCGAGAGCGCGCCGACGGCGAGCCCGGCCGCGCCGGGCCCCAGGGCCTGCCGCAGCGTCGGCCGGATCATGCCCTCGAAGCCGTTGACCGCCAGCAGGTCCGCCGGGGGGACCAGGGACGGCACCCACGCCGAGTACGCCGGATAGAAGAAGGCGCTGCCGACCCCGACCAGCGTCGACACCGCGACCAGGTGCCAGACCCGGGTCACGTCCAGCGCGGAGAGCAGCGCCGCCCCGCCCGCCGCCCCGGTCTGCACCACCCCGACGACGAGCAGGATCAGCCGTTGCGGCACCCGGTCGGCGACCACCCCGCCCAGCAGGGAACAGGCCACCAGGCCGACCGCCGCCGCCCCGGCCACCACGGAGAGCGCCGTCGGGCCGCCGCCGATCCGGATCACCTCCCAGACCAGGGCGATCGACCACACCCCGTTGCCGAAGGTGCTCAACGCCAGCGTGGCGGCGAGCCACCGGTACCCGGACCGCCGGAACGGCCGGACCAGCCGGGCGCCCGCTCCCCCGGCCGGCGCGCCGGGGTCGGCCCTGCCCGCCGCCCCGCCGGTGGAATCGGTGCCGGCCGGGGCCGGGTCGCCGGTGGGGCCGGCGGTGGGTGGGGCCGGGGTGGGGCCGGTCGGGCCGCCGGCGGTGGGACTCATCGGGTGACCGTCAGGACGACCTTGCCCAGCGCCCGCCGGTTCTCCAGGTCGGCGTGCGCGGTGGCGGCGTCGGCCAGCGGGTACGTGCTGACCAGCGGCTGCCACCAGCCGTCGGCGGCGAGCCGCAGGGACCGGCCGGCGAGGCCGGGGATGCCACCCGGCAGGGCGCGGATCCGCTGCCCGAGCCAGCCGACCGTCAGCGACCGGGCCACCACGTCGTCGGTGTCGAAGCGGGTGGGCGCGCCGGCGGACCAGCCGAACATCAGCAGCCGGCCACCGGGCGCGAGCAGTTCCAGGGCGGTCCGGCCGACCTCGCCGCCAACCCCGTCGTACACCAGGGTCAGCCCGGCGGTCTGCTGCCGGATCCGGTCGGCCCAGTCGGCCCGGCCGTAGTCGACGACCAGGTCCGCGCCGAGGTCGCGCAGCCGCCCGACGCGGTCCGCGCCCCGGGCGGCGGCCACCACCGTCGCCCCGGCGCGGCGGGCCGCCTGGGCCAGCAACCAGCCCATGCCGCCGGCCGCCGAGGGGACGAGGACGACGTCGTCGGCGGTCGGTGGCTCCGCCTCGACCACGCCCAGCGCGGTACGCCCGGTGCCGACCGCCGCCACCGCCTCGGGGAAGCCGAGGTGCTCGGGCACCTCGAAGAGGGTGTCGACGGCGGTGACGGCCTGTTCCGCGTATCCGCCGGGCACCATGCCGAGGTGGGCGACGACCCGCCGTCCCCGCCAGGTCGGGTCGACCCCGGTCCCGGTCTCGTCGACGGTCCCGGCGACCTCGCGGCCGGGGATGGTGGGCAGCCGGGGCGGCGGCATCGGGCCGCCGGTCTCGCCCCGGCGCAGGCCGGTGTCGAGCAGGTGCACACCGCTGGCCTCGACCCGGATCCGTACCTGGCCGGGGCCGGGCCGCAGGTCCGGCAGGTCGGCGAGGACGAGGTTGCCGGGCGGACCGAACTCGTGAAGCTGGATGGCTCGCATCCGTCGATCCGACACCCTCAACCCCGGCTGAGGTCAACCCCGCCGGTCCACCGCAGTGGTGTACGTCCCACTCCGTGAATCGCCCGTTGCCCTACCGGACCTACCTGGCCCATAATCCCGACTAATTAAGTAGGCAAACCCAAGTTTGATCACCCCCCGCGCCACACCGCCGGCCCCGGCCCGGACCGCCCCCCGGAGGAACCCCCACCATGCGGAAACTCATCATGCTGGCCCTGGTCGGCCTCGGCGCGCAGCTCGTCGACGGCAGCCTCGGCATGGCGTACGGCGTCACGTCGACGACGCTGCTGCTCGCCATCGGCACCAACCCCGCCGCCGCCTCCGCGACCGTCCACCTCGCCGAGATCGGCACCACGCTGGCCTCCGGCGTCTCGCACTGGCGCTTCGGCAACGTCAACTGGCCCGTGGTCATCAAGATCGGCATCCCGGGCGCGATCGGCGCGTTCGCCGGAGCCACCTTCCTGTCCAGCCTCTCCACCGAGGTCGCCGCGCCGGTGATGGCGCTGATCCTGCTGACCCTGGGTCTGTACATCCTGATCCGGTTCACCACCTTCGGCCTGCCCACCGACCGCCTGCACAAGCCGCTGCGCAAGCGCTTCCTCGCCCCGCTCGGCCTGGTCGCCGGGTTCGTCGACTCGACCGGGGGCGGCGGCTGGGGCCCGGTCGGCACCCCCGCCATCCTGGCCAGCGGTCGCCTCGAACCCCGCAAGGTCATCGGCTCGATCGACACCAGCGAGTTCCTCATCGCCATCGCCGCCAGCCTCGGCTTCCTGGTCGGCCTGGGCAGCGAGAACATCGACTTCGGCTGGGTCGCCGCGCTGCTCATCGGCGGCGTGATCGCCGCGCCGATCGCGGCCTGGCTGGTCCGGCACGTCCCGCCCCGGGTGCTCGGCTCCGCCGTCGGCGGCATCATCATCCTGACCAACAGCCGTTCCCTGCTGCGCAGCGACTGGATCGACGCGCCGGACGGCACCCGGTACACCGCGTACGCCGTCATCGTGCTGGTCTGGGCCGCCGCGCTGGCGTACTCGATCCGGGCGCACCTGGCCGACCGCCGGGCCGCCGAGCACGCCGAGCAGGACAAGGCGGAGATCCCCGCGCCGACCGCCTGATCCGACCGACGACGCCGGGGCCGGGGGACTCCCCCGGCCCCGGCGTCGTGTCCGGCGTCGCGCCCGGCGGTCGTGCCGGTGGAGCACGGCCCGGGGACAGCCCGGCCCGGCGCGGGCGGCGGGCCCGGCGCGCGGGCCCGGGGGCGGGGTGCGGGCGGGGGATTCGTGCCGTAACTGGAATTCGGCTTCTTTTCATTGACAGATGTCGTTGCTTGCCCTTATCAAGACCTGGAGAGCGCTCTCACGAATCCGCCCCGTCAACCCCGGGCCGGCCGGGCCACCCCCGCCACCCGGGCGAGGAGGAGTCATGCCGCTCACCGGACGGCGCAGCGTCGCCGGCCCGACCCGACACCACTGGCTGCGCCGCGTCGGCGCGCTCGGCGTCGCCCTGCTGACCCTGGCCGCCGCCGGGACGGTCGCCGACCGCGAGGCCGCCGACGCCCGGCCCACCACCGGCGGCCCGGCCGTCACCGACAGCCACGCCGACCACCGGTACGAGCTCAGCCCGGAGCAGGAGGCCGCCGCGCTGGCCCTCCAGGCGGCCCCGGTACGCGGCTCGGAGTTCCGGGCCAACTGCGCGAGCAAGGGCCGTTCCCCCGACGACCCGATCGTGCGCCCCGGCCAGGCGGGCGCCTCGCACGTGCACGAGTTCTTCGGCAACCTGACCACCAACGCGTACACGAACCTCGCCTCGCTGGTGAACGGCGGGACGAACTGTGACCCGCAGGCGGACCGCTCCGCGTACTGGGTGCCGACGCTGTACCAGAACGGCCGGCCGGTCGCCCCCGAGTCGGTCACCATCTACTACCAGGGGATCACCGACCGGCTCAACGTCAAGCCGCACCCGCAGGGGCTGAAGATGGTGGTCGGCAACCCGCTGGCCACCTCCGCCGACCAGAACCCGGCGGCCCGCTGGTCCTGCCGGGGGCAGAGCCAGTCCAGCCGGGACTTCCTCGCCTGCCCGGCCGGCTCGAAACTGGAGACGTACCTCGACTTCCCGACCTGCTGGGACGGGCGGAACCTGGACAGCGCCGACCACAAGAGCCACATGGCGTTCGGCCTCGGCGGGCTCGGCGGCACCTGCCCGGCCAGCCACCCGGTGCCGGTGCCGAGGCTGGAGTTCCTGATCACGTACCCGGTCACCGGCGGTGGGCTCACCCTGGCCGGTACCCGCAACGGCGCCAACGTCACCACCGCCCCCGGGTACACGTTCCACGGGGACTTCTTCAACGCCTGGGACGTGGCGGCCCTGCGGTACCGGGTGGAGAACTGCATCGTCGCCGGGTACGTCTGCGGCACCAACGGGCAGTGGATCCAGCAGTGACCGTCGGGATCACGCCGCCGGCCCCGGGCACACCGACCGGCCCCTGACCGGAGACGAACCCGCACCCACCGGCCGTCGCCGGGCGGCCCCGACACGGCGTGTCGGGGCCGCCCTACACCTGGTCCGGATGCCGTCCTGCCCCTCGGCGGGCTCCCCGGCTGGGCCGTGGCGCGGCCCGACCGACCCGTCGGCGCTACCGCTCACCGTCGGCGCTACCGCTCACCGTCGGGGCGCTCGGCCAGCCGCGCGAAGGCGGCGGCCTCCTGTTCGAGGTAGCGCCGGGTGCGCCTGCCGTACAGCAGCCGCACCAGGCGTGATCCGGCACCCGTCCACTCGATGCCCAACCGCAGCCGCACGGCGGCCCCGTCCGACCGCAGCCAGTGGTCCGCCCTGGTCCGGACACCCGCCGAGCGGGCCACCCAGGTGAACCCCTCCTCCGGGCGCCAGTCGGTGATCTCGTACGTCGCGGCCATCAGCCCCGGCTGGCGTACCCGGAAGCGGCTCCCGACCGTGATCGGCCCGGTGCCGTCGATCCGGCTGATCTCCGTCACGGTGGGCACCAGCTCCGCCCACCGGTCGAGGTCGCTCATCGTCCGCCACACGGTGCCACGGTCGGACTGGACGCGCCGTTCGACCGTTATCGACTCGACCGTCATCGACATGCACCACATCGTAGGCACGATTCGGGGCGGCCGGTTCCGTCGAGGCCGCACCCTGCGGACTCCGCGTGGTGTGAGGCCCTCCGCGTACCGGCCCGTCGGCTACACCCGGCCGGTGGCCGCCCCGGCGGCGTCCGGTGGGGTCCGCCCTGTGGGGCGGTCCCGCCGGCGCCGCCGGGGCGGCGGACAGGTCACGGGCTGGCGCAGGTGAGCGTCGGCGTGCTGGCGGTACCGCTGGCGAGGAAGCCGAAGACGGTCGAGCCGTTCGCGCCGATCGCGCCGTTGTAGGAGACGTTCCGGACGGTGTAGGCGGGGCCGCTGCCGGAGAGCGTGCCGTTCCACAGTTGGCTGACGGTGACCCCGCCGGGGAAGGTCAGCCCGACGGTCCAGCCGTTGACGGCCGAGGTGCCGGCGCGGACGGTGACCTCACCCTGGAAGCCGCCCTGCCACGAGCTGACCTGCCGGTAGCTCGCCGAGCAGGCCCCGGTGACCGGTGGGGTGGTGGTGGGCGGGGTGACCGGAGGCGTGGTCGGCGGGGTGGTGGGCGGCGTGGTGGGCGGGGTGACCGGGGGTGTGGTCGGCGGGGTGCCGGTGAGACCGAAGAACGCGATCGCCGACGCCGCCATGCCGGCGGACGGCAGGCTGTGCCCGGCACCCTGGATGCTGTACGCCTCGACCCGGACGGTGCCGGTGGTGTCGGCGAACCGACGGCGGTTCCAGCCGGCGCGCGGGGTGTCCGTGGACGTCGGAGTCTGGCTGAGGCCGAACACGTCGGTCCACTGCTCGATCGTCTCCTGCAACAGCTGGTACGGCACGAAGGTGTCGTTGGTGCCGTGCCACAACTGCACCGGGGGCCGGACGCCGGTGAAGCCCGGGTACGCCTGCCGGACCGCGTCCCCCCACTGCTGCGGGGTCCGGTCCATGCTTCCGCCGGTGCACCTGCTGGCCCCCGGCGGGTAGTCGGCCGCGTTGGCGAAGCAGTTGTACGGCACCCCCATGAACGCCGCCCCGGCCTTGAACACGTCGGGGTGCAGGGCGAGCATCTGGTTGGTCATCATGCCGCCGGAGGAACTGCCGGTGGCGTACACCCGGTTGGGGTCACCGCCGTACTGCCGCTGGACGTAGCTGATCATCGACAGGATCGACACCGGGTCGCTGCCGCCGCCGCGCCGCTTGGCCGCCTCGGACCAGGTGTCGAAGCAGTTGCCGAACCCGGCCTGCTGGGTGGCGGTCGGGTAGATGACGACGAAGCCGTACTGGTCGGCCAGCGCGGCGAACTCGCTGCTCGAGTAGAAGCCCGGCCCGGAGCCGCCGCAGCCGTGCATGGCCACCACGATCGCGGGGTTGGCCGGGCGGACGTCGGGCACGTAGACGTGCATCCGCATCCCGCCCGGGTTGTTGCCGAAGCTGGTCACCTCGACCAGCGACGCCGCGACGGCCGGGGTGGCCAGACCTGGCAGTACCTGCGCCAGGCCGATCACCGCGACGAACGCGGCGCAGCCGGCCAGCAGCCGGCGATGGGTTCTCACGCGTCTCACTCCCTCTGCTGCCTCATGGGCGGTGCGCGCGTCACCGGCCGGCAGACCGCCGGAGGTGGCACCGCACCGTGCTCGGAAACGACACGCCGGACCGGCCCCACCGTCGAGCATCCGGTCGACGGTGGAGATGACCGGGGGCGTGCCGGTGCCGGGAATCCGCCGGCCGGTCCCCCTCGCCCGGGAAGGGTCGGTCGCGGTCCCCGTCGGTGTCGCCGGCTCCCACAGCACCAGACGTGTGGCAGTTATTCTTCTCCCGGTCCACGGAACTGTCAATCGATTGATGCCGATGGGCAGGGGTGCTGTTTCCGCTGCCCGCACGCCCACGGCCCGAACGCCTCCGTGGCACGGGTCGCCCGCAGTCCGGGTGCCCCGGTGACACGGGCGCGGGCGGCGTCCACAGTGGGGCGGCTGCGATAATCGGGGCGGCCAGGACACTGGTGTCCACCCCGATCTGCGCCGGAGTGTCGCGTGGTCAGCCCGTTCAGCATCGAGGAGATCCTCCGGGACGCCGCGGCCGACGCCGTCCTGCCGCGCAGACAGGCCGGCAGCTCACCGCAGAGCCTGGCCGTGACGCTGCTGGCCGACTACACCCTGCGGACCCGCTCCTGGCTGCCCTCCGCCGCCCTGGTGGCGCTGCTGGCCGAGTCGGGCGTCACCACCGCCGGCGCCCGGACCGCCATCAGCCGCCTGGCCCGCCGGGGCGTCCTCGACAGCGGCCGGCACGGCCGCCACAGCTCCTACCGGCTGACCCGACCCGCCGCCGACAACCTCGCCCACGGTGGTGGCCGGATCGCCCGGTTCGCCGCCGAGGCGGAGTCCTGGGACGGCTGGTGGACCCTGGTCGCGTTCTCCCTGCCGCAGGAGGCGACCGCCGAGCGCCGTGCCCTGCGGGGCCAGCTCCGCTGGCTGGGGTACGCCCCGCTGTACGACGGGCTGTGGGTGTCCCCGCACGAGCTGGACGACACGTCCCGGGCCGCGCTCTCGACCGTCGCGCTCGGCGCCACCAGCGTGTTCCGCGCCCGCCAGGTCGACATCGAGGCCGCCGGCAACCGGGCCCCGATCGACGCCTGGGACACCGCCGGCCTCGCCCGGCAGTACGACGCCTTCATCCGGCACTGGACCGCCCTGCTGCCCCACGTCCGGGCGGGGGACGTCACCGGCGCGGCGGCCGTCCGGGCCCGCACCGAGGTCATGGACGCGTACCGCCGCTTCCCGACCCTGGACCCGCTCCTGCCCGCCGAGGTGATGCCGGCCGGGCTGCCCCGGCACGACGCCCGCGCCGCCTTCGTCGCGGTGTACGACGGGCTCGCCGAACCCGCGCAGGACCACGTCCGCGCCGTCGCCGAGCGGTACGCCGCCGGGGCGCGCGTCGACATTCGCGCCCACACGGTCGCCGACCTCGGCACCCTCGCGCCCACCGAGCAGGGCACGGACCGGTAGCCGGGCGGGCCGGGCAGCGGGCGATGCGCCCGGTGCCGCCTCGCTCACGCCGAAGGTCACGACTGGTGCCTGCCGCCCCGGCCACGCCTCGACCCGGTTGTTCACCGGGCCCTTCGGTTAGGCAGGCCCATGCCCCCCGGGACGTGTTCCAGATGTTGTGGGGAGTCGGCGGCTCGGTCCTCGCCGCCCATGGCGTACGCCTCCTGCTGCGTCGCCCTACTTCCTTGTCCTCACGGACATGGAGACGGTCGTTCGATGCAGGAGTGGTCCTCTGGAGCGGGCTCTGCCTGCCGCCCCTCCCAGCGGGACACCTCGGCCGGCTCAGCGGCGTACCCGGCCCGGCGGCAGCGTTGATGGCGTATCGCGGCCGTGGCGCGGCGATCCCGGGCGCGCCCACCGTGACCGGCGGACACGGAACCGGGGCAGCTCTCCCGGCCCTTCAGTCCACAACAAAACTCGTTGCCCTCGACGTCCGGGGCCAGCCGTACCGCCCACCGGGTGATACGGCTTTGCGCCGTGGGGCTCTACCCGACGTCGCCGCTTGACAGCTGGACACCTCGGACCAGCGAGGACAGGAACCGGATGGAGTCCTCCACGCGGTGCTTGATCGTCCGTAGGGTGGGGATGTCGAAGCGTCCCGCAGCACCATGCGTGCCCTTATTGAACTGGGAAAACAGGTTCATCACGTCGTTGACGTTCGTCTCCACGAAGTCGCCCAGGGCCTCGTAGCTAGCGCCGTTGCGGTCGAGCAAGTAGTTGATTTTCTCCCGACGTGCGACCTGCACTCCGTCCGGTCCTCGCTTGCAGTCCGGCTTGGCGCCCAACACCGCGGCGTCGGGCGCCGCCAGGTTGAGCAACTCCACGATGACCTCGCGGGCGCTCGTGCAGAAGTGCCGCGCGGCGTCAGGATTGCGCGGGTTGATTGCGAACCGTGCGCCTTCCCAACGTGAGTGCAGGTCCGCTGACAGCGCGGACAGCTCGTCGGTGAGTGACGTCTCCTCGATGCCCTCCGCATCGGCATCCGACTCGCCCAGCAGGGTGTTGACGACCTGCGCGCTGTTAGCAGTCTCGGCTTCCGCCAGATCGGCCAGCTCCTGCCCGCGCTCGTTCCACTGCTCGGACTGCTCGTCGACGAGGGCGTACGCGGTGTGCAGCGCGATGGCGGAGGTCTGCACGGTGACGTAGCGGGTCGCCGACCGCTGGCGGTTGAGCCGCGCGATCTCGGTGGCCAGTCGCTGCCGATTGGAACGCACCCGCGCGTTGTGCGCGCGCACCTCGCGGTTGTGCTTGTCGACGACCCGCTGCAGCTCACGGTTGTGCGCGCGGACCTGGCGGTTGTAGTCGTCGACGGCCTTCTTCCGCCTGCGGTTCTCGTCGTCGATCATGCGCTTGTACTGCGCAGGGGTAATCTTCCGTGGCACCCTGACCTCCGATGTCCGCGCCAATGTTACGGCGGGCGTCCGACATGTTCTCGGAGTTTCGCGCGGGGCGAGTGGGACCAAGATCAAGGTGTGGAGACGCGGCCGGTCCGCCAGCGACCGCCATGTCGGCCGTCGCCCACGCTCGCCCATGTTGCGGTCCACCTAGACTGCCGAACCTGGTCGCCCGCCTGCGTTACTGGGGGGGTTCTCGGGGGGCGACTCAGAACTCCATAGCGGAAGATCTATGCATTGTCGAAATTCTTGCTGGTCAGAGCCTCGCAATGGTGCCCCCGGCAGGATTCGAACCTGCGACACACGGTTTAGGAAACCGATGCTCTATCCCCTGAGCTACGGGGGCGCGAGGGCCTAGTCTAGCGACCTGGGGGTTCACCTGGGGTGGCAGGGCGTGGCCCGCATTGACCCGGGGTCGCCCGCGTCGTCCGGGCGCTGTTCTTCCAGCCAGGACCACATCTCGAGCACACGTACCCGGTTTTCGACCGGCGGTCGGCCGTGGTGAACCGTGTTGGTACCGGTTGGCCGGTGGTGGTCTCTGCTGGCGAGCACACGGCGCGCGCATCAGCGGAGATCAGATTTCAGGGGACGCGCCGGAGCGGCCCGTGCCTCTCGGCGCGGGCCGCTCCGTGGCCGTGCAGGCGTCGGTGCGGAAGAGCCAGAACTGGTGGTGGGAGTTGTCGGCGGCGGTGGTGTCAGTCCAGGTCGGCGAGGTCCAGCACGAAGCGGTAGCGGACGTCGCCGCGTTCGAGGCGGTCGAAGGCCTGCTGGATCTGGGCGGAGGGCAGCAGCTCGATGTCGGCGGTGATGTCGTGCTCAGCGGCGAAGGACAACAGTTCGGCCGTGTGCCTGGTGCCGCCGGTCCCCGATGAGCTGAGCTTCTTGCGGCCGGAGGTCAGCTCCATGAGGTTCACCGGAGTCTGCATGGGGAAGCCGAGCACGCTGAGAGTGCCGTTGAGAGTCAGCAGCCGCAGCAACGGCGACAGGTCGTGCGGGCCGGAGATGGTGTCCAGGATGAGGTCGAAGCTGCCGGCGGCCCGCGCGAGCTGGGCGTCGTCGGTGGTGGCGAGCAGATCGGTGGCGCCGAGCTTGCGGGCGTCGTCGGACTTGCCGGGGGTACGGCTCAGGACGGTCACCTCAGCGCCGAGCGCAGCGGCGAGCTTGACACCGAGATGGCCGAGGCCCCCGAGGCCGGCGACCGCCACCCGGCTGTCAGGGCCGATTCCCGCCTCGCGCAGCGGCTCCCACATGGTGATGCCGGCGCACATCAGCGGAGCCGCGCCGGCCGGGTCGAGGCCGTCGGGCAACGGGTACGCGAACTTCTCCCGCAGCACGTACTCGCGGCTGTACGCCCCCTTGGTGATCGTGCCGTCGATCCGGTCGGGACTGCCGTACGTGCTGGTCGGGCCCGCGTGGCAGAAGTTTTCCTGGCCGACCTGGCACATGCGGCAGGCCCCGCATGAGTCGATGAGGGTGCCGACGGCGACCTGATCGCCGGGAGCGAAGCGGGTCACTGCGGCGCCGACGGCGGCGACCGTGCCGGTGAACTCGTGGCCGGGCACGATGCCGGCGGCATTCTTGTAGTGCGGCATCATGCCGCTGAGGAGGTGCAGGTCGCTGTGGCAGACGCCGCAGTAGTCGATGCGGACCGCGATGTCGTCGCTGCGCAGATCCCGCCGCTCGAACGCCGCCCGCTGCAGGGCGGCAGTACCGTCCACGCTCTGCCATCCGATGGTCGTCCGCACGGGAACCCCCTCCAAACAAACTGTTCTGTCTTTTCTCAACGTAGACGGCTGGCGCGCCGAAAGCAACCGACTCGTCGGTTAGTTAGAGTGGTTCCATGTCCCCAGGTCCCGTAACCGCCAAGGGCGCAGCCACCAGTCGCCGCATCCTGGACGCCGCCGCCGCCGAGTTCGCCGAACGAGGCATCGCCGGAGCCCGGATCGACCGCATCACCGCAGCGGCGCGCACGAACAAGGCCCAGATGTACGGCTACTTCGGCAACAAGGACGGCCTGTTCGACGCCGTCATCGCCGACCGCGCGCGTCAACTCATGGACGCGATCCCGTTCGACGCGGACGACCTGCCCGGATCGGCGGTGGCGATGTACGACGAGAACCTGCGCAACCCGCAGCTGGTCCGGCTGCTGACATGGCTGCGCCTGGAACGGCAGCCCACCGGCGGCCTGGGCCGGGCAGCCGACCACGAGCCGAAGCTGACGGCGATCGCCCGGGCACAGGCCGCCGGCAGAGTGCGGGCGGGCGACCCCTTCGACCTGTTCACCCTGGTCCTCAGCATGGCGTTCTCCTGGTCGGCGGCGAGCGTCGTCTACGCCGCGACCGCCGACGAACCCGATGAGGACCACGACCGGCGGCGCACACTCCTGGCCGCATGCGTGCGCGGGGCGATCTCACCGACCACCACGCCGCAGGCCTGACTGTCGACCGCGATCACGGACCGGGGAGTGTGTCATCTCGACACACTCCCGGGGATGGTGCTCGGCACTGTCGCCGCGTCGCCGGTGCTCCTGTTCGTAGCGATAGCCGCTGGCCTGTGGTCGCCGTCATGCGAGTCAGCATGACCGGCGCCTCCGGGTAGAGGCCGCGTCCGGCCACCGCGCACGCCGGCGTCGCCGGATGCGGGTGATCGTCAGGGTTTGAGGACGACCTTCTCGCAGTGGTCCTGCTTGTTCTTGAAGATGTCGAAGCCGCGTTCGGCCTCGTCGAGCGGCAGGGTGTGGGTGATGACCCGGGTCGGGTCGATCTCGCCGCGCTCGATGCGCTGCAGCAGCGGCTTCATGTAACGCTGCACGTGGCATTGCCCGGTACGCAGGGTCAGCGCCCGGTTCATCCACGCGCCGGCGGGAAACTTGTCGAGGAAGCCGCCGTACGCGCCGATCACCGACACGATGCCACCGCTGCGGCACGACAGGATCGCCTGCCGCAGCGCGTGGGGGCGCTCGGTTTCCAGGCGTACCGCCTGCTTGACCCGGTCGTAGGCGTGGACGTGCGCGGCACCGTGGGTCGCCTCCATGCCCACCGCGTCGATGCACTTGTCCGGTCCCCGCCCGCCGGTCATCTCCAGCAGGCGGGACCGCACGTCGACCTCGTCGAAGTTGATCGTCGTGTGGCCCGCCCGTTCCGCCATCTGCAGCCGGTACGGCTCCTTGTCGATGGCGATGACCTTCGCGGCGCCGAGCACCCGGGCGCTGTCCATGGCGAACTGCCCGACCGGGCCCGCGCCCCACACCGCCACCACGTCGGTGGACTGGATGTCACACAGGTCGGCACCCATGAAGCCGGTTGGCAGGATGTCTGAGAGGAACAGCACCTGCTCGTCGGTCAGGTCGGACTCGATCTTCAACGGACCGACGTCGGCGAACGGCACCCGCGCGTACTGCGCCTGACCGCCGGCGAAGCCGCCCGTCAGATGCGAGTAGCCGAAGATCCCGGCGACCGGGTGACCGAACATCTTCTCCGCGATCCCGGCGTTGGGGTTGGAGTTCTCGCAGCAGGAGTACAGCTCGGCGGCGCAGGCGCCGCACGCGCCGCAGGCGATGGGGAACGGCACGACGACCCGGTCGCCGACCCGTAGCTTGTCCGCGGGCACTCCCGATCCGACCTCGATCACCTCGCCCATGAACTCGTGGCCCATGATGTCGCCGTTCTGCATCGTGGGGACATATCCGTCCACCAGATGCAGGTCCGAGCCACAGATCGCGGTGGAGGTGATCTTTACGATCGCATCGCGCTTGTTCAGGATCTTCGGGTCCGGTACGTCACGGACCTTGACCTTGTTGCGGCCCGCCCAGGTGTTCGCCCTCACGCGTCCGCTCCCTTCGCGAGCTCGGAATCCGACAGCGGTTGCGCCGGACGCTGCGGGAACTCCTTGCGGGCCCGCTTGCCCCACGGGGCGCCCTCGGAGCGGAGCACCTCGCCGGTCTCCAGCACCTGCTTGAGCCGGCGCAGATCGTCGTCGAGCTGCTGGTGCGGTTCCTCGCCGAAGTACTTGGCCACCGCCTTGCCGACCGCTCCACCCGGAATGTCATAGGTCAGCAGGACGTGTACCTCGGTGCTCACGCCGTCGGGGGCGGGCACGAACCGGACCGTACCGGCGTTCGGCACGTCGGGGTTCCCGGTCGACCGCCACGCGATCTTCTCGCCGGCCACCTCGTCGACGATCTCCGCGTCCCACTCGACGCTCTTACCGAACGGAGCGCTGGCCGACCAATGGCTCGTACGGCCACCGGTGGACCGGACCTCCTCCAGGTGAGCCATGAACGTCGGAAGATTGCCCAGATCGCGCCAGAACGCGTAGACCTCCTGCGAGGGCTTACGAACGGTCGTCGTGGCTGTCAGCTCCATGGGTCCTCCTCCGCGTGCGCCCCGTACCGCCGGCCCGGGGCCGACCGCCCTCGCCCGGGTGGCTTGCACGGCGGTCAGTAGGTCCAGCACCGTGATCCCGACGACGGCGCCGGTGACACCGAGGAGCCGCCGCCGACGGTGCCCGCAGCGGTGGGCGATGGCTATTCCGAGCGACGTCAGGTCCATCGCGTCACCCACGACCCGCGTCCACGCCCAGACGCCCTTCCGCCGGCTCGTCAGGAGCCCGGCCGCGTGTACCAGCTCCCGCGCCCCGACCAGCGGAACCACCGCCCGAGACGTCGCGGAGTCGTCCACGCCGCTGATCCGGCGCACCGCCTCCGGCGCCGCCAGCTGTGCCACGCCCAGACCGAGACTCATCCAGCCGAGCCCGCGCCCCCGCCGCTGCACCTCCGCCTGCCTCGCGTTTGCTGACTCTCGGACTGCCAGTCCAGTCACAGGTAGCCTCCGTATCCGATCGCACCCGGCCGAGCCTCCCGCTCCGCGGCGAACCGGGCGGCGAACTATGGAGCCGGCATACCCGCCGCAGACCACCTGAACCTCGCCAATCGACTGCTGGCGGAGACCGCACTACGGGCCCGGGGCGGCTCAGCGGGCGTCGGAGAGGACTCATCGTCACTGCGACCGGCCGGCGCCCCCGGCGGACCAGGAGCTGACCTGCTCGCGCCGAGATGCGTGGGGCCGCCGGTTACGGCATGGTCGGCGAGTTGTTCGGCCGCGCCAACCGGGCCCTGATCGACCCGCTGCTGGCGCTCGCCGAACGGGAACGGCCCGACCTGATCGTCTACGAGTCGCTGACCGAGGCCGGCGCCGTCGTCGCCGGCCGCCTGGGGATCGCGTCGACCCTGCAGGAGACGTCGCTGTGGCCGGCCGCCGAGCTGTTCCGGGCGGTGACGGGCAGTCTGGCCTTCGCCGGGCTCGACGTCCCAGCGCCCGCCCTGACCATCACCACGACACCGCCCAGCCTGCACGGCATCCCGGCGGCGGACGGGCTCAGCATGCGGCCGGTCCCCTTTTCCGGTGGCGGTGCCGTCCCCGACTGGCTCCGGACCGCCGGTGACCGGCCCCGGGTCCTGTCAGCCGCAGTACCCTCGCCGGCCCGAACGAAGGCGATCCCGGTCCTGCCGTCATCGCCGCGGCTACCGAGGTGGACGCCGAGTTCGTCTGACCGGCGACGCGATGCGGACCGCGGCCCAGCAGGTCGCTGCGCAGATCGCTGCCATGCCGGCGCCGGCCACGGTGGTGCCCGCGCTGGAGAAGCATCGTTGATGGAACAACGGCGCTTGGTCTGCACTCGCATTCGCGGCCAGGCCGGGACGCACGCGGTGGATCGTGGAACAGACCTACGGCACGCTGATGCTGCACCGCCGGCCGGTTACGGCTCTTGCGGGGGGTCGGCCGGGCGGCTGCTGGCGTTGTACGAGTTCTTGGCGGCGACCACGGCCGCCTGGACGTGCTCGGGGGCGACGCCGTGGACGTTGAGCGGCGGGTGCAGCCGCCGGACAAGTTCGGCCTCGATGGTCGTCGGCTCCGCGTCCTCCGCCCAGGTCAGGCGCAGATGCGCGGACATCCACGCCGTCAGCCGCGTCTCGTCCTCAGGGACCAGGACCACACGATCGGTCCAGGTCGTCCGGTATCCCTCGGACACGAGAAGTCCGGCCAGGGTACGGCGCAGCGTCGAGCTGCCCGAACGCCTCAGATGGTTCCGCAGGATCCGGCCCCGCAGGCTGGTGGCCCGTCCGAGATACAGCAGCCGTAGCGAGGGGTCGTTGTCGTTCGGCGGCCCAGGGAGGTCGGGAAGGACCGAAGGATCAGCCCACCAGGCGTAGACACCGCTGCCCCGGCTGAGCCGCTTCACGGCGACCTCGAGTCCGACCGGCACGCCGGAGAGCAGCCGCAGGGCCTCTTCGACCCGGGCTCCGTCGGAGGGGACATCGTCGGGTCGTTTCTCGGCAGTGCTCATCGGGGACCATCCTAGGCGGCGTCCCCCGGGCCGGATCGTGGCCCGGGGAGCGCGGACGCCGGGTGCTCCACGCACGATGCGGCAGCGCCGCGAACGGCGGCCACGGATACCGGCAGACCGATCAGCAGGCCGTGCACCGTCGGCGGCATGAGCGCTCCCGTTGAGGTGAAGCCAGCTCGGGAAGCCAGCCGAGCCGCCGCCCGGCTGGTCGGGCCCTGGTGTCGCTCAGCTTTCGGCGCGGCCCGGTAGCAAGGCGTGGGTCTGCTGAGTGCTGAGCGCGGGGACGGGAAGCGTCGAGGTGCATCCCGGTCGCCGGCCGGGTGTGAAGAGGTACGACGAGCGGGATCACCAGGACCGGGGCGGGGACGGGGCCGTCGCCTGGCGAGCCGGTCGGCTCATCGCCTGCCGACGACCTCGCACGAGGGGCGTGCTGGCCAGTCCTGTCGCCGCAGCCGACGCTACTGCTGCTTGTTCTGCCGGAGGGCTTCCTCGAGTTGGTCCTCCAGAATGATGATCCGGCAGGCGGCCTCCAGGGCGGTGCCCTGGTCAACCATCTCCCGGGCCCGGGCGGCCAGGCGAAGCTGGTAGCGGGAGTAGCGGCGGTGCCCGCCGCCAGAACGGTGCGGGTTGATCAGTTTCGCCTCGTCCAGACGACGCAGGAAGTCCTGCGTCGTGCCGAGCATCTCCGCGGCCTGGCCGATGGTGTAGGCCGGGTAGTTCTCATCGCCGAACATGTCATCGGGGTTTTGCCCCATTTCACCTCCACGTCGAGGGCCCCGGCGCTTACGCGCCGGGGCCCAGGGTTACGGGTCAGAACACCTGCCGACAGAGACGTCGGCTTGTCGTATCCGCACCAGCCGCCGTTGACGGCTTCGGGTGCGAGGATCGCATAAGCGTGACCGGAGACCACCTCTCGTTCGATGGAAACTGCGGTGTCCGCCCGGCCTGACATGACGGCCGACGGCGGGCGATCCAACGGTGTACGGCCCTCCCTTTCCTCTGCTACTTCTTTCCCTTGCTGTCGTACGGTCCACCGGCACCGGAGCCCACGCGACTTCATGGCCCCGACACGTACGGCGGACATCAGGTGGAGCCCCACAAGAGCCTTGGCTCCACCTGCGCCCCGGCGTGTGTCACGCCGGGTCTGACGTGCTCCTACTGCCTGTCGGGAGGGAACGGTGAAGCTTGTCCCTCTCCTCGCCACCCGTCGTGACCTCACGGCCGGACGGCCCGTCTGCGTCGTGACGGATCTTTCCTCTCAACTCGAAGAAGAGTATGCCACACCGCAGAAGATGTCTAGTCCCACCGACCCAGATTTCCTGTCCTCCGGTCATCAGGACTCCTCGGCCAGTGGCCGCTGGTGGGGCCGACCCGCGTGATGGTGTAGCCGAGGACGCGGTCGTGGTGGTGCTGGTGGAGCCGACCGAAGGCGTCGGCGTCACCGCGCTGGGCACGGCACACAAGACCCCATTCCTGCGGGTTGTCCGGTCGGTCGCGAGCCCTTGGTGGCGGGCGGAGCCGACGGTGGCGTCGCGCCGGACGGGTACCCACGGCACGCGGAGAGCTGCCGAGATGATGAAGCCCTGCGCGCCGCAGCCGACCCGGACAACCGTCATTCCGGTGCAGGGGCAGCGATTCTTGCAACCGGGCTTGTCGTCAGCACACCCTCATTCCGCGACGACGACCTGACACCTGCCCTCGATTCGAATCAGCTCCACATCTGACCGTTCGGCAGGCTGCCGACATCCCGTCTCGGTCCCGGTCGGCGTCGCCGCGCGAACTGAGTACCGCGCTACTCACGACACGTCACTGCGGCGTGGTTAGCGTCGGTTCAGGTGTTCAGCCCGGGCACCTTCGAATTCCCTCTGGAGGTTTCCATCATGCAACGCTGGCGAATCGCCGCCCTGGCGGGTGTTCCCCTCGTACTGCTCGTCGGGTCGACGGTCGTTCTCAATCCGACCGCCGGCGCCGCCCCTCCGAACGCTCCCGTGGCGGCGGCGACCTCCACCTGCCACGCGCCCAGCAGCGAGAAGGTCCTCACCGTCGAGGAGGGGATCGCGCTGGTGAAGGAATGTTCGGCTGCGAAGACCACGGCAGCGCTGCAGTGGCGCTGGATGGGCAACTACGGCTCGGTCTACGACGTGACCGCCGTCGCGAACAGCGCCGGCGTCGGACCCGGCGCGCTCATCGCCATCCCGAGCCCGTCGGGCCTGATCCCCGCCTTCATGTACTACTGATCCACCGCCGCAGTTCGTGATCTGTGGAAATTCCGCGCTGACCGACGGGGATTCGAGGGGGCCCGCCGCATCCGTTGACCGTTCGCGTGAACTGATCGGAAGCGGCGGCCCTACCGGCGATGGCCGCCGTCGAGAGACGGACCGGCATCGGACAGTCGCCGGTTCGACTCATCGCATCGCCGTCAATGGCATTAACCTCTTCCTATGGAGCGTGCGTGGCCGTTCGTGCAGCGCCAGGCGGAGCTGCATTCGATCGAGGCCGTCCTTCGCAACGGCGCCGGCTGCGGCATTCTGCTGGCCGGTCCGGCCGGAGTGGGAAAGACCAGGCTGGCCCGCGAGGTGGTCGGGCGGGCGGAAGGACGGGGCGTCACCACCCGCTGGGTCGTCGGTGCCCTCTCCTCACGCGGGCTCGCGCTCGGCGCCTTCGCAGGGCTGCTCGGTGATCTGCGCGGTGACCCGACCGGGCTCGTGACCGAAGCCCTGCGCGGGTTCCTGTCGGGTGCGAGGGACGGTCAGGTGCTCCTCGGAGTCGACGATGCCCATCTCCTGGACGACACGTCGGCGCTCCTCGTCCATCAGCTCGCCGTGCAGGGCGTGGCCGTGGTGGTGGCCACCGTACGGACCGGCGAACCGGTGCCGGACCTCGTCGGGCGCCTGTGGAATGACGGTCACCTTGAGCGGTTCGAGGTGGGGCCCCTCGGGCAGCGGCAGACCGCATCGTTGCTGGAGGAGTTCCTGGGCGGCCCGGTGGAGCGGACGACCGTGGGCCGGGTGTGGGAGGTCGCCCGAGGCAACCTGTTGTACCTACGGCACTTCGTCGCCGGGGAGGTCGAGGCCCGCCGGCTGCAGCCGGTCCGGGGGATCTGGCGGTGGTCCGGTGGTGCGTCGATGTCACCCGGGCTGACGGATCTGGTGACGACCCGGATGGGCGAGTTGACCGGCCCGGCGGCCCTGGTGGTCGACGTCCTCGCCCTCGCGGAACCGCTGGAGGTCGGCCTGCTCGCCGGGCTCACCGACGCCTCGGCGGTCGAACGGGCCGAGGAGTCCGGCCTCATCCGGGTCGAGGAGGCGGGGCGACGGCTCGAAGCCAGGTTGGCGCACCCCCTCTTCGGCGAGGCCAGGCGAGTCCGGATGGGGACCCTGCGGGCGCGGCGGTTACGCGGACGGGTCAGCCAGGCGCTCGCCGAGGCCGGGTGCGACCAGGCCGACGACCTCCTCCGGCGCGCCGTGTTGGCCCTGGACTCGGACCTCGCGCCGGACTGGCGGCTCCTGGTCGAGGCGGGTCGCCGCGCCGGACAGTTGTGCGACCTGCCCACGGCGGTACGGCTCGGGCGAGCGGCAGAGGCGGCGGGCGGCGGTTTCGAGGCAGCGATGATCGCGATGGGTGCCTTCAACGGGCTGAGTCGTCCGTCCACCGCCGACTTCGCGGCGCTGACGGCGGCTGCCGGGACGGACGCGGACCTGGTCCGGGCCACGGTGGCGCGGGCCATCGACCTGGCCTGGATGGCGTCACGACCGGCCGAGGCGGAGGCGCTCCTCGATGCCGCCGAGTCCCAGACCTCCGGGGAGGAGGCCCACCGGCAGCTCATGGCGCTACGCGCGCTGTTCAACGGTCAGCTTGCCCGCCCACACCGGGCCATCGAGGCCGCCGTGACGGCACTCGCCTCGCCGCTGCTGCCCGACGAAGCCGTCCTTCTCGCCACGACCGGGTACATCACCGGGCTGGCCACCGTCGGCCGGGCCGACGAACTCGCTCCCCTGGTGACTGTTGGAGTGGCGGCGGCGGGCCGCGCCGCGCAGTACGCCTTCCTCCAGTTCCCGCTGACCGCCACGCGGCTGCTCGGCCTGCGCCTGGCGGGCCACCTCGGAGAGGCCACGGACGTGGCGCGGGAGTGCTGGGAGTCGGTCCAGGGCCTGGAGCTTCCGACGGCGATCGCCAGCGTACTGATGGGAGACGTGCTCCTGGCCCGGGGTCGGCCGGTCAGCGCCCTACGGTGGCTGCGTGAGGCCTACGCGCGACTCGAGCCGTTCGACCACGCCGGTGGCTTCGAACACGTCTGTCTGATCCCACTGATCCGCGCACTGGCTCTCACCGGTGACCTGACGGCCGCAGCGGAGGCATCGGCGACCCTGCGCGCCCGGGAGCACCCCATGATGCGGTTCCTCCGGCCGGACCTGCTGCTGTCGCAGGCTGCGTTGGCTGCGGCTCAGGGCCTGGCGAGCAGGGCGGGGTCGCCCTCGCCTGGGAGGCCGCCTCGGTGGCGGCGGCAACCGGACAGTCCGCTCACGAGGTCCTGGCCCTGCACACGGCGACGTGTCTGGGCGACCGGTCGACCGTCGGGCGGCTCACCGTGTTGGCCCGTCGGGTGGACGGCCCACGCGCGCAGGCCGCCGCCGTCCACGCCACCGCGCTGAACTCGAACGATGGCGACGCCATCCAGGCGGCATCGGACCTGCTGGAAGGAATGGGAGACCTGTTGGCCGCCGCTGACGCAGCCGCACAGGCGACGGTCGTGTACCGCAGGGCGCAGCAGCGCGGGGCGGCGTACCAGGCGGAGGCGCGGGTACGACGGCTGATCGGAAGCTGCGAGGGAATCGGGACTCCCACGACGAGCGGCGTGATCCACCAGCTCCCCCTCACCGACCGGGAACGGGAGATCGGCACCTTGGCCGGGCAGGGCATGTCCAACCGGGACATCGCCCAGCGGCTGACCCTGTCGGTGCGTACCGTCGAAAACCATCTGTACCGAATCAATGCCAAACTGGGCATCAGCCGTCGCACGGAACTCGCCGACCTTCTGGTCGGCAGCGTCCCAGGCGGCACCTCCATCGCTGAACCATTTCCTCGACCCGATCAGTCGACCATCAGCAATCGGCGGGGTCGCTGAACCCGACAGGCGACAGCCCCGTCCACAGATGCTGACCGGTGCTCAGGAAACCGATGCTCTGCCCCCTGAGCTACGGGGGCGCGAGGGCCTTCTCGCGACCTGCGGTGGCAGGGCGTGCCCCGTGTTGACCCACGCACTCCCGCATCGCCCGGGGCTCTGTTCTCCCAGCCGGGACCACACCACGAGCAGAGAGGTCTCCGTTGCCGAGACAGACCCCCGGTCAGGCCGGGTTCGGCCGAGGGTGGCGTCCGCCGGGGGAGTCTCTGCGCGAGTTCGGAAGGCGCCAGCGGCCCGCTGTCCGGTCTTGGGTCCGTCCACAGCGGGGAGTCGCCACCCCGGCGCCACGCGGATCAACTCTTCTCTGGTTTCAATGGCGCGGTCGCACTCATGGAAGCCGATTGCCGATAGTGTTCTCTACCACACTGCCCGCACGCCCTGAAGGGATCCGCCATGAGCTGTGGTCGTCGGCGGCTGTCGCGAACTGTCGCCGCCGCGCTGCTCTTCCTCGCCGGGGTGGCTGTCCCCGCCGGTCCCGCCGAGGCGGCGAAGAGGGGTCCGGACCTGGCGGTCGACGCGTCCGGGACCACGATCCCGCTGGGGGTCGAGAGGAAGGTCGCCTATCTGAAGATCAGCAACCTGGGCGACGAGACTCCGGGCGACGTCGTCGTCAGGGTCCACCAGCCGCCGCACGGCCCCGAACCCCTACCGGTCGCCCTGCTCTGGCATTCAGGTGTGGGCGAGTGCGACGGCGATTTCGGGGGGTTCTACTGCCGACTGTTACCGGAGTTGATTCCGGGGCCGGGCGAGACCATCGACGTTCCCGTCGACGCAACCGTCTACGGGGCTGCGGAGCCCTACGAGGGCAGATTCGAAGTCTCGGTCACCATCGGGCCGGAGAAGGACGCGAATCCGGCCGACAACACCAGATGGTTCCCGCTGGTGCTGGTCGACCAGCCCAGTGCCGACCTCTCGGTGGTCGCCCGAGACGTGAAGAAGTCGGTGCGGATCGGCGCTGACGGCACGCCTGAGCCCACCGGGACGCTGAACCCGGGTGAGACGGGTGCGGTGTGGCACACCGTCGCCAACCAGGGCCGGAAGGCGGTCAGCGGAGTGCGGGTCACGCTGCGCCTGCCCAAGGGGGTGACCTTCACCAGGCAGCCGACCCAGTGTGTGCTCGCCGATGCCGGGCGGTCGGCGGTCTGCACCTACGAGAGCCTCACCCTCGTGCCGGCCGCCGAGGACACCGATCCGAACGACACGATCTACTCGGCGGTCGAGCTGTACAACCTGGTGACGACTGCGGCATCCGCCACCGCGCCGGCGACGTTGCGGGGCGGCACCGTGCAGGTGGAGGGCCTCGCCGAGCGGTCTCCGAACGACCGCGCCAAGGCTGCGCGGACCGATCTGCCCGGGAACGCCGTCGCCGTACGGGTGGCCGACGCGGACCACAGCGACAATCAGGACGGGTTCGCCGTGCTGCTGGCCGCGAAGGGCGACGGCGGCGACGGCGGCGATGGTGGCGGTGACGGCGACGGTGACGGCGGGTTGCCGGTCACTGGGCCGCAGGCCGGGCTGATCGGCGGCATCGGCGTCGCGGCGCTGGCGGCCGGAGGCCTGTTGTTCCTCGCTGCCCGGCGTCGCCGGATGACCCTGGTGGTCCCCGTGGACGAGAGCTCAGCAGGCTGATCCGCCTTGTCTGCCGGTGGTCGGGAGCGTGGATCCCAGGTCGCAGCTGTGGTGTACGGCCGGGCCGGGCACACCGAGCCAGGGTCGCGTGCGGCATCGCGCGCCGCCCTCGGTGGCAGGCCCCGCCCGCAGGCAGGTCGAGGATGGTGGTCAGCGCGTACTTTCCTGGGTCTTTCCGGGCATCGAGCGCGTCCGGCGCTGCGGACACGACCCACCCGGGACCGCACCGCGCCGCCTCAACCGATGCCGTCGACGGCCGCCCTGAGTGCGTTGATCGACGGATCCCAACTGAAGTTCAGGACGGGGATTCCGGACGCGCCGGCGTTGCTCTCCCCGCCCAGGACCACGGCCCGCGGTTTACCGGTGCCCTGCGGGACCACGAGGTACCAGTTGCCCCTCACGTTGGCGATGAACACTTCATCTACCTCCTGGTCAGGCGGGTTCGGGTTGGTGGCGTCCCCGACGTGGTTCTCGAAATCCACCGTCGCGCGGAAGTTCGTCGGACTGCCGGTGCTCAGCCAGAGACTCGTGTGCACATGCGGGCCGACACCGCGGTCGCTGCCGTGCGCCGAGGCGCCGGAGTACGCGATCGTCTGACCTCGGGACACCCGTTGACCGGTGGAGACGGTGATCGTCGACAGGTGCAGGTGCCGGGTGTAGTTGCCGTCATCATGGGCCATCCCGACGACGCGCCCCGCCGCGGTGGAGTTGTCGGTCTTCACGAAACGGATCGTGCCGTTCGCCGCGGCCATGACGGGAGTACCGGTTCCGACCGCATAGTCGGTGCCCGGCTCGCCCGAGGGCGGCGTCCGGTTCCGGTGGTCCTGCCAGGAGCTGGAGATCCTGACCTGTCCGCACGGTCGCTGATAGCCGCCAGCAGCCTGAGCGGCGCCGGGCAACAGCGCGAAGGCGGCCGACACCCCGGAGGCGGCCAACGCGGCGCCGGTGATGAACCCCCGTCTCGACAGTGCCCGCAGATAGGCGACGCCGCCGAGATCCTCGGGCCGCAGATCGCCGTGACCGAGGTCCGGAGGAGGATCAGGGCGGGGCTCCCCGCTGAGGATCATCGATACAATCTAGGGCTGCTCCCGTTCGCGGGCAAGGGTCCGGCCTGCCAGCTCACGCCAGGAACCTCACCAGGTCACTACCGGATCGGCCGCCGGCACCGGCCCCGACAGGTCAGACGCGGCGCAGGACCAGGGTCACGAAGCCCAGGATGTGCCGGTACCCGCGTAGCCACTGGTCACGGTGTTGCCGAGCGGCGGCGAGCGCCTCGGCGGCGTCCGGATGACCGGGGTTGTCCAGCGCCCACCCGGTGAGCGAGCCGATCCACGACCATTCGTAGTCGTCCCACTCGGCGGCGTCGCTGACGTGGGCGTACACCGGCGTCCACCCGGCCTGCTCGGCGGCGTCGACCAGACCGGCGAGGTCGGTCAGGTCCGCCGGCTCCGCGTCGAGCGCCGCGAGCGCCTCCGGGGTCGGCGGGACCTGCCAGAAGCCCTCACCGACCAGCAGGACGCCGTCGGCGTTCACGTGTCGACCGGCCCCCTCCAGCGTCCCGCCGAACCCGCCGAAGGCGTGGGTCGACCCGACGCACAGGACCAGGTCGTAGTCGCCGTCCGGCACGTACGTCCGGGCGTCCCGCTGGTGCGGCGTGAACCGGTCGGCGAGTCCGCGTTCGGCGGCGGCGGTGACGGCGTTCTCAAGCGCGTACGGGCTGATGTCCACGCCGTCGGCATGCCCGTCGGGGTAGTGGGCCAGGGCCTGCAGCGCCCAGGCTCCCGCTCCGCAGCCGAGGTCCAGGACACGCGCCGCCGGCTGCCGGTCCGCCCGGCGCAGGAGCCGGTTCATGGTGACCCCGGAGATCGGGGCGGCGACCGGGTGGTGCGAATGCGCGATGCTGCTGATCCGTTGACGGTCCACCGGCAGAGTCAACACGAGTCGGCCACCTGTCGCACCCCGGTTGCCGTGCCGGGCCCGGTCGACGCCAGGCCACCGGTCGAGGGCGCGCCGGCGCCCGCCGGCCGGACATGGCCGCCCGCCGGCCGAGCCGGACATGGCCGCCCGCCGGCCGAGCGTGCACCGACGATTACCACGGAACCTGGCGGGACGCCGGACGGAACAGGAA
This sequence comes from Micromonospora rosaria, assembly GCF_001567585.1. Lineage (GTDB taxonomy): Bacteria > Actinomycetota > Actinomycetes > Mycobacteriales > Micromonosporaceae > Micromonospora > Micromonospora rosaria. Next base: position 64,247 of record NZ_LRQV01000002.1, read on the forward strand.
TCGCACCATACGGAAATTCAGCAGCCGCTCAGCAGCAACCACTCCGACCTACACCCGGGGGAGTACAAAAAGTGTCTCCTGCCAGCGGACGTCGCGGTGCCCGCCGGGACGTAACTTCGAGGCGTACCCACGAATATAGGAGCGACAATGAGCAACAGTCAGGCGAGTGAGGGGCGGTCGCGACTGCGCAGCCCACTGCTGTGGGCCGGGCTGGCCGTGGCCGTTCTCGGCATAGTCTTCAACCTCGGCCTCTTCTTCGTACCGCTGAACGTGTGGCTGGAGGACCCGAAGCTCGTCCCCATGCCCGAGGTCCTCGTCGGCTGGTGGATCGTCGCCGTGGGCGTCCTGATGATGGTCTGGAGCCAGCGGGGTCGAGCACGCCGGTGAACGCTCAGCACCCGCCGGGCCGCGAGACCGCCACGCCGGAGCCCGACGACCGGACGGAGACCGCGCCGGCACCGGCCCGTCCCCGACGCCGCGCGGTGCTCAAGGGGCTCGCCGCCACCGGCATCGTGCTCGTCGCGCCGGCTGCCGGCTTCGTCGGCTGGCTCTACCTCGACTCCGGTCGCAGCAACACCGGCAGCCTCTCCTTCCGCAACCGGCTGAAGATCCCGCCGCTGCTCGACCCCACGACCGACAGCGACGGGCGCAAGCGGTTCCGGCTCGACCTGCGCGAGGGGTCCACGGAGTTCCTGCCCGGCCTGCCCACGGCCACCTGGGGGGCCAACGGCACCTACCTCGGGCCGACGCTGCGGGCACGGCGTGGTGACCGTGTGGCCGTGGATGTGACCAACCACCTGCCCGAGCGCACCTCAGTGCACTGGCACGGGATGCACCTGCCGGCCGAGATGGACGGCGGGCCGCACAACCCGATCGACCGTAACGCCACCTGGCAGCCGTACTGGACGATCGCCCAGCCGGCCGCGACGCTCTGGTACCACCCGCACCTGCACCAGACGACCGCCCAGCACGTCTACCGTGGGGTGGCCGGCCTCTTCATCGTGGACGATCCGGCCACCGACGCCCTGCCCCTGCCGAAGCAGTACGGCGTCGACGACGTCCCGCTGGTCATCCAGGACAAGAAGATCAAGGACGACGGCACCCTCGACACGTCGAAGATGAACTTCGGCGGCCTCACCATCACCGGCCTGCTCGGCGACAAGATCCTGGTCAACGGCACCTACGACCCGCACTTCGAGGTAAAGACGGAGCTGGTGCGTTTCCGCCTGCTCAACGGGTCCAACGCCCGGATCTTCCACGTCGGGTTCGCCGACGACCGGGAGTTCCAACTGGTCGCCGCCGACAGCGGCCTGCTCGGGGCGCCGCAACCGCTGAACCGGCTCCTGCTCTCCCCCGGCGAACGCGCGGAGATCGTCGTCCGCTTCGCGCCGGGCGACGACGTGGTCATGAAGAGCTTCCCGCCGCCGCTGAAGGCCAACTTCGCCTACGCGCGGCTGGCCGGGGGCGACGACGAGCACGACCTGGTCAAGTTCGTCGCCGCCGGCACTCTGCGCCCCTCCCCCGCCCTGCCGGCCACGCTCGCGCCGCAACCGCCGGCACCGCAACCGACCGGAGACCCGTTCCGGTTGACCATGGGGGACTTCACGTTCAACGGCAGGACGATGGAGATGCAACGGCTGGACCGGGTCGTCGGCACCGGGACGGTCGAGCGGTGGGAGATCGTCAACAGCCAGTTGATCCCGCACAACTTCCACGTGCACGGGTCGTCGTTCCACGTCGTCGACGTCGACGGCGAGGCCCCGCCGGCACACCTGCGCGGGGTGAAGGACACCGTGTACGTCGCGCCGAACAGCACGGTGAACCTGGCCGTGTCGTTCCTGCCGTACTCCGACGCCCGGTACCCGTACATGTTCCACTGCCACCTGTTGGCGCACGAGGACTCCGGAATGATGGGGCAGTTCGTGACGGTCTCCCCCGCGGACCGGTCACTGGTCCAGGGTGACCGCCTCCCGCTGGCCCACGACCACGGAGACTGAGGCGGCGCGGACACCCCATGGGTTAGAGTTACGCACCGGTGCCAGTCTTTCACGGAGGGTACCCCCATGTCATGACGGTCGCCCCACCACCGCCGCCGGCCCCTGAGCAGCGACGCACCCGGTTCACCTGGTTGATCGACCTGCTCGTCGCCGGGGCCGGCGGGGCGGCCATCACCGTCTCCACCTCCGTGGCCGCCGAGCCGACGAGTCGCTCGTCGGGCCTCGCGGCGTACGTGTTCGGCGTGATCCTCGGAAGCATGCTGCTGTTCCGCCGGCAGTGGCCGGCCGGCGTCCTGGTCGGCTCCCTGCTGACCGTCCTGGTCTACAACATGACCGACTTCCCCAGCGTCTCACCGATCTGGCCGCTGCTCGTCCCGCTCTACACCGTCGCCCGGGCCGGGCAACTGCTCATCGCGTCCCTGGTGGGCAGCTCGATGCTGCTCATCTCGATCAGCTGGATCGCCTGGTCGGAACATCTCCCGCTGGAGGTGCTCGACGGGGCGATCCGCGAGTCGGTGCTGCTGGCCCTAGTGCTCGCGTTGGCGGTCGCGCTGCGCAACCGGGAGATGTGGGCCCGGGAGTTGCGCGCCCGGATGCGGATGGAGCAGGACCAGCGGGAACGCGAGCTCGGCCGCCGGCTGATCGAGGAACGCCTCGCCATCGCCCGGGAGCTGCACGACGTCACCGCCCACGCGCTGGCCGTGGTCGGCATCCAGGCGGGGCTGGCCCGGGAGCTGATGCACGACGATCCGGAGGCGGCGCAGGAGGCGCTGGACACCGCCCGCCGGATCAACACCGAGGCGATCGGCGAGTTGCAGGCCGCGGTCCGGGTGCTCCGCGGTGGTGACGAGCCGCAGCGCCCGGGGCTGACCCCGACGCCCGGGGCGGAGCAGCTCTACGCGCTCATCGACCGCACCATCGAGAGCGGCCTGCGGATCGAGCTGGTGGAGAGCGGGCCGCGCCGGAGCGTGGCCCCGGCCGTCGGCCTGACTCTCTACCGGATCGTGCAGGAGTCGCTGACCAACGTGCTCAAGCACTCCGACGCCACCAGCGCGACGGTCGAGGTGGAGTACTCGGACGAGGGCGTCCGCGTCCAGGTCGTCGACGACGGTCGCGGCCCCGTGACGCCCTCCGGCGAGGGGCACGGGCTCACCGGGATGCGGGAGCGGGCCACCAGCATCGGCGGTTCGCTCTCGGCCGGGCCGGGCGACCACGGCGGGTTCGTGGTCGAGGCCTGGCTGCCCTGGGCGTACGCGCCCGTGTCCCAGCTCAGAAGCGCCTGACACAGGGGGAGGAACGGCGGCATGACCATCCGCGTGTTACTGGCCGACGACCAGCAACTGGTCCGCACGGGCCTGCGCGGCCTGCTGGAACGGGACCCGGGCATCCAGGTGGTGGCGGAGGCCGAGGACGGCCGGGAGGCCCTGCGGTTGATCAGCGAGGTACGCCCGGACGTCGCGCTGGTGGACATCCGGATGCCGGAGCTCGACGGCCTCGCGCTGACCCGCCAGGTGACCGGCGACCCCGACCTCGCCGACGTCCGCATCGTCGTGCTGACCACCTTCGAGACCGACCAGTACATCTTCGAGGCGCTCAAGGCCGGGGCGAAGGGCTTCCTCACCAAGACGGTCAGCCGGGAGGAGCTGTGCCGGGCGGTCCGGGTCGTCGCCGCCGGGGAGGCGCTGCTGAGCCCCAGCGTCACCGAGCGGGTCATCGCGGAGCTGTCCCGCCGGCCGGACCCGGTCCGGTCCTCGCCGGAACGGCTGTCGCTGCTGACCGCCCGGGAACGCGAGGTGATGGGGATGATCGCGGCCGGACGGAGCAACTCGGAGATCGGCGAGGCGCTGCGGATGAGCCCGCTGACCGCCAAGACCCACGTCAGCCGGATCATCACCAAGCTGCGGGTCCGCGACCGCGCCCAGCTGGTGACCCTGGCCTACGAGACCGGGCTGGTGCAGCCCGGTGCCGGCGTGCCGCCGCCGGGCAGCTCCTCCAGGTAGGAGACGCCGCGCGAGCCGGCGGCGTCGAAGCGCCGCCACTCCTCGCGCAGCCGGATCCGGCCGTCGGGCAGCACCTCGGGCACCGACCGGCAGGCGCCCGCCAGCACCTGCCCGTCGGTCAGCACCTGGCAGTAGGTGACGGTGAGGGTGCCGTCGGCGGCGCAGGTGCCGACCAACCGGCCGGTCCGTACCGCCCCGCCGGCGAAGTCGGCCCACACGAGGTCACCGCGCTGGTGGTAGCAGCCGACCGGGGTCGTGCCGGCCCGGTCGGCGGTCTCCGCGGCGGACGAGCTGAACCGGCGGCCGTCATAGTCCACGGGTACGGCCCTCCTGCTCGTCGAAGTGCGCGGTCGGCCAGTAGGTGAAGTTCTGCTCGTCGACGATCGTGTACGCGTCCCGGTCCAGCAGCGAGTTGACGATCAGCGCCGCCCGCACCGAGAGCAGGCTCAGGTTGGGGTCGTTGACGCCGTGCGTGAGACGGGACCGGTTCTGCAGGTAGATCCGGTTCTGGTCGCCGTGCTTCCACCGGAGCCGGTAGTCGTCCTCCACCACCGGCTGCCCGGTACGGTCGGTCTCGATCAGCTCGGCCAGACCGGGCGCCAGCGGCAGCGGGGTGGGCCGCCGCCCGGTCGCCAGCACCACGTGCCGGGTTTCCCGGAACTCCTGCCCCCCGGTGGAGAGCCGGCAGCGCATGGAGATGACGCCGCCACGGCTGCGCACCGCCACCACCTCCCGGCCGGGCAGCAGGATCAGCGGGGAGCGGCCCTCGCGCAGGAACCCCTCGTACTGGGTCTGGTAGATCTCCTGGAGGCTGGACATGGAGACCCCGTCGCTGGTGAGGACCTGGTCGCGCAGCAGGGTCTCGCGGACCGCCGCCGGCAGCCCCTGGAAGAACCGGGCGTACGAGGGGCGGAACAGGTCGTTGGCCGACGGGGAGTCGTCCAGCGGGGCGAACCAGTGCCGCCGGCCGATCCACTGGACGTCGGAGAAGCCGCGCTGCAACAGCACCAGGACGCACTCCGCGCCGGTCTGCCCGCCGCCCACCACGATCACCGGGTCGGCGCGGTGCCGGTCCAGCTCGTCGAGCCGGCCGGCGAGCTGCTCGGCGAGGAGCACGCCGGGCGTGCCGCGCCCGCCGAAGCAGGGCGGCACGTGGGCCACCGTGCCGAGGCCGAGGACGAGGTGCCGGGTCCGGGCCACCACCTGCCCCGCCGACCAGGCCAGGAACTCGCCGTCGTAGGACACCTCCTCGACGCCGGTGCCGTACCGGACGTCCAGGCGGTCGGCCGCCCAGCGCAGGTAGCGCGCGTACTCGAGCCGGGGGATGGCGTCGAACTGGGCGTTGAGGAAGGCGTAGATCCGCCCGGTGGAGACGATGTAGTTGAGGAAACCCAGCTCGTGCCGCGGGTCGACCAGGGAGACCAGGTCCTTCACCCAGGAGGTCTGCAACCGGGCGCCGGGCAGCAGCAGACCCGGGTGCCAGCCCGGCCCGGAGGCGCGTTCGAGCACGGGCATCGGACGGCCGGCGGCGGTGCCGTAGAGGGCGGCCAGGCTGAGGTTCGCCGGGCCGCCGCCGACGGCCACCACGTCGTACCGGTGCGCGGTCACACCGTCACCCCCGGGTCCGGGTCGAGCTGGTACGACGAGCGGAAGACGTTGTGCGGGTCCCACCGCCGCTTCACGGCCAGCAGCCGCCGGTACGCGGCGGGACCGAACGTGCGCGCCACCCCGCCGGCGGTCGCCGCCTGCCCACCGTCGGAGAGGTAGTTGACGTAGCCCTTTCCCGCGACCTCCCAGGCGGCCACCGCATCGGCCGTACCCCGCGCCCAGGCCACCTGGTCGTCGTCGGCGGCGGGGTCCTCCCAGATGGCCATGCCGGTCACGTTGAAGCGGGCCTGGCGGAAGGGCACCGCCGAGTCGTACGCCGGCCGCCGGACCGCGCCGTGGAACTCCTCCAGGTAGACGGTGTCGTTGAAGCTGCCCGTGTGGCGGCTGGACCGGAACCGGTCGACCAGTTCCTCCGCGAGCTGGTCGGGCAGGTCCGTGCTGCACCGGGCGCTCCAGTAGTGCCGCAACCCGTACGGCAGGCGGCCGAGGATCTGCTGCATCGACAGGTACGGCCGGTCGGTGACCTGCCAGTCGAGGATCTCGGGCTCACGCAGCCGGGCGGTCAGCGTCTCCCGGTACGCGGCGTCCCGCCCGGTGTAGCAGACGCTCAGCACCGCCGCCGGCACCTGCTGCGGGCCGTACCGTTCGAGGAGCAGGATCAGCACCAGCTCGTCCGGCGCGGTGGCGGCGAGGTCGCGGAACAGCCGCACGGCCCGCACCATCTCGGCCCCGGGGTAGGCGACGGTCCCGCCGTAGACGTGGCCGACCGGGTGCAGCCGGAAGGTGAACTCCTCCACCACCCCGAACTGGTGGCCGGCGCCCCGGAGGGCCCAGTCCAGGTCCGGCTCGGACTCCGGGTCGACGACGACGTGCGTACCGTCGGCGGTGACCATGGTGAACGACAGGACGTTGTCGCAGGCCAGCCCGTAGCGGCCCATCAGGTGGCCGATGCCGCCACCGAGGGTCAACCCGCCCACCCCGGTGGTGTCGAAGGTGCCGCCGGTGACCGCGAGGCCGCTGGCGGAGGCGACCGCGTCGAACGCCGCCCAGGTGGCCCCGCCGCGCACCCGCGCGGTCCGGGTGGCGGTGTCGACGCGGACGCCGTCGAGCAGCCGCAGGTCGATGACGAGACCGCCGTCGCGGGACCCGGAGCCGGCGACGTTGTGGCCGCTGCCCCGGACCGTGAACGGGACGTCGGCCTCGCGGGCGGCGCGGATCACCAGGGACAGCTCGGTCCGGTTCCACGGCAGGGCGATGAGGTCGGGCCGGCGGTCGTACATGCCGTTGAAGAGCTGCCGGAGCTCGTCGTAGCGGGCGTCACCGGGCCGGAACAGCCGTTGCGGGCAGACCGGCGTCAGCGTGCGGTACAGCGGATCGGTCATCACGTTCCTTCCGTGGACAACCCTGCGTCGGGCAGGGCGGGACGTCGCCGGGGCTCCGCTCGGGTGGGCGTCCCGGCGAGCAGTGACCGGGCGGCGTGGGCGGTCGCGGCGAGCGCGAGCTTCGCGGCGCCCCCGCTGCCACCGGCGAAGGTGCGCAGGCGGTCCTCGGTCCCGGGGACCGTGCGCAGGCTCAGGTACGGGGCGGGGGCGTACCCGTCGACGGCCACCACCGTGCGGTGCGGGCGGCCCAGGTCGAGGCCGGGCAGCCGGAGCCGGGCGGCCCGGACGGTCTCGGCGACCAGCTCCGGTACCGGCCGCCGCGCTGCCGGGTCGACGTCCCAGTGCCGGCTCGGCACCCCGAGCAGCACGGCGCCCGGGGAGTACGGCCGCCCGTAGAGGCCGGTGGTCTCGTCCACGAAGGCCGGCGGTCGGGGACCGGCGCACGGGTGCACCTGGTACTGGATGAGCTTGGTGCGCAACGGCTGCGGGTCGAGCCCCGAGCGGGCCAGCACCGACCCGGTCCACGGGCCGGCGGCGAGCACCACCAGGTCGTACCGGTGCCGCCGGGCGGCCGGGCCGTGGACGGTGACCCCGTCGCGGCCCGGTTCCACGGCGACGGCGGCAGCCGGGACGACCGTGCCGCCGTGCCGGGCGACGAGCGTGTGGGCGTACCGCCGCAGGGCGTCCGGCGAGAGGTAGCCGGCCTCCCGCTCGCGGACCGCGACCACGTCGTCGTCGGCGCACCGCAGCGGGGACCCGGTGAGCAGGGCGGCGGGACCGGGCCGAGGGCCGTCCGGGCCGGCCGCCGCCAGGCGGGCCGCGACCGCCGGGGTGACCCGGTCGGCGCGCAGCAGGTAGACCGACCCGGTCCGCCGGTAGCCGGCCGCCCGCCGCAGGTCCGGGTCGGCGGCGAGTTCGGCCAGGCTCTCGGTGGCGAGCCGGAACAGCGTCGGGTCGGGCTCGAACGCGCGGACCAGCCCGCCGGACGCGGCGGTCGCGTCCGCCGTGCCCGGGGGCGACCACAGGTCGACGGCGACTCCGGCCGCCGCCAGCCGCCACCCGAGCAGGCTGCCGGCCAGTCCCCCGCCGAGGACGCACATCCGCATGGCCACCTACCCCCGCGCCTCGGTGGCCCGGCCGCGCACCAGGTCGAGCAGCCGCACCGCCGCCGGGTCCCCGGCGCCGGCGGCCGGCAGCAGGCAGCGGACCGCCGTCGCCGGGTCGAAGTGGGCGAGCCGCAGGGCCTGCCCGGCGCGGTCCACCTCGCCCGGGGTGAGCGGCGGCCCGGCCGACCAGGGGCGGCGGGCGAACCGCTGGAACGCGGCCGTGGTGAAGTTCGTGGGGTGCGGCGCCGGCCGGTCCAGGCTCAGGTAGAGGCGGACGGTCTCCGGGTCCGCCGTCCGGAGCAGGTCGTGGGCCCAGACGGCGTGGTCGCGGCTGGTGGAGAACTTCTCCCCGTCGAGCCGGTAGAACTCGTTGACGACCAGGCCGCTCAGGCAGCGCTCGGCGGGCACACCGGTGGCGAGCAGCAGCGCCGGGAACAGCGCCGCGTAGTAGAACGCGTTGTCGACGCCGAGGAACGCCCACAGGCCGCCGAGGCGCCGCCAGGCCCGCACGTGGTCGTCGAGGGTCCGCGCGTCGGGGTCGACGCTGCGGGCCACGACCGACAGGTACGCCAGCCCCATCTCGAACCACACGTCGATGCGGCCGGTGCCGCCGGGCAGACCCCAGTCGGTCGGGTAGCTCGCCGGCACGTCGGGCAGGCCACGGCGCAGCAGGGCGGCGAGCAGCCCGCGTACCCGGTCGGGCAGCGCCGCCCGGCTCCACACCTCGGTGAGCCCGGCCCGGTGCTCCTCCAGCCGCAGCACCCGGGTGGGCCGGTCGGTCTCCACGGGAGGGCCGCCGCAGCGGGCGCAGGCCGCCGCCACGAGGTCGCGGGCGGTGGCGAACTCGCCGCACTCCTCGCAGGTGCCGCCGCCCATCGCCGCGCGGCAGCCGGGGCAGCGGCCGGCCACGTACGCGTGGTGCAGGGTGCGGTGGCAGTCCCGGCAGGCCAGGGCGGGCGGCCCGGCCGTCAGGACGGCGCGGTCGACCAGCGCGAACAGATCACCGACCGCGCGCCGGTAGGCCGGGTCGGTCGACGGGCTGGTGTGCACGTCGTGCTCGACGCGCGCCCGCGCGAACACCTCGCGGATCCGCGCGCCGTGGTCGGCGACGACCGCGTCGGGCCCGCGCCCGTCGCGGTCGGCCCGGGTGACCACGTAGTTCTGGTGGTCGTCGGTCCCGCACACCGTGAGCACCCGTTCGCCCCGGGCGCGGGCCGCGCGGGCGGCGACGTCGGCCGCCACGTACGGGCCGGCGAGGTGGCCGACGTGCAGCGGCCCGTTCGGGGTGGGCGGTGGCGAGAGCAGGACGGTCAGCGGGGCGTCGGCGGACGCGGTCACGACGCGCCGTCCGACGGCATCCAGTAGACGCTGAGCACCACGAGCTGCTCGTCGTCGGATCCGTTGTGGATCACGTGCCGCTCGGCCGGCTCGAACAGCACGGCACTGCCCGGCGCCACGTCGAGGCGGTCGCCGTCCACCTGGAACGTGCCGCGTCCCTGCACCACCACCGCCAGCTCCACCTCGGGGTGCGCGTCCGGCCGGCTGGCCGACGACGGCGGGACCACGCACCACATCGCGGCGAAGGGCGGCGCGACCGGCGCGGCGGTCGGCATCGGCCACCGCGCGATGTCGATGCCGTGCTCCGGCCGGAAGGCCGATGAGGTCCTGCTGAACTCCCGCATGGTCACCACTCTCGCCAGCGCCGACAGAATCAGTGACTCTGAGTCACCGTCGGACCCATGCTCGCAACGCCCACTCGACGCTCGCTAGGGCGTCGCTGGTGCCCCGGAACAGGCATCTATCGGGAACCACCCGCGCTGACTAGCCTCGATATCGTGACTGTGGGTGAGGTATCAGTGCGGTATGCGCCGCGGCGACTCGTCAGCCTCCCGGCCGACGACGTCCGTGGCTGGACGGTGAAGCGGTACGGGATCTCGGCGGACCGGCCCCGCCCTCCCGTACGGGTGATCGAGGCGGCCCGGGTGGCGGTCGAGGCGAGCCTGCCCGAGGCGTACGACGGGGCGGCCCCCTGGGCGTTCAGCGTGGTCCACGAGGACGCCGACGGCTGCTACCTGGTGGTCGGCTGGTGGAGCCCCAACCGCGTCATCCTGCACACCCGGACCTGGCTGTCCGGGTGGGCCGATCCGGCGGCCTGGACGCCGGCCGGCGCAGCGGCGACCGCCTGCGTCTGGGAGATGGTCGCCATCGCCCACGAGCGCGACGCGTGGGTCCGGCACGTCGTGGCGTCGGCCGAACCGGACTTCGCGGCGTACCGCGCCGACACCGTGTCCGGCTCGTTCTGACCAGCCAAGGGGGACCCGTCATGGCCTTGACCCTGGACCAACCCGACACCGGCACCGCCGCCGGCCGACCCGACCGCCGTACCCTGCTGGGCCTCGCCGTGGTGCTCCTGGCGACCTTCATGGACCTGCTCGACGCGACGATCATCGGCGTCGCCCTGCCCCGGATCCAGCGGGACCTGTTCGCCGGCAACTCGGCCCTGCAGTGGATCGTCGCCGGCTACGTCCTCGCGTTCGCCGTCCTGCTCGTCGTCGGCGGACGCCTCGGCGACATGTACGGCCGCAAGACCGTCTTCCTCGCCGGGGTCACCGGGTTCACCCTCGCCTCGGCGGCGTGCGGGCTGGCCACCACCGCGCAGACGCTGATCGCCGCCCGCGTGGTGCAGGGCGTCGCTGCGGCGATCATGATTCCGCAGGTCCTGTCGATCATCCGGGTGTGGCTGCCACCGGCCCAGCGCCCGGCCGCGTACATGCTCTACGGCGCGGTCACCAGCCTCGCCACCGTGCTGGGGCCGCTGGCCGGCGGGATCCTGGTGGACGCGGACCTCTTCGGCCTGGGCTGGCGGATGATCTTCTTCATCAACGTGCCGGTGGGCGTGCTGACCATCGTGGCGGCGGCGCTGCTGCTGCCGGAGTCCCGCGACGAGCATCCGCTGCGCCCGGACGTGGTGGGGGTGCTGCTGCTCACCGGCGCGCTGCTGTTGCTGCTCTACCCGCTGGTGCAGGGCCACGAGACCGGCTGGCCGACCAGCGGCTTCCTGGTGATGGCCGCCTCGGTGGTGGCGTTCGGCGCGTTCGTGGCGCACGAGCGGGCCCGCAAGGCGCGCGGCCGGTCGCCGCTGGTGGACCTGGCGCTGTTCCGGCAGCGGGCGTTCACCGGCGGCCTGTTCCTGGCGTTCCTGTTGTTCTCGCAGGTCTCGTCGTTCTTCTTCGTCTTCGTGATCTTCCTCCAGACGGGCCTGGGCCACACGCCGCTGCGGGCCGGCCTGACCCTGCTCTGGTGGTCGGTCGGGGTGGTCGTCGCCGGGGCGGTCGCCGTACGGTTCGCCCCGCTGCTCGGCCGGCGGCTGCTGACGATCGGCGCGGCGCTGACCGCGACCGGGATGGCCGGAATGAGCCTCACCCTGCACCTGACCGGTCCGGCGGTGTCCGGCTGGGTGGTCGGCCCGGCCATGGTGGTGACCGCGCTCGGCGTCGGCGCGATCACCCCGGTGCTGATGGACACCGTCATCGCCGGCGTACCGGCCCGGGAGGCGGGCGCGGCGTCGGGGATCATCAACACGATGATGCAGGTCGGCGCCGCCGTCGGGATCGCGGTGGTGGGCGCGGTGTTCTTCAGCGTGCTCTCGGCGGGCGCGGCCGACCGCGCCCGACCGCTGGAGCCGGCGCTGCGCAGCGGTGTCGCCGGCACCGAACTGGTCGCCACCGCCGACCAGGCCGAGGTCACCCGCCTGCTGCACCGGTGCGCGCAGGAACAGGTCGACACCCGCAACTCGTTCCTGCCGCCGCCGGCCTGCCTCGACGTGTTCGACCGGCCGGACCTGGTGCCGGCCGGCACCGCCGTCCGCGTGCTCGACCAGGTCGCCGGGTCGGTGGCGGAGGCCCGGGCGGAGACCTTCGCCGACGCCGTGACGGTCGCCGTCTGGTACCAGGTCCTCGCCTCCCTGCTCTGCGTGCCGCTGATCCGGCTGCTGCCGGCGCGACCCACCTCCGGTGGCGTACCGACGCGGTGACCCGCACGAACGACCGGGGGTCCGGGAGCCGTCCGGCCCCGGACCCCCGGTCGTGTACCGCTCAGGCGCGGGCCACCCCGACCAGCAGGTCCACCAGGTCGGTGGGGGCCGGCGCGGCGGCCATCTCGTCGCGGACCTCCCCGGCCGCCGCACGCAGCGCGGCGTCCCCCACCAGGCGCCGCAGCGCCGCCGCGGCGCTGTCCCGGTCGACCCCGCCGGTCTCCAGCACGACCGCGAGACCCCGCTTGGCCAGCAGCGGGGCGACCAGGAACTGGTCGCCGCCGTGCGGGACCACCACCTGCGGTATGCCGTTGGCGCAGGCGGTCAGCACCGTGGCCGCGCCACCGTGGTGGACGATGCCGGCGCAGGTGGCCGCCACGTCGGCGATCGGGAACCAGGAGAACGCGCGCACGTTCGGCGGCAGCGGGCCGAGGCTGTCGACCGGGGCGCCGCCCAACGCCAGCAGCAGCTCCACGTCGACGTCGGCGGCGGCCGCGACAACCTCCTCGACCACGTCGAGTCCCGCCCAGCGGGGCACCTCGGTGCCGAGCGTGACGCAGACCCGGGGACGGTCCACCGGCGGCTTCAGCATCCAGCCGGGGCGGGGCGCGTCGTCGCCGGAGTACGGAATGAAGCGGATGGGCTGGTCCAGCTCCATGCCCTCGTCGAGGAGGCTGGCCGGCATCGGGTCGAGGACACGGGCCGGGCGGACCGGCCACTCCGACACGCCGTGCCGCTCGGCGGTCACCCGGGCGGCGGCGCGGGTGGCCTCCCGGAGCGCCACGGGGACGGGCAGACCGAAGTGGTAGCAGACCACCGGCACGCCCAGGACGGCGGCGGCGACCGAGCCGGCCTCCTCCAGCGAGGAGCGGATCACCAGGTCAGGACGCCACGCCCGGGCAGCCGCCACGACCCGGTCGGCGATCCGGTCGGTGAGGTCGCCGAAGAGGCCACCGACGAAGCGGGACAGCTCGAAGCCCGTCTCGGCGGCCCGCTGCTCGTGCAGGGTGAACACCTCGGCGATGTCGCCGTCCGGGTAGCCGTCGAGGACCGGCAGGCCGGCGTGGCCGACCGCCCGTACGGAGCTGCCGCTGGTCGCCACGAGCACGTCGTGCCCGGCGGCCCGCAGGGCCCAGGCCACCGGGATGAGGCTCAGCGAGTGGCCCAGGCCGGGCGGGGTGGTGACGAGGACTCTCATCGGGAGACACCTTCCTTTCCGTCGACCGGGGCGCGGTACGCCGCCGGGTGCGCCACCGACGCGCGGCGGTGCCCCTCGGCGAGCGCGAGCAGCGCGAGCCCGGTGAGCACGTACGAGGCGGCGAGCAACTGGGCCACCGGCCCGAGCCCGAAGCCGTCGATGGGGTCGAACGTGGCGAACAGGTACGGCCGGGTGAGGAAGATCAGCGTGACGACCGCGGTGACCGCCCACACCGCCCCCGACCGGCGTCGGGCGGCGACCACCCAGAGCAGCACCAGGCCGGGCACCAGCCAGATCCAGTGGTGGTTCCAGGAGAACGGGGAGACCAGCGCGGTGACCACCCCGCAGACGGTGATCGCGGCGATCTCCTCGCCCCGGCGGTGCAGGCCGACCGCGAGGGCGAGCCCGAGCAGCCCCACCACGACGGCCAGCAGCAGCCAGCCGAGGTTCTGCTCGGCGGTGCCCTGCAACCGGACGAGCACCCCGCGCAGCGACTGGTTGTGGGTGAACTGCGGTGCGAAGACCCGCTCCGGGCGGACGACCACGTCGGTCCAGTACCGCCACGAGTCGCGGGGCAGCACCGCCGCGCCCACCGCGACCGTGCCGAGCCCGGCCGCCGCCCAGCCGGCGGCCCGGTACTGCCGGGTTACCAGCAGGTAGAGCACGAAGAAGCCCGGCGTGATCTTGATGGCGGCGGCCAGGCCCACCAGCGCGCCCCGGCCCCGGGCACCGACCGGCCGGGTCAGGTCCAGCACCACCAGCGCCAGCAGGAACGTGTTGATGTTGCCCACCTGCACGTCGGTGAAGACCGGGTCGACCAGGAGCAGCCCCGCCAGGAACGCCGGCAGCACCCAGCGCCGCCGGGCCCGGTCCACCCGCAGCGCGTCCAGGCACCGCGCCACCACCAGGCCCAACGCGACCAGCTTCAGCGCGGTCCACACCACCGCGAGGACGTCCCACGGCAGGACCGCGAACGGCAGCAGCACCAACGCCGCGAACGGCGGATAGTTGAACGGGGCCGCGAACCGCAACTCGGCGCTCAGCGGCGGCGCGGTGACGTCGTAGAGCCGCCCGTCGCCGTCGAGCACCGCGCGGACCGCCACGTCGTACACCCGCCAGTCGGCCATCCACCAGATGACCTGCCGCTGGGTGGCCCAGAGCACGACGGCGAGCGCGAGCGCCGCGACGCCCCAGCCGACGACGCCACGGCCGGTCCGGGCCCGCGCCGGCCCGGTCGGAACCTGCATCGAGCTCATCGCTCACACCTCCGGCCGGTCGAGGATCCGGCGCAGCGCGTCGCCGACCCGGCCCGGATCGGCACCGCGCCACCCGATGAAACCGTCCGGACGGACCAGCACCGCGCCCGCGCCGTGGACGCCGTACGCGGCCGGCCAGGCGCCGGCCGGGTCGAGCAGGTCGACGCCGACGCCGAGCACGGCCACCGCCACCCCGAGGGCCGTGGCCGCCCGGTCCGCCGCCGTGCGCCAGTCCTGGCCGTCGTCGGCGTGCAGCAGCGTGAACTGCCGGCCGAGCAGGTCCAGCAGGGACACCTCACGGTCGCCGTGCTCGACGGGCACGTGCGCGGCCCGCGTGCCCGGCCGGCCGGTCGGCTTGCCCGGGTTCTCGTAGTCGTCGCCGACCGTGGCCGGCGGGCCGGGGTCGTCCGGTTCGGCGACCACCGCGCCGGAGTGGTAGCGGTAGCCCATCATCACCGTCAGGTCGTCGACGATCGGCACCGCCTCGATGTCGGCGACCGCCGGGTTGCGGAACCGTTGCAGCGACCGCGCCACGGCCTGGTCCACCGTGAACGACCCGACCGAACGCCGTTCGGCGTCGTAGCTGGCGAGCAGGCCGGGCCCGGCGGCGCCGGTGAGCGTGGCGGCCAGCTTCCAGGCGAGGTTGTGCGCGTCCTGCACACCGGTGTTGGCCCCGAACCCGCCGGTCGGCGGGTGCACGTGGGCGGAGTCGCCGGCCAGGAACACCCGGCCGACGGCGAACGTGTCCGCCACCCGGGCGCCCAGCTCCCACGGGAGCCGACCGAGGATCTCCACCGGCAGGTCCGGTACGCCGACCGCCGCGCGGACCAGGGCCACGCACCGCTGCTCGGTGAAGTCCTCGAACCGCTCACCGTTGGCCGGCCAGTAGAGCGCGTCCAACTGCCAGCGCTCGCCGTCGGTGCCGAGGACGCCGGTCACCTCCTCGTTCATCACCTGGCAGTGCATGAACGCCCGGCCGCGCAGCACCGGGGTCAGGTCGGCGGCGAAGAGGATGGCGACGTTGTGCACCATCGTGCCGACGCCGCTGGTGCCGACGCCGAGCCGGGCGCGGACGGCACTGGTGTTGCCGTCGCACCCGACCAGGTACTCCGCCCGCACCCGCCGGCGTACGCCGGTGGACCGGTCCTCGACGGTGGCGGTCACCCCGCCGGCGTCCTGGTCGAAACCGGTCAGGACGGTGCCGAAGCGCAGGTCCGCGCCGAGCGCCCCGGCACGCGCCCGCAGCACGGGCTCCAGCCGGTCCTGCGGGCAGGGCGCCCACCCGGTGGGGCTGACCGCGCCGGAGTCCTCGTAGACGCCGTGCACGTACGGCGCGTCGAACCAGCCGTGCTCCTCCCCCGCCAGGCTCTCCGCCCGCAGGATCCCGCTGCGCCGGGCGGCACCGTCGAGGCGGCGCTGCGCCCGCCGGATCGCCTCCTCCAGGCCGACCGACCGGTACAGCTCCATGGTGCGCGGGTTCACCCCCCACGCGCGCGCGTACCGCGACGTGTCCGCGTGCCGCTCCACCAGCAGGGGGCGGATGCCCCGGTCGGCGAGGAACACCGCCGTGGAGAGCCCGACCAGGCTCCCCCCGACGATGAGGACCGGGTGGTGTTCAACGTCCATCGCTGCCTCCCAGGGCGCGGGTGAGGAAGGCACCGACCGCGGCGCCCCCGTCCGATGTGAAGTGCTGGGCGAGATAGCCGTCGGGGCGGACGACGAGCAGTCCGGTGCCGAGTCGACGGCGGGCCCGCCCGGACCGGTCCCGCAGGTCCTCCGGGCCGGTGGCGACGCCGCACGGCCCGACCACGCGCACCCGGACGGCCGGGGCGACGGGCCGGCACCGCAGCCGCCGGTACAGCTCGGGCGGGACCGGGGTGTCGGCCAGCACCAGCACCGTCCACCACGGGCCGGCGACGGTGGCGGCGAGGGACACCTCGGCACCGGCGTGGTCGACCACCGGCACGTCCGGCAGCGGGCGACCGGCCAGCTCCGCGCCGGCCGGGCCGGGTCCGCCGACCAGCCGGCCCGGTGGCAGGACCACCTCCGGTTCGGTACGCACCAGCGGCCGTCCGCCCCGACGGGCGTACCCGGCGCGGAACAGCTCGACCGCCTCCGGTTCCAGGCTGCTGGTGAGCAGCCAGCCGGTCCGGGCCAGCAGGCCGGCCGCCACCTCCCGCCGTTCGGCGGTGTAGGTGTCCAGGAGGCCCTCGTCGGCCCGCCCGGACGCCACGGCGGCGAGTTTCCAGGCCAGGTTCGCGGCGTCCTGCACGCCGGTGTTCATGGCCTGCACCGGGAGCGGAAAGACCCGGGCGGCCTCACCGAGGAGCAGGCAGCGGCCCCGGCGGAAGGTCTCCGCGAGGGCCGCGCGGGGCCGCACCGACCACGCCGGGCCGGCGGCCCGCACCTCGTACGCCGCCCCGGAGACGTCCCGGAGCAGGGCGGCCAGCCGGTCCGGGTCCGCGAGCCGCTCCGGCGCCCCGCCGCCGTCCGCCGGGGCGGCGAGGAACAGCCGGTGCCGGCCCCCGGGCAGCGGCACCAGCCCGAGATGGGTACGCGGGGCGTGGAAGATGTACTCGGTGTGCGGGTCGAGCGGTCGGGGCGCCCGTACCACCACGTCGCGCTGCACCCAGTCGACCTGGTCGAAGGGGGTCACCTCCCAGCCGACGCCGGCGGCGGCCCGGACGGTGCTCTCCGCGCCGTCCGCGCCCACCACCCAGTCGACGGGTGCGGAGCCGGCCACCCCGCCGTGCCGCCACCGGACGCGGACCCCGCCGCCCCCGGGGCGCAACGCCTCGACGTCCCGGCCCCACTCCACCTCGACACCGTGCTCCGCCAGCCGTCGCAGGAGCGCGGCCACCAGGATCTCCTGGTCGACGGTGAACGGCACCCGCCAGGGGCCGTCGTCGGTGTCCTCCCGGATGTCGATGGTGATCGGGTCGTCGTGCGGCTGCCACACCTTGTGCGTGAACGACCGGGCCGACCGGCGCAGCTCCTCGACGTCGACACCGAGCAGGTGCAGCGCCCGCTGGGTACGCGGCCACACGTTCGGGCAGCCGGTTCCGGCGGGCGCGGACGGCCGCCGGTCGACGACCCGGCACCGGACGCCGTGCCCGGCCAGCCCGGCGGCGAGCGCCAGACCGGCCGGGCCGGCCCCGACCACGAGGACCGTCACGTCAGCACCCGGTCAGGTACCGACTGAGCTCCCAGTCGGTGACCTGAGCGTGGTAGTCGGCGAACTCCGCCCGCTTGACGGCGACGTAGTAGTCGACGTACTCGCCACCGGGGACCTTGCCGAGGCCCTGCCGCAGCACCCCGTCCACGGCGAGTTCGTCGACCGCGTGCAGGAGGGTCTGCGGCAGCCGGGCCGCGCCCCGGGTGGCGGTGCCCCGCTCCAGGTCGTCGGTGTTGGGCGGGCCGGGATCGAGGTGCCGGTCGATGCCGTCCAGGCCGGCGGCGAGCAGCCCGGCCAGGGCCAGGTACGGGTTGGCGGCGCCGTCGACGCAGCGGACCTCCACCCGCCCGTCCGCCGGTACCCGCAGCATCTGGGTGCGGTTGTTGCCGCCCCAGCTCGCGTAGCCGGGGGCCCAGCTCGCCCCGCTGGCGGTCGCCGACCCGGCCCCGAGCCGCTTGTAGGAGTTCACCGTCGGGCAGGTGAGGGCCATCAGCCCGGGCGCGTGCGCCAGGATGCCGGCGACGAACCGGCTGCCCAGACCGGACAGGCCCGCCGCGTCGTCGGGCCCCGGGGCGAACAGCTCGTCGCCGTCGGTGCTCCACAGGCTCAGGTGCAGGTGCAGCCCGTTGCCGGTCAGGTGCGCGAACGGCTTGGGCATGAAGGTGGCGATCCGACCGGCCCGCTGGGCGAGCGTGTGCACCAGGTACCGGAACAGCACCACCCGGTCGGCCGTGGTCAGCGCGTCGGCGTAGCCGAAGTTGTGCTCGAACTGGCCGTGGGCGTCCTCGTGGTCGTTGGAGTAGTTGCCCCACCCGAGGTGGTCCAGCGTCCGGCTCACCTCGGTCAGGTGCCCGTACGCCCGGGTCGCGGCGCGGGCGTCGTAGCAGGGCGAGTGACCGTCGTCGAGCGGGTCGGCCACCCGCAGCCCTCCGCCGGGGTCGCGCTCCAGCAGGAAGTACTCGGGCTCCGCCCCCACCTTCAGCACCTGGCCGCGCCGGCGCAGCCGTTCGGTCTCCCGCCGCAGGATGACCCGCGGCGAGTACGGCCACGGCGCGCCCTCGACCCAGAGGTCGCACTGCAGCACCGCCAGTCCGGGCTGCCACGGCATCGGCGCGTACGACCGGGGGTCGGGCATCGCCACCACGTCCGGGTCGGCCGCCGACTGGCCCAGCTCACCGGCGGCGTGACCGGCGAAGCCGATCCCGGTCCGGGCCAGCTCGGGCAGGACGGCCACCGGGGTGAGCTTGGCGCACGGCTTACCGGACAGGTTGACGAACATCATCAGGACGAACTCGATGCCGTCCCGCTCGGTCGCGGCGAGCAGGTCGTCGAGGTCGGTCGGCGGCGCGGTCACGGTGCCCTCCCCACCTCCGCCGGCCTCACAGGGAGACCCGGACGTCGTAGTCGCGCAGCCACGCGTCGAGCTGGAGGATCATCTCGACGTTGCCGCGCTGCACCCAGGCACCCATGCCGGTGGCCAGCTCGTCCGGGTCGGCGGTCACCTGCCGGGCGGCGGCGGCGTCGAACAGCGGCGCCACGGGGGCGTCGCGGTCGGCGAGCAGCCGGTCGAACTCGGCGCACAGCAGCCGCGCGTACCGGGGGTCCTGGGTGACCGGGTACGGGCTCTTGCGCCGCTCCAGGACGGACCGCGGCACCAGGTCCCCGGCGGCGGCGCGCAGCAGGCTCTTCTCCCGGCCGTCGAAGCTCTTCATCGCCCACGGGGTGTTGAACACGTAGTCGATCAGCCGGTGGTCACAGAACGGGACACGGATCTCCAGCGCCGCCGCCATCGCCAGCCGGTCGGTGCGGTCGAACAGGACCGGCAGCCACCGGGTCAGGTGCAGGTGCAGCAGCTCCCGCATCCGGCGCTCGTGCCCCTGCTCACCCGGCAGGTGCGGCACCTCGGCGAGGGCGTCGCGGTACCGGTCGGCGGTGGCGCCCGCGATGTCCAGCTTGGCCAACAGCCCCTTGTCGAGCAGTCCGGCGCCGAGCCCCGGCCAGGTCGGGTCGACGAGCTGGCCGATCGCCACCCACGGGAACGTCTCGGCGTAGACGAGCTGCGGGCTGTGCACCCAGTTGAAGCCGCCGAAGACCTCGTCGGCGGTCTCCCCGGACAGCACCACCGTGGCCCGCTTGCGCACCTCCCGGGAGACCAGGTAGATCGAGGCGTCGCCGTCCCCCATCGGGGTGGGCAGGTCCTGGCAGCGCATCGTGGTCCGGCGGACCTCCGGGTCCATCATGGTCCCCGGGTCCAGCAGGATCTCCCGGTGCTCGGTCCCCGCGTGGCGGGCCATCTCCCACGCGTACGGGCCGTCCGGGGTGTCGCGCACCTCGTCGGGCTGGAAGTTCTCGGTGTAGCCGGCGAAGTCCAGCGAGAAGGTGGGCAGCGGGTCGGCGCCCCGCCGCCGGCGGTCCCGCTCGGCCAGCGCCGTGATGACGCTGGAGTCCAAGCCGCCGGAGAGCAGGATGCCCACCGGCACGTCGGCCACCAGTTGCGAGGCGACGGACTCCGTCAGCAGCTCCCGGATGGTGGAGACGGTGGTGGCCAGGTCGTCGGTGTGCGGCCGGGACTCGATCCGCCAGTAGCAGTGCTCCGTCAGGCCGCCCCGGGTGATCACCACGACGTGGCCGGGCTTGACCTCCTGCACCCCCGTGAAGACCGACACGCCCGGCGTCTTCGACTGGCAGAACAACTCGCGCAGGCCGTCGGCGTTGACCGCCGGGCTGATCCGGCCGGAGGCGAACAACGCCTTCGGCTCGGAGCCGAAGACCACGCCCTCGGCGACCCGGGCGAAGTGCAGCGGCTTGATGCCCATGTGGTCGCGGATCAGGACCAGGCGCTGCTCACGCGGATCCCAGACGCCGAAGGCGAACATGCCGACCAGGTGCTCGGCGCTGGCCAGCCCCCACTGCAGGTACGCGCGCAGCGCCACCTCGGTGTCGCAGTTCGAGCGGAACCGGTGCCCGTACGACTCCAGCTCCTTCTTCAGCTCGCGGTAGTTGTAGATCTCCCCGCTGTAGGAGATCGCGGCCACGGTCCGGCCGTCGGACTCGACGGCCATCGGCTGGCCGCCACCGGGGATGTCGATGACCGCGTTGCGGGTGTGGCCGAGCACCGCGTGCCGGTCCACCCACACGCCCCGGCCGTCGGGGCCCCGACAGGCCAGCGCCTCGTTCATGGCTTCGGCGACCGCACCCTCCCGGGACAGGTCACGCTCGAAATCGATCCAGCCGGCGATACCGCACATGCGTGCACGCTCCTTGGTCTCGTTACGGGGTGGGTGGGGGGTGCGGCGTGCCGTCGGCTCAGCCCCGGCACTCCAGCTCCTGGAAGGTGATCCACTGACCGGCCAGGTGGCCCTGACCGCTGACCGTGAAGCCGGTGTCGCCGGTGCGGGTCACCACGTCGCGGTACGGCGCCTCGAACCCCGGGCCGACGATCCGCCCCTCGAAGAGCAGCTCGTCGCCGCGCCAGCCGGGGGCGTACTGCTCGGTCCGGTTGCCGAGGCTGTCGAAGAAGAACGCGCTGAACCGCTTGTCGGTGGTCTCGTACCCCCACAGCCAGGTGCCGGACAGCGGCTCCGGGTTCTCCGCCGTACGCCGCTCCGCCAGGTCGAAGCGCAGCCAACTGCCGTCGGCGGCCCAGTCGACGGTCGCGTCGGCGACGACCGGGTACGACGTACCCTCCGGGGTGGAGTCCCGGCCGGTGCACCGCCACCGGCCGGTGAACGACGACATCTCGCGCAGCCGTTCCGCCGGGTCGGCGCCACCGGTCAGCGACGGCGCCCCCGGTGGGGCACCGGCGGTGACCGCCGCGACGCCGGGTACGGCGAGCGCCAGTGTGACGACCGACGTGATGGCCGCGAGGGCCCTCCGGTTCACCAATGCCATCTCCGTGCCTCCCTGCGTCGGCTCCGACGGCCACATGCTGGCAATCCGCGCTAGGGGCGGAATCGAGACCGGCTCAACGGGGGCGACCCAGCATTTTTCTAGTGCGCTCCTAGCGCCGGCTGCCAATCTCGCCTCACGTGGCCATGCCAGCAGGAGGCGCTGATGAGTGACGCACAGAACCGTTTCGAAGAGTTGCGACCGGTGATCGACTCCACCAGCGGCGACGACCTGGTCGAGCAGATCGCGAAGCAGCCCGAGGGCATCGACGGTGTCCTCGACCTGGTCTTCGAGCTGACGCCGAGCACCTTCAAGGCGGAGAAGACCCGCAAGCAGCAGGGCACGTTCCTGTACGAAATCAGCACGCCCGAGGGCGCGAAGCACTACCACGTCGAGATCGACCACGGAGAATGCCGGATCGGGAAGGGGATCCCGGCGGAGCACAAGGTGAAGATCGGCGTGGCGCTGCCGGACTTCCTCCAGATGACCACGGGGAAGCTGGCCGGCCCGCAGGCGTTCATGACCGGCAAGCTCAAGGTCTCGGGCAACACCTTCTTCGCGATGAAGTGGCGGGACTGGTTCAGCACGCTCTAGCGTGCCGTCGAAGGGGGCCGCGCCGTTTCCGGCGCGGCCCCCTTCGACGTGCGGTCAGCCCGCCAGCATCGTGTCCAGCGTCCCCGTGGTGTGGGTGCCGGTCCGGAACTCGGGGTTGGCCAGGACGCGGCGCAGGAAGTCGATGGTGGTGTGCACGCCCGGTCCGGCGACGCGGAACTCCCCGAGCGCCCGGTCCATCCGCGCGATGGCCTCGTCCCGGTCGGCGCCCCAGGTGACCACCTTCGCCAGCAGCGAGTCGTAGTCCGGCGTCACCCGGTAGCCGGCCCGGCCGTGCGTGTCCACCCGGACGAACGGCCCGCCGGGCGGCTCGAACTCGGTGAGCAGACCGGGGGTGGGCAGGAAGCCCCGCTCCGGGTGCTCGGTGATGACCCGGCACTCGATCGCGGCGCCCCGGGGCGCGACATCGGCCTGGGTGAAGGGCAGCCGGCCACCGGCGGCCACCCGCAACTGTTCCCGGACGATGTCGATCCCCGTGATCATCTCGGTGACCGGGTGCTCGACCTGGATCCGACAGTTGATCTCCATGAGGTAGAAGGAGCCGTCGCCGTCGACCAGGAACTCGAACGTCCCCGCGCCGGTGAAGCCGACCGCACGGCAGCCGGCGACGGACGCCTCCCCCATCTGCCCCGCGAGCCCCGGCGGCAGGGCCACCGCCGGGGTCTCCTCGACCAGCTTCTGGTGCCGTCGCTGGATGGAACAGTCCCGCTCGCCGAGGTAGATGGCGTTGCCGTGGTTGTCGCACAACACCTGGACCTCGATGTGCCGGGCCTGCTCCAGATAACGCTCGACGTAGACCCGGCCGTCACCGAAGGCCGCCTGGGCGGCGGCGCGGGTGCTCCGGTACGCGGCCCGGAAGTCACGCCGGGCCCGTACCACGGTCATGCCGCGACCACCGCCCCCGGCCGCCGCCTTGATGATGAGCGGGTAGCCGATCCGGTCGGCCACCTCGGTGGCCCCGTCCAGGCTGTCCAGGGTCCGGGGCGACCCGGGCAGCACCGGCAGCCCCGCCGACGCCATCAGCGCCCGGGCGGTCGCCTTGTCGCCGAGCTGGGCCATCACCTCCGGCCCCGGCCCCACGAAGGTGATGCCGTGCTCGGCACAGATGTCGGCGATGTCCGGGTCCTCGGACAGGAAGCCGTACCCGGGATGGATCGCGTCCGCCCCGGTCTGCAGGGCCGCCTCCACGATGGCGCCGGCGTTGAGATACGTACGCCGGGCCGCGGCCGGCCCGATCTGGACGGCCTCGTCGGCGAAGCGGACCACCGCCGAGTCCCGGTCCACCGTGGAGTGCACCGCCACGGTGGCGATGCCGAGTTCCCGGCAGGTACGCGCCACCCGCAGCGCGATCTCGCCCCGGTTGGCGATGAGGACCTTCTTGAACATCACTCCCCCCGATCCACGGCCACGTCCAGGGGCGCCACGACGATCAGCGGCTGCCCGTACTCGACCGGGGTCGCGTCGGCGACCAGGATCTCCACGACCCGGCCGGTCACCTCGGACTGGATCCCGTTCATCAGCTTCATCGCCTCCACGATCCCGACCTGCTGGCCCCGCTCGACAGCGTCGCCGACCTCGACGAAGGGCTTCATGCCGGGCTCGGGCGCCCGGTAGAAGGTGCCGACCACGGGCGAGCGGACGACCTCGTGGCCGCTCGCCGCGTCGCCGTCGGCACCGACCGCCGGGTCCGCCGGGGCGGGGGCCGCCGGGCCGCCCTCGCCCGCCTCCCACTCGATCTCCACGCTGGTGTCCCCGTGTCGGACGCTGATCCGGCGCGGCCGGGCGCTGGCCCGGCGGGCCAGCTCGATCGCGCTCAGCGCGACCGCCTCCAGGGCGTCCCGTGGGTCGCGGACCCCGCGTCGTTCATGCTGCGCTGTCACCGACGTCCTCCCTGCCGAAAGCGAGATAGCGCTGGCGCCGGGACCGGATCAGCTCCTGCCCGGCCAGGGGGGCCAGGTCGGCGAGCACCTCCGCCAACGCCGCCCGGACCGACTCCCCGGCCGCCACGTGGTCGCGCTGGCTGCCACCGGCGGGCTCCGGGACCACCCCGTCGACGATGCCCAGCCGCAGCAGCTCACGGGCGGTGAGCCGCAACGCCTCGGCGGCGGTCGGCGCGGCGGCCGGGTCCCGCCAGAGGATGGCGGCGCACCCCTCCGGACTGATCACCGAGTAGACCGCGTTCTCGCAGGCCAGAACCCGGTCCGCGACGCCGATGGCGAGGGCGCCGCCGCTGCCGCCCTCCCCGGTCACCACCGACACCACCGGCACCGGGAGGCCGGACATCAGCCGCAGGTTCTCCGCGATGGCCGCCGCCTGGCCGTGCTGCTCCGCCGCCATCCCCGGGTACGCGCCGGGCGTGTCGACGAACGTCACCACCGGCATCCCCACCTTGGCGGCGAGGCGCATCAGGCGGGCCGCCTTGCGGTAGCCCTCGGGGCTGGGCATGCCGAAGTTCCGGTCGACCAGCTCCCGGGTCGTGTGACCCTTCTGCTGGCCGATCAGCAGCACCGGGCGGCCGTCGAGCAGACCGATGCCGCCCACGATCGCCCGGCAGTCCCGGCCCATCCGGTCGCCCCGCAGCTCGACGAACCAGTCGAGCAGGTGCGCGGCGTAGTCCAGCGTGGTGGGCCGGTCCACGTGCCGGGCGAGCTGCACCGAATCCCAGGCGCGGCGCTCCGGCAGCGCGGCGGCGTCGGTGACGAGCACCCGGTCGGCGGGCGCCACGGGCGGGGGCCCCGGCCACCGCCGGCCGGCGCGCAGCAGCTGGCCGAGCACTCCCCGCAGCGCGGCGCGGGGCGTCACCAGGTCGATCAGACCGTGCTCCAGCAGGAACTCCGCGCTCTGGAAGTCGGCCGGCAGCTCCTGCCGGATGGTCTGGGCGATCACCCGCCGGCCCGCGAAACCCATCCGGACGCCAGGCTCGGCGATGATCACGTCGGCGAGGGAGGCGAACGAGGCCGCCACGCCGCCGTACGTCGGATCGGTGGCCACCGAGAGCGTGAGGATCCCCGCCTCGTCGAGGGCGGCCATCGCCTGGCTGGTCTTCGCCATCTGCATCAGCGACAGCGCGCCCTCCTGCATCCGCGCGCCGCCGGAGGCGGTGACGACCAGCAACGGCACCCGCTCGCGCAGCGCCACCCCGGCCGCGGCGGTGATCCGCTCCCCCACCGCCACGCCCAGGCTGCCACCCATGAACCGGAAGTCCATCGCGGCCACGACCACGGGCTGGTCCTCGATCCGGCCCCGGACACAGACCACCGCCTCGTCCAACCCGGTCCGGTCGGCGCTCGCCTTGAGCCGGTGCGGGTACGGCTGGTCGTCGACGAAGTCCAGGGGGTCCACGACGGTGGCGGCGCCGGCCGGCAGCGGCTCGGCGGAACCGGGGTCGAGCAGCTGCGCCAGCCGGGCCGGCGCGTCCAGCCGCTCGTGGTGCGCGCAGTGCGGGCACACCCGCAGGTTGCGCAGGAACCGCCGCTGGTAGATCAGCTCGGCGCAGCTGCCACACCGTCTCCAACTCGCCGCGTCGGTCAGCAGCGCAGTCATCTCTCCCCCTTGTCTGCCCGGTCGTCCAGTTGGGACCACAACCGCCGCTCCACCGGCGTCGGCGGGATGTGGCCCGCCGGCCGTTCCGGATGCGTCGGGGGCGGTCCGCGGTGGCGGTACGGGGTGACCCCGGCGGCCAACTCGATCGACCTGCCGTACACGCACAGGCTCTCCCACACCCACCGGAGCGAGGCCGCGCCGGCGCGTACCAGGGCGTGCAGGATCCGGGTCGGCTTCACGGGCCACCCCTCTCAGTACGCGGCGACGATCTCGTAGATGCCGTAGTGCCGCGCCCCGTCGCGGTCCTGGTACGGCCGCAGCGGCGAGGTGGCGTTGCGGTGCGCGGCCCCCTCCTCCCAGGCGCGGAAGTCGGCCAGGCTGGACCACTCGGACAGCACGGCGAAGCCACCCGGGTCGAGGGTCGAGCGCATCAGCTCGTTGCGCAGGAGCCCGGGCGTCGCCGCCAGCCGGCCGCTGATCTCGTGGTACGCCTTCTCGATCGCCCCCGGACCCTCCTGCGGCGCGCGCAGGTAGACGATCACCCGGGCCCGCCCGGTCACCGGGTCGCCGCCTCGGTACCGGTCAGCGCGTGGCGCACCGTCATGGTGCTCATCGCGCCGCCCGAGCGGTACGGGTGCAGCGTCATCCGGTGCTCGACGTGCTGGTCGCTGCGCTCGAACTCGCGGAAGCTCGGCTCGTCGGTCCAGTCGCTGAAGATGTAGTAGACGTGCGCTTCCGTCTCACTGCGGCACAGCCACTGCCCGAGGTTGGCCGGGTGGTCGGTGACCCTCCGCCCGACGGACAACCACGCCTGCTCGAAGTCGTTCTCCATGCCGGGCCTGATCTCGGCCCGCAGCATCACCCGGAAGGTGCCCACGTCAGATGCCTCCGTCCACGTTGAGGGTCTCGCCGGTGATGTAGGCGGCCCGGTCGCTCAGGAGGAACGCCACCGCGTCGGCGACGTCCTCCGGCCGGCCGAACCGGCCCATCGCGATGATCTGGGCGTAGCGCTGGGCGTACGCCTGGCGTTGCTCGGGGGAGAGCTTCTCGGCCTCCTCGGTCTCGATCATCCCGGGGGCGACCACGTTGACCCGGATACCGCGTGGGCTGAGTTCCTTGGTGAGCGACCGCATGAAGCCGACCAGGCCGGCCTTGGCGGCGGTGTAGTGGGCGCGCAGCGGGATGCCCACCGTCGCCACACGGGAGCCGACGGCGACGACCGAGGAACCCTCACCCATCAGCGGCAGCGCCTTGTTCAGCACGAGGAACGCGGCGGTGAGGCTGGTGTCCACCACCCGGTGCCACTCCTGCGGGGTCAGGTCGGCGAACGGCACGTGGCTGATCACCCCGGCGTTGTGCACCAGCCCGTGCAGCGGACGCCCGGTGTCCCGGGCCTCCGCCACCAGCCGCTCCACGTCGGCGACCTCGGTGACGTCGGCGCGTACCAGCCGGTGGTCACCGCCGAGGTCCTTCAGCTCGCGACGCAGGGTCTCGACGTGCTCGCCCTCGGTGCGGTAGCAGGTGACGACGGTGGCACCGGCGCGGGCCAGGCCGAGCACGACGCCCCGCCCGATCCCCCGGCTTCCCCCGGTGACGATCACGTTTTTGCCGGCAAGTAGACCGGTCATGACTTCCTCTCAGTGGTTGTCGAGCGGGTCACGGCATCGCCGTGAGGACCACGACGTTGAGCCCGAAGCCGGCACAGGCCAGCACGGTGCGGGCGAGGTTCCAGTTCCGCCAGCGTCGGCGCGGGTCGACCTCGGCCCAGTCGAGCGGCAGCGCCGCCGGGTCGAGGTCGCGCACCCACCGGTTGATCGGCACCTGCCGGGTGACGGAGATGACCATCACCGCGGCCAGGCACACGGTGGCGAGGACGACCGGCGTGCGGACGGTGGGGTCGGTGACGCGGACGGCGAGCACCAGGTCGGCCAGGACGCTCAGGCCGAAGCAGATCGGCATGAACGGGTCGTAGCGGCTCCACAGGTAGCGGTGCGCGGCGACGTAGCGGTCCGGGGGAAGGGTCCGCATGAACGGGATGATCCCGAGCATGGTGGACACCAGCACCCCGGCGGTGAGACCGCTGCCGACCACCGCCACCACCGCGAGCACCTCGGACAACGGTCACCCACCCCCGTCAGGCCGGGGCGCCGGTCGCCGGCGTCTCCGCCGCCGCCCGCTCCACGATCTCCTTGATCCGCCGCATCTCCTTCGCGGTCTGCGCGTCGAGGTGCCGCTGGGCGCCGGCGTTGTCGACCGGCGCGTCCGGCTTCATTTGGAACTGCTGGATCCAGCGCAGCTCGGTCCCGCCGGGCACCTCGCGGTACTCCCAGAACAGGTGCATGAACTCCAGCAGCGGCCCGGTCTCGATCCGCTTGGCGTGCACGGTCCGCGACGCCCGGTCGGCGCGGCGCTCGGAGACCCAGCTCCAGACCGTGCCGTCCGGCTCCGGGTGCATGGTCAGGCGGAAGCGGACCCGGTCGCCCTCCCGCTCCAGGATCTCCACGCTGCGGTACTCGCCGAACAGCGTCGGCCACGACTCCAGGTCGTTGGTCATGTCCCAGACCAGGTCCAGCGGAGCCGCGATCACGACCCGGTTGTCCGTGCGGCCCGCCATGTCACACCGCCGCCAGACGCCGGTTGACGTAGTCGAGAGTCGCCCTGGGCGTGCGCATCTCCTCGACCGCCTCGTCCGGGATGGACATGCCGAGCTTCTGCTGGATGTGCGTGGCGATCTCCAGCACCGCGAGCGAGTCGAACTCCAGGTCCTCGTACGGAGCGTCGAGCGACTCCTCGGTGACGTCGCCGCCGCTCTGGTCGTCGACGGCGCGCAGGATGCCCAACAGGTCGTCGAAGGTGAACTGACTCATGACCCCTCCCCAGGGTGTCGGGTGATTCGGACGGTGTGCTGGTCAGCGGTCCGGGCCGCGGACGACGACCGCGGAGTTGAAGCCGCCGTGGCCCCGGGCCAGCACCAGGGCGGTCGCCAGCCGGGCCGGCCGGGCGGCGCCGCAGACCAGGTCGAGCTGGTACTCCGGCGCCGGTTCGGCGACGTTGACGGTCGGCGGGATGACGCCGTCGCGGATGGCCAGCAGCGCCGTGACCACGTCGAGCGGGCCGGCGCCGGCGTACATCCGGCCGGTCGTGGTCTTGGGCGCGGTCACCGGCACACCACGCGGGCCGAACACGCCACGCAGCGCGTCGGCCTCCGCCCGGTCCAGCGCGGGCACGCCCGCCGCGTCGGCGAGGACCACGTCGACCTCGTCCGGGCGGACGCCGGCGTCGGCCAGCGCCCGCACGATCGCGCGGCCCAGCGCGGGCGGCCGGGCGGAGCCGGGCGGCGGGTCGAAGGTCGCGGCGTACCCGGCGATGACCCCGTAGCCCCGCACCCCACGCCCACGCGCGGCGGCGGCGTCCTCGACGGTCATCATCGCGCCGCCCTCGGCCGGCACGAAGCCGCCCGCGGCGCTGTCGAACGGCAGGTACGCCCGGGCCGGGTCGTCGCTGCGGCTGAGCAGCCGGGTGGCGATCTGGGCGGTCAGGCCGGCCGGGGACATCGGCGCGTCCGTCCCGCCGGCCAGCACCATGCGGGTGCCGCCGCGCAGGACGCGCCGCGCCTGGCCGAGCGCGTCGAGCCCGCCGGCCTGGTCGGCCGCGAGCACCCCGCAGGGTCCGCGCATCTGGTGCCGGATCGAGAGCTGCCCGGTGGTCGCGGCGTAGAACCAGGCCACCGACATGTACGCGCTGACGTGCAGCGGACCCCTGGTCCACAGCTTCTGCAGCTCGCGCTGCCCGAAGACGGTGCCACCGGCGGAGTTGGCGGTGATCACCCCCATCTCGTACTCGGGCCAGGCCAGCGGGTCGATGCCCGCGTCGGCGAGAGCCTCCTCGGCGGCGACCAGCGCCATGTGGGTCATGTGGTCGGTCTGCGGTCGCAGCTTCTTCGGGACGCGCTCCACCGCGTCGAGGTCGCGCACCTCACCGGCGAGCCGGCTCGGA
This sequence comes from Micromonospora rosaria, assembly GCF_001567585.1. GTDB lineage: Bacteria > Actinomycetota > Actinomycetes > Mycobacteriales > Micromonosporaceae > Micromonospora > Micromonospora rosaria. The sequence goes on from NZ_LRQV01000002.1 coordinate 94,041, forward strand.
TAGCCGCTCGCGTCGTACGCCCCGATCACGTCGATGGCGCCCTTGCCGGCCACGGTGGCCGACCAGTACGCCGCCAACCCGACCCCGGTGGGCGCGGCGACACCGATGCCGGTGACCGTGGCCGTGGTCATGCCGCCACCCGCCCCGGCGCGGCCACCAGCACCGCCGTCTGGAAGCCACCGAACCCGCTGCCGACGCTGAGCACCACGTCGACGGGGTGCTCCCGGGCGTGCACCGGCACGTAGTCCAGGTCGCACTCCGGATCCCGGTGGTGCAGGTTCGCCGTCGGCGGCACGACGTCGTGGGTGATGGCGAGGATGCTCGCGGCGATCTCGATGGAACCGATCGCGCCCAGCGAGTGCCCGACCATCGACTTGATGGAGCTCATCGGCACCCGGTACGCGTGCCCGCCGAGGCTGGCCTTCACCGCCGCCGTCTCGTGCCGGTCGTTCTGCCGGGTACCCGAGCCGTGCGCGTTGACGTAGTCCACCTCCGCCGGGGTGATCCGCGCCTGCCGCAGCGCCGCGCGGATCGCCTCGGCCATCTCGCGGCCGTCGGCCTTCAGACCGGTCATGTGGTACGCGTTGGCGCGGCTGGCGTACCCGACGAGGTCGGCGTGGACGCGGGCCTCGCGGCGACGGGCGTGGCCGGCCTCCTCGACGACGAACACCGCCGAGCCCTCACCGAGCACGATGCCGTCGCGGTCACGGTCGAACGGGCGGCAGGCCCCGGCCGGGTCGGCGTTGTTCGGTGTGGTCGCCTTCAACGCGTCGAAGCAGGCCACGGTGATCGGCGACACCGGCGCCTCGGTCGCACCGGCGATCACCACGTCGGCGGTGCCCTCGGCGATGAGCTGCATGGCGTGCCCCAGCGCGTCCAGGCCGGAGGTGCACCCGGTGGAGACCACGGTGGCCGGTCCCTCCGCGCCCACCAGCCAGGCCACCTCGGTCGCCACCGAGCTGGGCACCATGAACTGGTAGCTGTGCGGCACCGCGTACGTCCAGTCGGTCAGCCAGCGCCGGCCGCCGTCGCTGACGACGACGTACTCCTGCTCCATCTTGGTGGTGTTGCCGACCGCGTTGCCGATCGCGACCGCGACCCGGTCCGGGTCGACCTCGCCATCGCCGAGGCCGCTGTCGGCCAGCGCCTCGCGGGCCGCCACCACGGCGAACTGCGCGGCGCGGTCCATCCGCCGGATCTCCTGCGGGGTCAGCCCGGACAGCGCCGGATCGAAGTCGCACTCGGCGGCGATGCGGCAGCGGAACCCGGCCGCGTCGAACAGCGAGATCGGGCGGGTCGCGGTCCGGCCGGAGGTCATCATGTCCCAGAAGGCCTTGCTGCCCGGCTCGCCGGGCGCGACGACCCCCATCCCGGTGACCACCGCGCGGCGGGTGCTCACCGCACGCCCCCGGTTTCCCGCACCGGCCCGCCGACCTGCGGGGGTGGGCCCTCGGTCAGCGGCTCCTCGACGTCGACGTGCCCGAGGTCCGGGCGGGGCGCCAGCGGGCCGTTGTGGAAGACCACCCGGGCCGGCACGTCGCCGCGGTTCTCGAACCGGTGCCGTACGCCGACCGGGATCAGCAGGCTGTCGTCGGCGCGCAGCGTCAGCTCCTGCGACTCGGCCCGCACGTGCAGCTCGCCCTCGACGACGTAGACGAACTCCTCGGAGTACGGGTGGTAGTGCTCGATCACGTACTCGCCGGGTTCGAGGCGGCCCACACCCATGAAGCCGGAGGTGGCGCCCACCGAGCGGGGGCTCAGCAGCAGGTTGATGGTGCCGCCCCGGCGGTGGTCGGCCGGGGTGTCGCACAGCGAGACCTTGCGGATCATCGGAGCGGACACAGCGTGTCTCCTTCTTCGTCAGGGTCGCCGGGACTCAGTCCCGCTCCCACTCGTAGAACCGCTCGGCCATCGAGTCCTTCGGCTCCCGCCAGGACGGGTGGTACGGGCTCATGTACTTGGCGAGCTTGGTGTTCACGTCCTGGAACAGGGGGTGTTCCCGGGCCTGGTAGAGCCGTGGCGTGCTGTCCTCGTCCGCCTCGACCAGGTGGAAGTAGAGTCCGTGGAACGTGAACAGCGTCCGGCTCCGGACGCCGATCAGCTCCGGCAGTTCGGTGGCGTCGGACTCCGCGAAGATCGCCGCCACGTCCGCCGCGTTCTCCGGCTCCAGCCGAGCCACGATCAGGGTCCGGTGCATCAGGGCTCCTCTCGTCGAGCCGCCGCGCGGCCTGTGACGCAGGCTGGCAAAGCCCGCTCGGAGCGCTGTCGAGCCTCGCTCGACGACCGCCGGTGCCCGTCGAGTCGTCCTCGATCCGCCTTCTAGCCGCCCGTGGCACCGTCGCTGCGACCTGACCGGAGTCGACCGGAGGTTCTGCCATGGCCACCGACGTCCTGACCTTCGTCGCGCTGCTGGGCAGCGGGACCACCGCCGGCGTGCTGTTCGCGGTGGCGTTGAGCATGGTGCCGGCGCTGCGCGCCATGCCGGTGGACCGCTACGTGCAGGCGCACCGGCTGCTCGGCCGCAACTGGGACCCGACCATGCCGATCGTGGTGCTGACCACGGTGGCGGCGCTGCTCGCCCTCGCCGTCGTGGTCGACCCGGTGCCGAGCCGGGTGGCCTTCGGCCTGGGCGCGGTCCTGATGGCGGCGGTCGCCGGCGTCTCCCACCTCGGCAACGTGCCCCTGAACCGGAGCGTGAAGTCGCTGCCGGCGGAGACCGTGCCCGGCCCGGACTGGGTGGACCCCCGCCCGGTGTGGGGACGGCTGCACCTGCTGCGGACCTCGCTGGCCCTGGCGGCCTTCCTGCTCGGCCTGGTCACGGTCCTCTTCGTCCAGCCCTGACCCGAGGAGAAGACATGCACCTCAACCTGAGTGGCCGCCGGGCCCTCGTGACCGGGGGGACCCGGGGCATCGGTCGCAGCATCAGCCTCGGCCTGGCCCGGGCCGGTGCCACCGTGGCCGCCTGCTACCGAGCCGACGACGAGGCCGCCGCCGCGCTGACCGACGAGCTGAAGCGGCACGGCGACGGGCACGTGGTGGTCCGGGCCGACGTCACCGACGCCGACGAGGTCGCCCGGCTCGCGCAGGAGGTCCGCACGTCGCTCGGCGGGCTGGAGATCCTGGTCAACAACGCCGGCATCGACGGGATGGACCCGTTCCAGAGCATGACGCCCGAGGAGTGGCACCACCTGCTCGACGCCAACCTGACCTCACTGTTCCTGGTGACCCGGGCGGCGCTGCCGCTGCTGGCCGACGGGGGCAGCGTCGTCAACATCGGCGGTGCCGCCGCGGCCCGGGGCGTACCGCTGCGGGCCCACTACGGCGCGGCCAAGGGCGGGGTGCTCGGCCTGACCCGCTCGCTGGCCAAGGAGCTGGGCGGGCGGCGGATCCGGGTCAACCAGGTGGCGCCGGGAATCGTCGAGACCGAGCCCCAGGCCGGGCTCCCGGAGGAGCTGTACGAGCGGTTCAGCGCGATGGTCGCGCTCGGCCGGCTGGCACAGCCGGAGGAGGTCGCCGACGTGGTGCTCTTCCTCGCCTCCGACCTGTCCCGCTACGTCACCGGAGCGACCATCCCGGTCGACGGCGGCATCTGAGCACCCGTCCGCTTCGGACCCTGAGGAGGAACCATGCCCTTCGCCGCCATCACCTACAAGGTCAAGCCCGGCCACGAGGACGAGATCGCCGCGATCTTCGCCGACTTCCAGCGGGCGGACTCCCCGATCCTGCACGACGACGACGGTGACGAGGTGGGGATCATCCTCGCCACTGGACTCTTCATCAAGGACGACACCATGGTCCGCGTCATCCAGTACGAGGGCCACCTGTCCGACGTGGCGAGGCACATGGCGGGGCAGGCCGGCGTGCACACCGCCGAGGAGCGGCTCGCACCGTACCTCGCCGAGGCCCGCGACACGAGCACGGTCGAGGGCTTCCTGCACTACTTCGAGAACAGCACCATGCGCTCCATCCAGCAGCTCAGCGTCCCGGCGGAGCTGATGGCCGACATCCCGATCGAGCGGTACCGGCAGTCCGCGGCGGGACGCGCGTGAGCGCCCGGTCGTACGCCTTCCTCGGGCTGGGCACGATGGGCTCGGCGATGGCGGGGAACCTGCTCGACAACGACCTGCCGCTGGTGGTCTGGAACCGCACCCCGGCCCGGGCGGCGGCGGTGGTGGCGGCCGGCGCCCGGCTCGCCGCGACACCGGCCGAGGCGGTCGCCGGGGCCGACGTGGTGGTGGTGAGCCTCGCCGACGAGCCGGCGCAGCGCGACGTCCTGTTGACGCGGACCCTGCCGGCCCTGCGCGCCGGAACGTGGCTGGTCGACACCTCCACCGTCTCCCCGACCTGGTCGCGGGAGGTGACCGCGCGGTTGGCCGGGCACGGCGTCACCCGGGTCGAGGCGTGCGTCCTCGGCAACCCCGAGCAGGCCCGCGCGGGGGCGCTGCGCGTCTTCGCCGGCGGACCCGCCGCGCACGTCGAGGCGGTACGCGACGTGCTCGACGTACTCGGTCACCAGGTGCTGCACGTCGGCGACACGGGTGCCGGCGCCACCCTGAAACTGGTCTTCAACCTGCTGCTCGGCGCGCAGGTCACCTCGCTCGCCGAGGGCGTGGCGTACGGGGTCGGGGCCGGCCTGGACCGCGACATGCTGCTGACCGCCGTCGCCGAGAGCGGCTTCAGCTCGCTGGTGATGAGCTTCCGCGCGCAGATCATGCGGCAGCGCAGCTACACCCCGGCGGCGTTCCGCAGCACGCTGATGGGCAAGGATCTCGCCCTCGCCCTGTCCGAGGCCGCCGGGCTCGGGGTCGACCTGCCGGTGACCGCGGCGGCGGCCGGGCGGTTCGCCGAGGTGGCCCGGCGGGGCGACGGGGACGCCGACGCCGCGGTCGTCGTCGAGCACGTCACCGGCCGGTGGGCGCCGGGACCCCGCACACCGCTGCCCGAGGGACCCCGGTGACCGCCGACCGGTCCGGCTCCGGCGCGCTCGCCCCGGGCCACCCGGCCGCCGCCCCGGACCGCGCGGCCACCGCCCCGGCACCACCGGTCACCGGCACGCCGCCACCGGCCGCGGGTACGCCGGGCCGGACGTTCTTCGGTCAGCCCCGGTGGTTCGGCACGCTGTTCATGGTCGACATGTGGGAGCGGTTCAGCTTCTACGGGATGCGGGCCATCCTGTTCCTCTACCTGGTGGCGCCGACCGAGCGGGGCGGCCTGGGGGTGCCGGCGGGTCAGGCCGCCGCGGTGTTCGGGCTCTACATGTCGACGGTGTTCCTGGCCGCGCTGCCCGGTGGATGGGTCTGCGACCGGCTGCTGGGCGCACGCCGGGCGATCCTGCTGGGCGCGCTGCTGATCGCGGCCGGGCACTACAGCATGGCGATCCCCACCACCACCGGCGTCGTCCTGGGGCTGCCGCTGATCGCGGCCGGCACGGGGCTGATCAAGCCGTCGATGGGCTCGATGGTGAGCCACCTCTACCGGGGCGAGACCGGCAAGCGCGACGCCGCCTGGTCGGTCTTCTACATGAGCATCCAGGTCAGCGCCCTGCTCGCGCCGGTCGTCACCGGCCTGCTGGGCGAACGGATCAACTGGCACCTGGGCTTCGGCGCGGCGGCTGTCGGGATGACCGTCGGGCTCGTCCAGTACGTGCTCGGCTCGCGCCACTTCGGTGACCTCGGTGCCGCGCCGACCGACCCCGCGCCGCCCGAGCTGCGCCGCCGGGTCGCCCGGTGGGTGACGGTCGCCGTGGTGGTGGCCGCGCTGCTGGTCGCGGTCGACGTGGCCGCCGGTACGTTCACGATCGAGCACGTGCTGGCCGTGATCGGCGTGGCCGCGCTCGTGGTGCCGGTGCTGACGTACCGGGCGATCCTGCGCAGTCCGACGCTCGACGCGGCGGACCGGCGGCGGCTGCGGGCGTTCCGGTGGCTGCTGCTCGCCTCGGCGGTGTTCTGGCTGCCGTACGACCAGGGCGGCTCGCTGCTGAACCTCTTCGCCGAGCGCCAGACCGACCGCGACGTCCTCGGCTTCGAGTTCCCGGCGAGCTGGCTGCAGTCGCTGCACCCGGGCTTCATCCTGCTGCTCGCGCCGTTGTTCGCCTGGCTCTGGGTGCGTACCGACCGGCGGATCGGCGTGCCGGCGAAGTTCGCCGCCGGGCTGGCCCTGATGTGCGCGAGCTTCCTGGTCATGGCGGTCGCCGCCCAGCGGGCCGCCGACGGTGTCCTGGTGACGGTCTGGTGGCTGGTCCTGGTCTACCTGCTCCAGGTCTGCGGTGAACTCGCGCTGGCGCCCACCGGCCTGAGTGCCCTGTCGCAGGTGGCTCCGCCGGCCCTGGTGGGTCAGCTGATGGGCGTCTGGTGGCTGTTCGCCGCGCTCGGCGTCGCGATCGGCGGCCAGGTGGCGCGGTTGGCGGACGTCGTACCCCAGACGGGGTACTTCGCGGGGCTGGGCCTCCTGGTGGCACTGGTCGCGACGATGGTGGCGCTGGGAGCCCGGCGACTGGGTCGCCACCTGGCCTGACCCGGCGGCCGACGGCCGTCAGTCCGCCTCCGTGCAGGCGACGGCCGTCAGGTCCCCGTCGGCGGCGGCGACGTTCAGCCACACGTCGCGGCCGAGACGCTGCCGGGCCCGCAGGTAGAGCGTCGCCGCCCGGCGCGCGTCGCGCAGGTCGAGGCTGCCCGCCCGGCGCAGCCGCGTGGGCACCCGGACGTTGTCCACGCCGCCGTCGGCCAGCACGGTCATCCACTCCTTGTCGGCGACCTCGTGGTGCAGCAGGCGGAGGTCGTGGTCGAAGAGGTGGACGTCCGCCGGGGTGGCCCCGTCGGCGATGCCCTCACCGAGGCCCCAGGTCGCCCGCACCGAGATCACCGCGTGGTCGACCGGGGCGGCACGGACCGGCGCCGCCGACCCGGTTCCGGTCGTCGACGTCGGGGTGGCGGCGAGCGGGTCCCGCGGCCGGGGGCCGACCCGTACGGCGGCCTCGGCCGGGACCAGCAGTTGCACCAGGACGGCCGAGCGGCCCCGGCCGCCGAGCGCCTCCGGCGGCAGCCTCGGGTCGGTGCTGCGGGTCGGGGCGGGCCAGGCGAGCACCTCGTGGACGGCGGCGGCGAGCCCGTCGAGGCCGACGATGTTCAGGAAGGTGGGCGGCATGCCGGCGACCGGGGACAGGTCGCAGCGGGAGCGGCGCACCACCAGCCGCGGCTCGGACTGGCCGGCGATCGTCTGCATCCGCGCGTACGCGGTGGTCAGCAGCGCCCACAGTTCGTCGAGTTCCCCCGCGAGCAGGTCGTACGGCGACAGCGCGGTCATGCAGAACGCCGGCGGCACCGGGAGTTCGTCGGCGAGTCCACTGAGGCACGCCATCTCGTCGCCGACGAGGTCCCGCTCACGGGCGCCTCGGTCGGTCAACCAATAGACACTGGACCGGCGGCTGTATTCTGCTCCGGGCTCGGCCACTTGCCGGCGACCTCCGTATCGGCTGCAGGGGCACCCCCCTGCGGAATGGCGATTGCCTGTCGGGGCGGACACCGCGCCGGCGAACAGGCGGAGCATCTCGGACTACATATTGATACGATCTCGGCCCGCTAAAGCAATAATCCATCCACGTACATCTTCCGAAGTAGTCGCGTTACTCCGGACGGATCCCGACCGACGGCGCGACCGAATCGCCGCGCCACCAGTCACCCCGTGTCCGACATGCGACAGCCAACGCGCCGGCAACACGCACACAACCCATCCGGAGAGTGCGACAAATATACCAAGACATCCGCTCGGGCCACCAAAAGGCCTAATTCCGGCGCTCCCCCGCCACCCGACATCCGCCGCCACGTCGACGGGGCGCACCGGAACAGGCCCCGACCGAGCCCCGGTCGAAGAATCGCGTGCCGGCCAACCTGCGACGGGCCACACCTCGGAGGGTTGGGCAGTTCAGCACGGGGCGGGCCCGCCACCCGGGAACCCGATGCGACGGCAGCGCCGAGTGGGGAGCGGAATTAGATCATTTGAAGTAAGCCTATGGGTGTAGCGCTTAGATCAAGATACTCCAGAAGGATCCACGGGAATACGCAGTGGGGAGTGACACCACCACCGCACGGTGCTACATTCATCGATGTCCAGCCTAGTATCGGGGGAGACTAGTGACTGATTTCAAAATCCTCGGCTCACTCGAGGTAATCAAGGGCGACCGTGACTGCACACCGAGCGCGCCGAAGTTGCGTGAACTACTCGCCCTGCTCCTGCTGCAATCCAACCGGGTCATTCCTACCGAGACCCTCGCCACGGAGCTCTGGCGGGGAGAAATGCCGCGCAGCGCCCAGGCCACCCTCCAGACCTACATCTATCAATTGCGAAAGATCCTCTGTTCCGAGCGCGGTGGCGAGAACCGGGACATCCTGATGACCCGCCCACCCGGATACGTCATCAACACGACCTGCGACCAGCTCGACGCGACCCGCTTCGATCACCTGGTTCGGAGCGGCCGGGCCGCACTCGACGACGACGATCCGGCCACCGCGAGCACGATGCTCCATTCCGGGCTGTCCCTCTGGCGCGGGGCCGCCCTCGCCGACGTCGAGCCGGGCCCCCGGCTGGCGGCGCACATCGCCTGGCTCGAGGAGACCCGGCTGACGGCGCTGGAGCTGCGCATTCAGGCCGACTTCCGGCTCGGCAGGTACCGGGAACTGGTCGGGGAGCTGCGTGCCCTGACGGCACTGCATCCGCTCAACGAGTGGCTCCACCGTCAGCTCATGATCGCCCTGCACGCCACCGGTCGACGGACCGACGCACTGGCCGTCTACCGGGACGTCCGGCGCATCCTGCGCGAAGAGGTCGGCCTGGAGCCCTCCCACCAGCTCCAGCACGCCCAGCAGGCCATCCTGGCGGACGCGCCGCTGAGGGAACTGGCCAGCTACTGACCCTCGGCCCGAGCCCGTCGGCACCAGCGGTCGTCGACCGCAGCTCGATCCCTCGCAGTGAGGATGAGGCCGGCCCCCACGCCACGCCGGGGCCCACCGAGATCCTCGCCGACAGGGACGGTCATCCATGAAGTCACCGCACCCGGCGGACCGGGACGTCCATCTGCCGTTCCCCTTCCCCACGCCAGACCTGCTCGAGCCGCCGCCAGAGTTCGCCCGACTCCGTGCCGAGCGGACTTTGGCCAGGGTGTCGCTGCCCACCGGCGACACCGCCTGGCTCGCCACCCGCTACGACGACGTCCGGACCGTGCTCGGTGACCACCGCTTCAGCCGGGCCGCCGCCGCGCGTCCCGGCGCCCCCCGCCTGCGGCCGGTTCCGCCGGACCGCGCGTCGATCATGTCACTCGACGCACCGGAGCACACCCGCCTGCGACGCCTGGTGGCACCGGCCTTCGCCACCGGGCGCGTGGAGGCGCTGCGCCCGACGATCGAGGCCACCGTGGACCGGCTCCTGACCGCCATGGCGCACACCGGCGGGCCCGTCGACCTGGTGCGGGCGTACGCGACGCCCCTGCCGATGGCGGTGATCTGCGAGCTGCTCGGCGTCCCGCACGACCGACGCGACGACTTCCGCCGCTGGACCGACAGCACCCTCCTGCTCCGACCGGGCGCGGCCGACGAGGTGGCCGCCGCCCGGGACGCGCTCTCGGCCTACCTCGGCACCCTCGTCGAGCAGAAGCGCCGGGAGCCGGGCGACGACCTGTTCAGCGTCCTGGTCACCGCGCACGACCAGGACGACCGGCTCACCCGTGACGAGCTGCTGACCTTCGGCTCCACGCTGCTCACCGCCGGCTACCACACGGTGGCGGCGGGCGTCGCCAACGGGACGCTCACCCTGCTGCGCCACCCGGGCACCGTCCAGCTCCTGCACGACCGGCCCGAACTGGTGCCGGTCGCCGTCGAGGAACTGCTGCGGCACACGCCGGCCGCCGCCAGTGGCGGCACCATCCGGGTCGCCGTGACCGACGTCGAGCTCTCCGGAGTGACCGTACGCGCCGGAGAGGCGGTCATCCCGGCCACCTCGTCGGCCAACCGCGACGGCTCGGTCTTCGCCGACGCCGACCGGTTCCGCCTCGACCGCGAGCACAACCGGCACCTCGCCTTCGGCCACGGCATCCACCACTGCCTGGGCGCCCGACTGGCCCGGATCGAGCTCGAAACCGCGATCAGCGGCCTCACCCGCCGCTTCCCCAGCCTGCGGCTGGCCGTACCGCCGACCGAGCTCGACTGGGGCGCCAGCTCGATGATCCGCGCCCTGCGGGCCCTGCCGGTCGCCTGGTGACCGTCCCGCCACCTCGGCGGCCGGTCGCCGGTCGTTCACGTCCCCCTCGGAGGAAGGTGCACATTCCATGCCTGTAGCACTTCGCCGGAACTCCGCCCCGGTCACCGCCCGGATGCTCGGCCTCGGCGTCTACCGCCCGAGCACCGTGGTCGACAACGAGGAGATCGCCCCGCAGGTCGGTCGGTCCGCGGCGTGGATAGAGTCCCGGTCCGGCATCCGGCAACGCCGGTTCGCCACCGACGAGGAGACCCTGGTCCGCATGTCGGTGACCGCGGCGCAGAAGGCCGCCGCCGCCGCCGGCATCGACGTGGCCGAGATCGACTGCGTGGTCGCCGCGACGACCACGCACCTCACCCAGATGCCGTCGCTGGGCTCGATGGTCGCGTACCAGATCGGCCGCCGCACCGCCGCCGGCTTCGACGTCTCCGCCGCCTGCGCCGGGTTCTGCCACGCCCTCGCCCTCGGGCACGACCTGGTCGCCGCCGGCAGCAGCCGCTACACCCTGGTGCTCGGCGCGGAACGCATCTCGGACATCCTCGACCGCTCCGACCCGAGCACCGCCTTCCTCTTCGCCGACGGTGCCGGCGCGGTGGTGGTGGGTCCCGGGAGACAGGCCGGGATCGGGCCGGTCGTCTGGGGCTCCGACGGGTCCCGGGCCGCCGCCGTCGGGATGACCGGCTACTGGCTGCCCGAGCTGCAGCGGGATCCGGAGCGGGCCTGGCCGGTGCTGGGCATGTCCGGCTGGCGGGTGTTCCGCTGGGCCACGAGTGAGCTGGCCCCGATCGCCCGGGCCGCCATGGACGCCGCGGGCGTCACCGCGCGGGACCTGTCCGCCTTCATCCCCCATCAGGCCAACCTGCTCATCAGCCAGGCGGTGGCGACGGCGCTGGAGCTGGGCGACGACGTCGTCGTCGCGACCGACATCCGGGAGAGCGGCAACACGTCGGCGGCGTCGATCCCGCTCGCGATGGACCGGCTGCTGCGCCAGAACGAGGTCACCAGCGGCGACCTGGCGCTGCTGATCGGGTTCGGGTCGGGCATGGTCTACGCGGCCCAGGTGGTCGAGATCCCCTGACCGCCTCGACCGGGCCGGGCCGGGGGCCGACGCTCCCGGCCCGGTCCACCGCGCCCCGATCCGGGTGGGCGCACGCGGCACCGCCCGGGGGGCGAGCCCTCCGGGCGGGTACCGTGCCGGCTCAGCGGTAGCCGGCTGTCCCCGTCCGCAGGGCCGGCCACTGCACGGGGTCGTGCCCGAAGACCAGCAGCGCGCCCTCCGCCCCGGCCAGGGCCACGAGCCGGGCGGTGCTGCGCCGGGTGTCCTCCTCGTGCAGGTCGAACGGCAGGATCGGCCGCTCCTGCGGGTCCGCCGCGATGCCCATCGGGATCGCGTCCCCGGCCAGCAGCACCGGCCCGTCACCGGGCAACCGGACCAGGACGGACTGGTGACCGGGTACGTGCCCGGACGTCTCGACCAGCTCGACGCCGGGCAGCAGGGTAGTGTCCCCGTCGACCAGGCGGTACCGCGCTCCGGGCACGTCCCAGCGGGGTCGGGTCCGGGCGATCCGGTCGATCCTGCCGGCCAGCGCGGCCTCGTGGTGCCGGCGCTGCACCACGAACTCGGCGTCGGGGAAGAGGGCGTGGTTGCCGGCGTGGTCCGGATCGAGATGGGTGCAGACCACCACGTGGATGTCCGCCGGCCGGAGGCCGAGCCCGTCGAGTACCCGGTCCACCCGCTCGTGCGGGGCGACCGTCAGCACACCGGCCGGGTCCGGGGCGTCGACCGGCGGCCCGGTGTCGACCAGCAGGTTCGTGCCGTCGTCGGCGCGGACCAGGTACCCCGGCACGGGCGCGTCGAGACCGGCGATCGTGCCCAGCCGCAGCAGGTGCAGCCTCATCGGGACCCGCCCCGGGACAGCACCCCGGTCAGAGCGTCGCGCAGGGCCTGCCCCGGGTCGGGCAGGGCGTCGGCCGCCGCCCGCCACGCGACGTGGCCGTCCGGCCGGACCAGCAGCACGAGCTGCGCGTCGGCGTACGGCTGCGAGCCCACCGGGTCGTCCAGCAGCACGTCGGCGCCGATGCGGTGGACGGTCACCGGCAGGTCCAGATCCGCCGCGACGGCCGCCACGGTGTCGTCGACCGCGGCCTCCGCGCCGAGCACGACGGTCCAGCCCGCGCCGAACAACGACAGCACGGAGGCCGGCCGGCCGTCGAGGCGTACCGGCGCGTGGGGGGCCCGGGTGCCCGGCGTACCGTCGCAGTGGTCCACCCAGACCGGGTCCGCGTCGGCCGGGACGGCGGCGGTGTCCCCGCCGACCACCGCCGTCGAGCGGTACCGCTGGCCGAAGTGGACGACCCGGTCCGGCAGGATCTCCGCCGAGCCCTCGAACTCCTCACCGAGCAGGACCGGCCGGTCCCGGGACCGCAGCACCGCCTGCTGCACCGTGGCGCGGGCCACCGGCAGCCGTTCCGACTCGTACGAGTCCAGCAGCTCCGCGCCGGCGACCCCACGCAGCACCCCGGCGAGCTTCCAGGCGAGGTTCACGGCGTCCTGGATCCCGGTGTTGGAGCCGAGGGCCCCGGTCGGAGGCATCACGTGCGCGGCGTCCCCGACGAAGAACACCGGCCCCCGCCGCAGCCGCGTCGCCCACCGTCCGGCCGCCTCCCAGGGCAGCACGCTCTGGATCTTGACGTCCAGGTCGGCGATGCCGGCCGCCGAGCGGACCAACGCCACGCACCGCTGCTCGGGGAAGTCCCGGGGGCTCTGCCCGCTCGCCGGGTCGTACATGACGTGCAGCAGCCAGTTGTCGGCGTTGTCGACCGGCACCAGCGCGCCCATGAGATCGGGGTTGACGACGTACGAGAGGATGAACCGCCGGTCGCCCAGCGGCGCCGCGAGGTCCGCCCGAAAGTGGATGTTGAGGTAGGTGGCGAGGGTGCCCTCGCCCTCGGTGCCGACCCCCCACCGCTGTCGCAGGGGGCTCTGCGGCCCGTCGGCGGCGACGAGGTAGCGGGCCCGGATCAGCCGCCGCTCCCCGGTGGCCCGGTCGAGCACCTCGGCCAGCACCCCGGAGTCGTCGACCGTCACGTCGACCAGCTCGGTGGCGAACCGGACGTCCGCGCCCAGCTCCACCGCCCGATCGCGCAGCACCGGCTCCAGTTCGTCCTGGTCGCACAGGCACCACCGGGCCGGGCTCAGGTCGGAGATGTCCACGTCGGTGTCCACGAAGTACGGTGCGTGCAACTCGCCGATGTCCTGGCCGGCCAGGCTCTCCATCGCCCGGATGCCCCGGTTGCCGGCCAGCGCCCGCCCGGACGGTGTCCCCCGCACCCGGCCGGAGATCCCCAGCACGTCGAACAGCTCCATGGTCCGGGCGTTCACCCCGCGCGCCCGCGGGTGCCTCGACGTCGTCTCGTGTCGCTCCACCAGCACCGGGGACGCTCCCCAGTGCGCCAGGAAGGCGGCCGTCGCGAGTCCGGCCAGCCCGCCGCCCACGATCAGCACCCCGGTCTCGTCCACCCGCATCGGTTTCTCCTTCTCAGCGACGTACGCCACGACCGGCCACGGCCACCGCGCGGGACCTCGGGTGGCCGTGGCCGACTGCATCGAGAAGCGGGAATGCCCGCGTGACCCAGGCTAGGGGCAGGACGGCGTACCGGACAAAGGCCCACCAGTCGCCCTCGACCACCCCGCGAGGCGGATCCGACCGCGTCTCGTGCCGCCGCACCAGCCCGGGTTGGTAGACCTGGGGCCGACCCAGGGGAGGCACCATGTCGATGCTGCACGGCAAGCGCCTGTTGGTGACCGGTGTCCTGACCGAGTCGTCGATCGCGTTCCGCACCGCCCAGGTGGCCATCGCCGAGGGCGCGCAGGTCCTGCTGACCGGGTACGGCCGGATGGGCCTGGTGGAACGGATCGCCGCCCGGCTGCCGGGGACGCCACCCGTGCTGGAACTGGACGTCACCGACCCCGCGCACCTGGCGGGCCTCGCCGACCGGGTGCGCCGGTACGTCGACGGCCTCGACGGCGTCGTCCACGCCGTCGGCTTCGCGCCGAAGGAGGCGCTGGGCGGGCGGTTCCTCCGGACCGGCTGGGAGGACGTGGCCCGGACGGTGCACGTCTCGACGTACTCGCTCGCCTCGGTGACCACGGCGGCGTTGCCGCTGATGGGCGCCGGCGGCGCGGTCGTGGGGCTCACCTTCGACGCCACGGTGGCCTGGCCCGGGTACGACTGGATGGGCGTGGCCAAGGCCGGCCTGGAGTCGTGCGCGCGGTACCTCGCCCGGGACCTGGGGCCGCGCGGCATCCGGGTCAACCTCGTGGCGGCGGGCCCCCTGCGGACGGTGGCCGCGCGGAACATCCCCGGGTTCGGTGACTTCGAGGCGGTATGGAAGGACCGGGCGTGCCTGGAGTGGGACGTGACGGACACCGGGCCGGCGGCGCGGGCCTGCGTGGCGCTGCTGTCGGAGTGGTTCCCGGCCACGACCGGCGAGATCGTGCACGTCGACGGGGGTGTGCACGCGGTGGGGGCGTAGGGCCGGGGTGCGGTGCCGCCGGTCGGACACCGACCGGCGGCACCTGCTGTCAGCGGACCACGAAGTTGGCCATCATCGCCATGTCCTCGTGTTCGAGGTTGTGGCAGTGCATGACGTACTTCCCCTTGTAGGGGCCGAACCGGGCGAGCACCCGGACGTTCTCGCCGCCGCGCAGGTCCACGGTGTCCTTCCAGCCACCGTCGGTGGGCAGCAGCGCCGGACCCCCCGTCCCGGACCGACCGAGGATCTTGAAGTGCACCAGGTGTACGTGGACCGGGTGGTGCGCGTCGGTGTTGAACTCCCAGATCTCGCTGGTGCCGAGCTTCGGCTCCGCCACCGAGAAGTCCGGTGAGAAGAGCTTGCCGTTGATCACCCAGGTCTCGTGGCCGTTCTGCTTGCCGCCCCGACCGAAGGCGATCTTGCGGGTGGCCACCGCGTCGGCGGGGTCGAGCGCGTCGAACTCCGACATGTCCGACAGCCGGTCGGGGATCCGTGACTCGTCGCGTACCGTCTCGGTGACGGCGAACCGCATCACCTTGCCGAGTTTGCCGTCGTCGATCCGGTTGACCAGGTCGACGGTGGTGCCGGGCTTGAACTTCCCGAAGTCGACGACGACGTCGTACCGCTCCGACTGGGCGATGGGCAGCGTGTCCAGCGAGCGGGGCGCGCCGAGCAGGCCGCCGTCGCTGCCGATCTGCACGAAGGACGGCCCGTCGGGCGCCGGGTCCAGCGCCAACTCGTAGCGCCGGGCGTTGGAGGCGTTGAGCAACCGCAGCCGGTACCGCGCCGCCGCCACCTCCATGACCGGCCAGGGCCGGCCGTTGACGAGGATGACGTCACCCAGCACGCCCTCGTGGTAGTCGTTGTCGACGCCGTGGTCGCCCATCAACGAGTCGTCCACCGACGGGTACATCAGGGAGCCGTCCCGGTCGAACGACCGGTCGCAGATCATCAGCGGCACGTCCCGGTCACCGGACGGGAGCGGCAGGCTCTCCTCCTCGTCGTCGTGGACGAGATGGAAGCCGGCCAGGCCCCGCCACACCTGCGGGCCGGTGAAGTCCATCCGGTGGTCGTGGTACCAGAGCGTGGAGGCACGCTGCTCCAACGGGTAGTCGTACTCCCTCGACCCGGTGCTGGTGTCGCCGTGCCCCGCGTGGGGCCCGCCGCCGGCGCTGCCCCCCTCGGGGATGACGAGGTCGAGGGGGTAGCCGTCGTCGGCCGGCGGGGTGCGGCCACCGTGCAGGTGCACGACGAGCGGCACGGGCAGCCGGTTCGTGTGTCGGATCACGGTGCGCCGGCCGCTGCGCGAGACGATCGTCGGGCCGGGAAACGAGCCGTTGTAGCCCCAGATCGGGGTACGCAGGTTGGGCAGGATCCCCACCGACGCGGCGCGGGCGGTGATCTCGTAGTAGTCGGCCGAATCGGTGCGGCGCACCGGCTTGAGCACCGGCGGCAGCGTCAGCGCGACGCGGAACGGGTCGGGCACGTCCGCCTTGCTCTTGAGCACGCTGCCGGTGACGTCGGACGAGCAGCCGGCGGAGACAGCGGCCAGCGGGATCCCGAGCGCCGACAGGCCAGTCAGTTGCAGCAGACGACGACGGTTGATTCGCATTCCTCTGATGCTAGGAACGAAAGGGGAATTTGCCGTCCGCCGGCCGGTGTACACCCTACGAAGCAGGAACGGCACGGGCGTTTGCGGCGCGTGGCGTACGCCCCCGGTGAGGATTGCTGGTAGTCACCTCCGGAAGGAGGCCTCGATCGGCTGCGAATCCGATCAGAACGCTGTATCTCGTGGGCACGCAGGAACGGCAGCTCCGCACGGTGGAGCTGGCCGCCTCGCGGCTGAAGCCGTCCGGCGTCACCATCATCGAGACCTGCAGTCCGCTCGTTCCACCGGGAACCGGTGGGACATGCGACGAAGGGACGCGGGTCGGAACGGTACGTGTCGGTCCACGGGATCGCAGGCCAGGACGCACCGCACGACGGCCGGTGACGGCACCAGGTCGGTCGTCATCCCTCATCCCGGAGACGACACAAGAACCGTCTTAACAATTGACGCAAAAGTGCAGACTCATTGACAGTCATCATGTTTTTCCGAAGAATTGACGACCATGGGTTCTCTTCGGGCACGTGGACGACGTATGGCTGGACTTGTCGTGGCGGTGATCGCGACGACCGTCATGACGACCGGAGTCGCGGCACCGGCGACGGCCATGGCAGGGGCGCGAGGCGTCAGCCAGCCGCACGCCGTCACCGACAGCGGTTCGGGCACCGGATCACCGGACCGCCTGCTCCTCGCCGACACCGCGCCGCTCACCCGGTACTGGTGGCCGAGGAACGACCACATGACCTCGGTCTTCCACCCCGGCGGCGGCTACCAGGCCGAGTTCGTCCTCGGGCAGATCCACACCAGCTGGGCGGCCGGCACCCACCCGCTCTTTCAGTGCACGAAGGGATCCGACCGGTTCACCTCCCCCCAGTTCGACTGCGAGGGACGGTATTCCCTCGGGCTGATCGGCTACGCGTACACCGCTCCGCCGGCAGCCCCCCACCGGGCGTTCTACCGGTGCCTCGTCCGCAGCAACGGGGAGCACTTCGACTCCAACGACCCGAACTGCGAGGGCCAGCGGCCCGAGGGTGTGCTCGGCTACCTGCTCCTCTGACGGGCGCGGCGGCGGCCGGGATCCCGGAGCCGCACCGCCACCGGCGTCACCGGCGCACCGCCTCGACCAGGGTGGTGCGCCGGGCCGGCGACCGGCCGCCTCTGCGACCGGCGACCCGGGTCAGCGCGCCGGGGACCGGTGCAGGCACAGGACGCTGCCGGAGGCGGCGTCGACCACGACCGTCACCCGGGCGGCTCCCGGCGTGGCGGACACCCTGCCGACCACCCGGGCGGGGGGCGGCTCGCAGGTCACGGCGGGACCGACCGGCGGTGGCCGTCGCGGTTCTCCCCCGAGCAGGCCCAGCCCCGCGACGGTCACGAGCACCAGGGCGGCACGCCGGTGACGGTGCCCCCGTGGCGGCGGTGCCGTGGCGGCCGGTGGGGTGTCCAGGTCGATGACCGGGGTCTCCTGCGGGGCCATGTCAGGAACCGTACGCGGCGCGGCCGGTGCCGCGCGCCGGGTCACGGCTTCCCACCGTCACCCGGCGGTGCCGGCGTCACCACCGGTGACGTCGCCCCGGTCACGCCGCACCGATCGCCAGCGGACCCCGGGCGCCCGCACCGTCACGACCCCGGTCCGCCACCGGGTCACCGTCGCCGACCACGATCGGGCGGCGGCAGACGTACACCAGGGCGGGCGGCAGGTTGCTCCAGACGGTCCGGCTGATCACGACCTCCTCGAACCGGGAACGCAACGACCGCAGCAGCCGCCGGGCCGGCGGGGCGTACCGCGCGTGGACGTAGGCGAACGTCGTGAGGACGCCGCCGGGCTGCAGGACCGCGACCGCCTCCGACAGGATCTCGTGCTGGAGCTGGTGGTCGAACGCCGCCCAGGGCAGACCGCTGACGATGACGTCGACCGGGCCGACGCCGCGGTGCGCCAGCACGTCCCGCAGGACGGTGGCGTCCGCGTTCACCACCTCGACGGACGGATGGCGGGCCGCCAGCCGTTGCGCGAACCGCGCGTTGACCTCGACGGCGATGTGCCGGCCGCCGCCCGCCAGGCGTCGCTGGATGAGTTCGGTGAACGCGCCGGTGCCGGGCCCGAGCTCGACAACGGTGGGAGCGCCCGTCCGCGGCACCGCGGCCGTGGCCACCTCGGCCAACGCGGGCGAACTCGGCGCGACCGCGCCGACGGTCAGGGGGTTGCGCACGAACTCGAGGAAGAACGACACGGCTCAGCGCACCCCCGCGCCATGCGCTGCGTCGTCCGGCTGCCGGTGTGCCATCTGCGACTCCCCATCACTCACCGTCGGTGCCACCGTCGTGTCGGGCGGCGGTCCCAGGCTGCCCCAGGATCGGCGGAACATCCACGGTCTGTCGATCACAGGTTGAGCGGACCCGGTCGCGGGAAGGGGGGATCACCGATCCCTGGTTGTCCCTCACCGGCAGCGGTAGAACGGGGTCAGGGCCACCACGCGGCACAGGAGGCAGACATGATCGATCGGGCCGGGCTCGCCGAGTTCCTGCGCCGCCGCCGGGAGTCGCTGCAGCCCGAGGACGTCGGCCTACCGCGCGGGCAGCGCCGCCGGACCACCGGTCTGCGTCGCGAGGAAGTCGCCCTGCTGTGCCACATCTCCACGGACTACTACAGCCGGTTGGAGCGCGAGCGCGGACCGCACCCGTCCGAGCAGATGATCGCCTCGATCGCGCAGGGTCTGCACCTGTCGCTGGACGAGCGCGACCACCTGTTCCGGCTCGCCGGCCACAATCCGCCCACCAGGGGGGCGATCAGTGAGCACATCAGTCCGGGCCTGCTGCGCATCCTCGACCGGCTCGCCGACACACCGGCCGAGGTCGTCACCGAGCTGGGTGAGACGCTGCGGCAGACCCCGCTCGGCGTCGCGCTGACCGGTGACCTCACCCGCTACACCGGGCCGGCCCGCAGCATCGGCTACCGCTGGTTCACCGACCCGGCCTGCCGGGCGCTGTACCACCCCGACGACCACGCGCTGCACTCCCGCGTCTTCGCGTCCGGGCTGCGTACGGTGGTCACCCTCCGGGGACCCGGTTCGTGGGCCGCCCACCTCCAGAACCTGCTGCTCGACCGCAGCGAGGAGTTCCGCGCCGTGTGGCAGGAACACGAGATCGGCGTCCGGCACGACACCGTCAAACGCTTCGTCCACCCCGAGATCGGCGAGCTCGAACTCACCTGCCAGGCCCTGCTCGACCCCGTGCAGTCGCACCGCCTGCTCGTCTACACCGCCGTCCCCGGCACGGAGAGCCACGAGAAACTCCAGCTTCTCTCGGTCATCGGAGCGCCCGACCTGATGGCGGCTGCGCCACCCGGCCACCACGATTGCTGACCCACCGGCGCGGAGGCCCGTGCGGGACGGCGCGGAGCCCCGCTAGCAGCAGCCCGTCTCCGCGTCCGGGCAGGCCTGCGGGTCGACGGTGAGCACCAGCCCCAGCAGGTCGCCCAAGGCGTGCGCCAACCGCCGGTCGGCCAACTCGTAGCGGCTGCGCCGGCCCTCGGGGACCGCGACCACCAGCCCGCATCCCCGCAGACAGGCCAGGTGGTTGGACAGGTTCTGCCGGGTGACGCCCAGCAGTTCCGCCAGGTCGGCCGGATAACCCGGGCCTTCCCGCAGGGCCAACAGCAACCGCGCCCGGGTCGGGTCGGACAGTGCGTGCCCGAACCGTGCCATCACCTGCCCGTGTGTCAGAGCCTCCATGATCGCAATATACACCGCCTTGTGTATTCAGCGAACGCTGAACTAATGTGAGCCCGCACCCAGCGGGTGCACCCGCGCGTCGGCGACGGACCCGACGGCGACGGACGAGACGACAGGAGCCCGGTGATGGGCGACGCATGCTGCGGTGCCGAGCCGCGCCCGACCGGCACCGCGCCGGAGCCGCAGGAGCCGCCACGACTGTGGCAGATTCGTGAGCTGCGACTGTCCGCGCTGGCCGGGGTCCTGCTGGCGGTGGCGCTGATCGCCGGCTGGGCGGGTGCGCCTCCGCCGGTCGCGTCGGGGTTCGAGATCGCCGCCCTGGTGCTGGGCGCCGCCACCTTCGTGCCCGGCACGGTACGGCGCCTGCTGACCGGCCGGATCGGGGTCGGCACCCTGATGACGATCGCGGCGGTCGGCGCCGTGGCGCTGGGGCAGTTCTTCGAGGCGGCGATGCTCGCCTTCCTGTACTCGGTCAGCGAGGGGCTGGAGGAGTACTCGCTGGCCCGTACCCGGCGCGGGCTGCGGGCACTGCTCTCACTGGTGCCGGCGCAGGCCACCGTGCTGCGGCACGGCCGGGAACAGGTGGTGGCCCCGGCCGAGTTGCGCACCGGTGACGTGCTGGTGGTGCGGGCCGGTGAACGGCTGGCCACCGACGGCGTGGTGCGATCCGGTCACACCGCGCTGGACGTCTCCGCGATCACCGGTGAGTCGGTACCGGTCGAGGTCGGCGTCGGCACCGACGTCTACGCGGGCTCGATCAACGGCAGCGGGGTCATCGAGGTGACGGTCACCGCCGCCGCGCAGGACAACTCGCTGGCCCGCATCGTCCGGATCGTGATGGCCGAGCAGGAACGCAAGGGCGCCAGCCAGCGGCTCGCCGACCGCATCGCCAAGCCCCTGGTGCCGGGGATCATGGTGCTGGCCGCCCTGATCGCCGCGCTCGGCAGCCTGCTCGGCGACCCGGCGCTGTGGCTCGAACGAGCGCTCGTCGTCCTGGTCGCGGCCTCCCCCTGCGCGTTGGCGATCTCGGTGCCGGTGACGGTGTTCGCGGCGGTCGGCGCGGCCAGCCGGTTCGGTGTGCTGGTCAAGGGCGGCGCCGCGCTGGAGACCCTCGGTACCGTCCGGACGGTCGCACTCGACAAGACCGGGACGCTGACCCGTAACCGGCCCACGGTCGTCGAGGTCGTGGCCGCGACGGGCAGTACCCGTGACCAGGTGCTGGACGTGGCGGCGGCACTGGAGGCGCGCAGCGAGCACCCGCTGGCCCGCGCGATCCTGGCGGCGGTGGACGAACCCCGACCCGCCACCGCCGTCCAGACCGTCCCCGGGGCCGGCCTGACCGGGCGGCTCGACGGCGTGCCGGTCCGCCTGGGCCGGCCCGGCTGGATCGGGGCCGGGCACCTGGCCGGCGAGGTGGCCCGGATGCAGGCGGCGGGAGCGACGGCCGCGCTGGTCGAGGTCGACGGGCGGGCGATCGGCGCGGTCGCGGTCCGTGACGAGCTGCGCCCGGAGGCCGCCGAGGTGGTCGCCCGGCTCCGGCGCGGCGGATGCCGGGTGGCGATGCTCACCGGCGACAACCTCACCACCGCCACCGCCCTCGCCCGGCAGGCCGACATCGACGAGGTGCACGCCGACCTGCGGCCGGAGGACAAGTCCCGCATCGTCACGGACCTGCGAGCACGCCAGGTGACCGCCATGGTCGGCGACGGGGTCAACGACGCGCCCGCGCTGGCCACCGCGGACCTCGGGATCGCCATGGGCGCGCTGGGCACGGACGTGGCGATCGAGACCGCGGACGTCGCCCTCATGGGGGAGGACCTGCGGCACCTGCCGCAGGCGCTCGACCACGCCCGCCGGTCCCGCCGGATCATGCTGCAGAACATCGGCATGTCCCTCGGCCTCATCGCCGTGCTCATCCCGCTGTCCCTGCTCGGCCTTCTCGGTCTCGCGGCGGTCGTCGCCGTTCACGAGCTCGCGGAAGTGCTCGTGATCGCCAACGGCGTCCGCGCCGGACGGGCCCGGGCGCTGCGACCGCTGTCGTCCACCGTCACCCCCGCGACCGTGGACGCCGCCCCCACGCCCGCTACTACCTGACGTAGTAGATCTGTGGCAGAGTGGGAACGGCGCACCCGGAAGCGTGCGACGCGCTCCCGGCGGGCCGGACAAGACTGGACCAAACGATGGATACCGGGATCGAGCGCCCACCAGATCAGTACAGCAAACCCTGTATCGTGGTCGGACCCGCCCGGACCACCGGGCCTTGCGACCATGGCGCGACGACCGGCGAAGGACGAGGACATGACCAGGAACACGCGACTGACCCTCGCGGCCCTCGCGGCACTGGTGCTGGTGGTGGCCGGCGTGCTCACCATCGACCGGCGCGACCGGCCCACCACCGTCAGCGCCAGCGCCGACGGCACGATCGACCCGGCCACGCTCGTCCGCGACGACAGTCACGTGCTCGCCACCGCCGCCGACGGCAAGGTGACCCTGGTCGAGTTCCTGGACTTCGAATGCGAGGCCTGTGGCGCCGCCTACCCGGCCGTCAAGCAGATCCTCGCCGACTACGAGGGGCGCATCACCGTCGTGGTGCGCTACTTCCCCCTGCCCGGCCACCCCAACTCCGGCCTCGCCGCCCGGACCGCGCAGGCCGCCGCCAACCAGGGGCGCTTCGCCGAGATGTACGCGCTGCTGTTCGAGAACCAGACCGCGTGGGGGCACCGGGAGCAACCGCAGACCGAGATGTTCCTCGGGTACGCCCGCTCCCTCGGCCTGGACGTCGACCGCTTCCAGCGTGACCTCGACGACCCCGCCACCGCCGCCCGGGTCGCCAAGGACAAGGCCGACGGCGAGGCCGCCGGAGTGAGCGGCACGCCGACGTTCTTCCTCAACGGCCGCCCGTTGACCGACCTGCGCGGCCAGGACGACCTCACCGCCGCGATCGACGCCGCCCTCGCCGAGTGAGCGCCGCCACCGCCGCCCCCACCGGGGCCAGCCCCGACGAGATCCGGTTCGTCAGCCGGGTCACCGCGTGGATCCTCACCGTCGGCGGCGCGGTCGGCCTGCTGGCCGCCGCCACCCTCACCGTCGAGAAGATCAACCTGCTCGCCGATCCGAGCTACGTCCCCACCTGCAGCCTCAACCCGATCCTGTCCTGCGGCTCGGTGATGACCACCCCACAGGCCGAGGTCTTCGGCTTCCCCAACCCGCTCATCGGCATCGCCGGGTTCGCCGTCGTCACCACCGTCGGCGTCCTCGCGCTCGCCGGCGTACCCCTGCCGCGCTGGTTCTGGCTCGGCCTGCAGGCCGGCGTCACCTTCGGCGTCGTGTTCGTGCACTGGCTGATCTACCAGAGCGTCTACGTCATCGGCGCGCTGTGCCCGTACTGCATGGTGGTCTGGGCCGTCACCATCCCGATCTTCCTCTACACCACCCTGCGTACCCTCACCACCGTGCTCACCCGGCCCGCGCGGATGCGCGCCGCGGCGGCCGGCGCGGCCCGGTACCACAGCCTCATCCTCGTCGTCTGGTTCGGCGTCATCGTCGTCGCGATCCTGTTCCGGTTCTGGGACTACTGGCGCACCCTGCTGTAGCGCGAGGATCCCGCCGGACGACGGCCCGCCCCGACGCGCCGACCGTCCACCACCCCTGCGAGGAGCACACCCGGTGTCGCAACCGTCCGGCCTGGTCGCCACGATGGAACGCCGCCAGGTCCCCCTCTACCTGGCGGCGCTGGCGGTCGGGGCGCTGACGGGCTGGGCGGCTCCCGCAGCGGGACCGCTGCTGGAGCACGCCATCAATCCGGTCCTGGCCGCCCTGCTGTACGTGACCTTCCTCCAGGTGCCCGCCGCCGAGCTGGTCCGCTCGCTGCGGTCGGGCCGGTTCCTGGCCGCCGCGATGGTGGTCAACTTCGTCGTCGTGCCGGTGGTGGTCGCGGCGATGTTCGGCCTCCTCCCCGACGACCGGGCCATCCGACTGGGCGTGCTGCTGGTGCTGCTCACCCCGTGCGTGGACTACGTCATCGCCTTCAGCGGACTGGCCGGCGGCAGCAGTCAGCGGCTCCTCGCCGCGACACCCGTGCTGCTGCTCGCGCAGCTGCTCCTGCTGCCCGGCCTGCTGGTGCTGTTCATGGGGCCGGAGCTGGCCGACGTGGTCGAGACCGGCCCGTTCGTCGAGGCGTTCGTGGTGCTGATCGTCATCCCGTTGACGCTGGCTTGGCTCACCCAGGCCTGGGCGGTCCGCCGTCCGGCCGGGCGGCGGACCGCCGACGCGGCCGGCACCCTGATGGTGCCGCTGATGGTGGCGACCCTGCTGACCGTGGTGGCCTCCCAGGTCCCCACGCTGGGCGACGGCCTCGCCGACGTGGCCCGGGTCGTCCCGTTCTACGTCGTCTTCCTGGTCGTGATGGCCGTCGCCGGGCTCGGCGTCGCCCGCCTGTTCCGGCTCCCGACCGCCGAGGGCCGGGCGATCGTGTTCACCGGCGCGACCCGCAACTCCCTGGTCGTCCTGCCCCTGGCCCTCGCGCTGCCCGAAGCCCTGGCGATCGCCGCGGTGGTGATCGTCACCCAGACCCTCGTCGAGGTCGTCGGGATGGTGGTCTACGTCCGAGCGGTACCCCGGCTGCTGCCCGCCCGCTGACCCCCGCCGCCCGCCGGCTCAGCTCGGTCCCGGCCGGCCCCGGTGGGCGGCCCGGGCCACGCCGGCCGGGGGCGACGGGCGCGGGCGGGTGGGCGCGGGACGGAGGCCCCACCACCCACCCGCCCGACCGGGACGGTTCCGGTGCGCCGGCTCAGGGGGTGAGCACCACCGTGGAGATGCTGCGCGCGCCGACGTTGACGCTGACCTGTCCACCGTTCACGCTGACCGGCTGGCTGGCCGCGTTGGCGTTGATCGAGGTCAGGTAGTGCTCGGCCCGGCTGATGTTCTGCGGCACCTGGATGACGGCGTTGGTGACCGCGCTGGTCGACCGGTTGAGGATCACCAGCGTGGTCTTCCCGCCACCGGTGTAGGCGGTCACCTCCAGGGGGTTGGCCTTGGAGCTCTTCGTCAGGGCGACCCGCTGGTACCCGGGCCGGACGTACTTGGCGTACTGCGAGAAGGCGTACCCGCGCTTGAGCGGGGCGCCGGCCGTGGTGCCGAAGGCCGACTCACCGTCACCGATGAAGGAGTAGTACCGCTTGCCGTACCACCAGACGTAGGC
The DNA here is from genome assembly GCF_001567585.1 of Micromonospora rosaria. Classification (GTDB taxonomy): domain Bacteria; phylum Actinomycetota; class Actinomycetes; order Mycobacteriales; family Micromonosporaceae; genus Micromonospora; species Micromonospora rosaria. The sequence goes on from NZ_LRQV01000002.1 coordinate 119,359, forward strand.
GGTCCAGTTGGCCTCCATCGACCGGTGCACGGTCCGCATGATGTCGTCGAGGGTCTCGTTCCAGACCGTCTGGTTGCCGGGGTTGCCCCAGATGTTGGAGCCGTTGCCGTCGGCCTCGTGCAGGTTCCACTCGGTCATCCACACCGGCTTGTTGTGCTGGTCCGCCAGCGGGTACGAGCGCAGCCGGCCGGAGGCCTCGGTGCCGTACAGGTGGCCGCCGATGTAGCCGATGTTGTTGCGGGCGGTGGCGTCGTTCAGGGTGGGGTCGGTGTAGGTGTAGTTCAGGTTCACCGCCTCGGCGACCATCAGCTTGGTGTTCTGCACCCTCGATCCGTGGTCCCGGACGAAGTTGCGCAGCTCGGTGCCGCTCCAGTCCATCGAGTCGTAGTCCGGGTGCCAGTCCGGCTCGTTCTGCACCGACGTGACGTCGACGGTCACGCCCTGGTTGCGCATGTACTGGACGTAGCTGTTGAGGTGGTTCGCGTAGTCGTCGTAGTAGTCGGTCCGCAGCTTGCCGCCGTTGACCCGGCTGTTGTTCGTCTTCCACGCCGCCGGGGCCGTCCACGGCGAGGCGAGGATCTTCACGCCCGGCGCGTACGACTTCGCCGTCCGCAGGGCGTTGACGTGGGTCGGCCACTCGCCGGAGACCGGTGAGATGCCGGTCCGCACGATCGACAGGCCCAACTGGTTGGCACCGAGCCCGACCAGGGTCTGGGTCTCCGCCGTCGACCAGGCGCCGCCCCAGATCGACTGCGCGGCACCGAACCCGTCGACCGTCTGGTACCGGGTGGCGCTGTTGACCGTGATGTCCGCCGGGCCGGTGGGGGGCGGCGTGGTCGGCCCGGTGGTGGGTGGCGTGGTCGGCGGCGTGGTCGGGGTCGTGCCGCCGGTGCAGGCCACCCCGTTCAGCGCGAAGCTGGTGGGCGCCGGGTTGCTGCCGGTCCACGAGCCGTTGAAGCCGAACGACGTCGTGCCGTTGGTGGCGATGGTGCCGTTGTAACTGACGTTCCGGGCGGTGACCGCGGCCCCGCTCTGGGTCACCGTCGCGTTCCAGGCCTCCGCGACGGTCTGCCCGGCGCCGTAGGACCAGGTCAGTGTCCAACTCGTGACCGGGTCACCGAGATTGGTGACGGCCACGTTGGCGCCGAACCCACCCTGCCACTGCGAGGACACGCTGTAGTTCACCGAACAACCGGCGGCTGCGGCACCGGCCGGCAGGGCCACGGCGACCGCGGCCGATGCCGCCAGGACGGTGCCGGCCGCCACCATGGCGGTCTTGGGCACGCTCTTTCTTGTCATCGAAACTCTCTTCTCCGATGGGGACGACCGCCACCGCATCCGGTGCGGCGCGGTCGGTCCCGTCGTCAGCGCTGGAGGGTGAGGAGACCGGGCCGGTAGGGCAGGAGGCCGTAGTCGCCGCCGGAGTTGGGGTCGCGGCCCTGGTAGAGCAGTTGCAGATTGCACGGGTCGACGGTCATCGTCTGGTCGGCGCTGCTGCGGATCAGCTCACCGTGGCTGATGTCGTTGGTCCAGCTCGCGTTGCTGTTGGCCCGGCCGGCGAACGGGTTGCTCTCCGTCGCCGCCTGCGGGGTCCACGTGCCGCCCAGGCTGGTGGCCGTGAACGAGCGGAAGAAGCGGCCCCGGGCGCCCATCGCCTCGACGAGCATGAGGTACCGGTTCTGGCCCTGGAGCTTGTAGACCTGGACCGCCTCGAAGAGGTTGGCGGTGGTGTCGGTCATGATGGTGGTGTAGTTCGAGCCGAAGTTGCCCGGGAAGTTGCCGATCGGCATGCTGGCCCGGTAGATCCGCCCGTTGTCCCCGGCGAAGAACAGGTACATGTTCTGGTCGTCACCGATCAGCGCCTGGTCGATCGGGCCGGTGCCGGAGTTGGAGATGCTCCCCGTGAAGAGCGTCTGCTGCGCCGACCACGAGTTGACGTTGGTGGGGTCGGTCGACGTCCGGTAGGAGAAGGCCGTGCCACCCCACTGGTAGGCCAGCACCCAGATGTTGCGCGGGGCGAAGTAGAACAGGGTGGGCGCGACGGTGGCGAAGGGCATGGTGTTCTGGCTGGCCGTCGCCATGTCGGACCAGTTGGTGAAGAGGCCGAAGTTCATCGAGCCCCACCTGGTGCCCGTGTCGTGGGTGGTGGCGTAGACCAGGTGCCGGCCGTTGTACGGCGCGTAGGTGAAGTCCTTCAGCGACACCCACCCCGCCTTCGGGCTGGCCAGCGGGCCGGTGGAGGCCCAGCGGTAGGTCGACGGCAGGGCGCAGGTGCCGACGGGTGGGGTGGTCGGCACGGTGGTCGGGGGCGTGGTCGGCGGGGTCGTGGGGACCGGACTGCCGGTGCAGGTCACGCCGTTGAGGGCGAAGCTCGTCGGGGCCGGGTTGCTGCCCGGCGAGGCTCCGTTGAAGCCGAACGACACCGTGCCGTTGGTGGCGACCGACCCGTTGTAGCTCACGTTCCGCGCGGTCACGGCGGCGCCGCTCTGGGTCAGCGTGGTGTTCCACGACTGTGTCACCGTCTGCCCCGCGCTGAACGACCACGTCAGCGTCCAGCCGGTCAGCGGGTCACCCAGGTTCGTGATCGTGACGTTGGCGCCGAACCCGCCCTGCCACTGCGACGACACCGCGTAGGTCACCGAACAGCCCGCGGCTGCCGCGCCGGCCGGCAGCGCCACGACGACCACCGCCGCCGACGCCAGCATCGCGACGCCGGCCGACACCAGCCCCGCATTGAAGAATCTGGATCTCTTCATCACCCAACCTCCCCGCGAGACGGCGACCTCACATTCACAGATCCCGCTCGCATAGTGAACGTTAACATCCGTGACGCGCACGGTACGGGAGCGCTCCCAGCTCGACAACCGTCGATCCAATATGTACCGATTTCAGTGTTTGCACCCCGAGGGCTCGGGCCGGTGCGGTCCGCCCGTCGGGGTGCCGCTCCGGTCAGCCGCCGATCGCGACCGCGAAGATGTGCATGGTCGGGACGCCGACCCCGGGTCGAGCGCTGACCGCGGGCAGGTCCACCCGGGTCACCGGCTTGTTCTGCAGGCGTACCGCGACGGAGTAGACGCAGGCGTTGACGGTCATTCGCTGGTTGCCGGGACGGTTCTGGTACGCGGTGACGACGGCGGCGGTGGCCCCGGCGTGCGGGCCGCCGTACCAGTCGGGGGCGGCGAGGGTGAAGGTCTGGCGGGTGCCGTCGGCGTAGACCACCGCGGCGGTACCGGAGACGGCCCCGTACGTGCCGGTCAGGAGGAAGCCCAGGGTGCCGCCGGTACCGGTCACGCTGATCGACTGTCCGGAGGCGATCACGTTGTCGTTGCCGCCCGGGGCGACGGCGGGCCACCGGAAGGTCACCCCGTCACGGCTCAGGGTGCCACCCGGGGTGACGCCGGCCTGGGCCAGGGCCTGGGCGGAGAGGGTGGCGCCGTTGCCGTCGAAGTTCCCGGCGGCGGTGTTGGTGTCGGTGGTGGTGCTGGCGTTGCCGAAGCTCTGTTCCAGGGTGGGCGCGGCGCCGCCCGAGCCGCTGGCCCGGTAGGTGCGGCCGGCCTGCACGGTGACCTCGACGAGGTCGGTCTCGATCCGGGTGGTCCGGGCCGGCGTGCCGTCGACGGTGTCGACCACGGTGTACGCGCCGGTGAAGAGCCGGCCGCGCAGCCGGACCGTGCCGGCCCGGTCCGGCCGGACGAGGACCTCGGTGGCCTGACCGTTGCTCCAGGTGACGCCGACGGTGTGCCCGCCCCGGGCCCGCAGCCCGCTCACCCGGCCGGTGGGCCAGGCCGAGGGCAGGGCCGGCAGGACGTGCAGCTCGCCGGCGTGGCTCTGGAGCAGCATCTCGGCGATGCCACCGGTCGCCCCGAAGTTGCCGTCGATCTGGAAGGGCGGGTGCAGGTCGAACATGTTCGGCGCGAGCCGGGCGGGGGTGGCGAGGTAGCGGATCAGGTCGTGGGCGCGGTTGCCCTCCTCCAACCGGGCCCAGAAGTTGATCTTCCAGGCGAGGGACCAGCCGGTGCCGTCGTCGCCCCGGAGTTCGAGGGTCCGCCGCGCCGCCTCGAAGAGCTGCGGGGTGCCCCGCCGGGTGATCTGGTTGCTGGGATGCAGGCCGTACAGGTGTGAGACGTGCCGGTGGGTCCGCTCGGTCTCGACCCAGTCGTACAGCCACTCCATCACGTTGCCCCGGGAGCCGATCCGGTTCGGGGCCAGCCGGTCCCGGGTCGCGCGGACCTGGGCGCGGAAGGTGGCGTCCACGTCGAGCACCTCGCTGGCGCGGGCGCAGCCGTCGAAGAGGTCCCGCAGGATCTGGTTGTCCATGGTCGGGCCGGCGCAGACGCTGGCGTCCGCGTGGTGACCCAGCTCCGGCGAGTTCGACGGGTTGGTGACCAGGTACCCGAGGGTCGGCTCGGTGACCAGGGTGTCGAGGAAGAACTGGGCCGCGCCCCTCATCGCCGGGTAGTTCGCCCGCAGGAACTCGGCGTCGCCGGTGAACAGGTAGTGCTCCCAGATCGTGGTCGCCAGCCAGGCCCCGCCGGTCTGCCACATGCCCCAGAACGCGCCGTCGACCACGGAGGTGGCCCGCCAGGCGTCGGTGTTGTGGTGGGTGACCCAGCCGCCGGCCCCGTACTGCACCTGGGCGGTCCGCGCGCCGCTGACCGCCAGGTCCCTGATCAGGTCGAAGACCGGGGTGTGGCACTCCGCCAGGTTGGTCGGGTGGGCCGGCCAGTAGTTCATCGGCAGGTTGGCGTTGATGGTGTACTTCGAGTCCCACGCCGGGGTCAGCGAGTCGTTCCAGATGCCCTGGAGGTTCGCCGGCTGGGTGCCCGGACGCGAGGACGAGATCAGCAGGTACCGGCCGAACTGGAACAGCAGCGCGGAGAACTGCGGGTCGGCGACGCTGTTGTGCTGGGCGATCCGGACGTCGGTCGGCTGGTCGGCGGCGGCGGTCCGGCCCAGGTCGAGGCTCACCCGGCCGAACAGCGCCTGGTAGTCGGCCACGTGCCGGCCGCGGAGCTGCTCGTAGCCGCTGGACCGGGCGGCGGTCAGGTGCCGCCGCGCGATGCCCTGGTGGTCCCCGCCCACATTGCGGTAGGTGACGTAGCTGGTGCCGATCGAGACCAGCACCGTCACGCTGGTGGCGTTGGTGACCCGCAGCGTACCGCCGGAGCTGGTCACGGTGCCGCCGCTGGCCGTGGCGTGCGCCAGGGCGAGGAAGCGGACCGCGCCGGTGACCCCCTCCTGGTTGCCGGAGACCCCGTCGAGGGCGATCGTGGCGCCGTCCGGGCTGGACACCGTGGTGCGCTGCGGGCTGTCGAAGGTGGCGGTGAAGGAGACTGCCCCGCTCCGGTCGGCGGTCAGCCGCATCGCGATCACCTGGTCCGGGGCGCTGGCGAAGACCTCCCGCTGGTACCGGACGCCGTTGGCGACGTACGTCACGGAGGTGGTGGCGGTGGTCAGGTCCAGGTGCCGCTCGTACTGCGCGACGGTGCCCGGGGCGGGGAAGGCCAGCCGGAGGTTGCCCACCGGCTGGTACGCGAGCTGCCCGACCGGGGTGCCCAGCATGTTCCGGTTGATCAGGTTCTGCGCCTGGGTCCACTGGTTGGCGAAGACCAGTCGCCGGATCTCGGCCAGCGCCCCCGCGCCCCGGGGGTTGCTGGCGTCGTGCGGTCCGCCGGCCCAGACGGTGTCCTCGTTGAGCTGGAGCCGTTCGGTGTCGGCGTTGCCGAACACCATCGCTCCGAGCCGTCCGTTACCGATCGGCAGCGCCCGCAGCCAGTCGGTGCCGGCCGCCTCGTCGTACCACAGGGCCAGGTCGCCGGCGGCCAGCACCTGCGGTGGTGTCGCCGCCTCCGCTCGGGCCACGGCGGTCCACGGCACCGGCAGCAGGGCGCCACCCGCCCCGGCCGCACCGATCTTGAGGGCCTGCCGTCGGGTCAGGTCTGACATCGCTCCTCCAACCGGTGGCCGATCCGGCCACTCAGACGCGTACGAAGACTTCGGGGGTGGGGAAGGTGGGGTGACGCGGACGCACCGGCCGCCGCCGCGCGGCCGACGAGACGCATGACCTTCCGCGTCGCGTAGGCGCGTGGACGGTGCGACGCAGTGCGGTGGTGGTGACGGTGGATCATGCGCGGACCCGGTGCCGGCGGGACGGCCGGCACCGGAGACGCCTCGGCTGCCCGGATCGGCGGCGGCGCCCGGCCGGGGTGCCTGGCGCGGGCACCCGAGGCGCCACCCGCCCCATTAATGTTACCGTTAACATAGATGCCTGTAAATGCAAGAGGCACTCACCCCGGACTGGTCATCGGGCGAGCCAACCGCCGTCGACCGGAATGACAGCGCCGTGCACGTAGGCCGCCGCGTCGGAGGCGAGGAAGACGGTGGCCCCCGCCAGGTCCTCGGGGCGACCCCAGCGTCCCGCCGGAATCCGGTCCAGGATCGCCCGGTTGCGGTCCGGCTGCTCCCGCAACGCCCGGGTGTTGTCCGTGCTGACGTAGCCGGGCGCGATCGCGTTGACGTTGACGCCGTGCGGTGCCCACTCGTTGGCCAGCGCCCGGGTCAGCCCGAGGACGCCGGACTTCGCGGCGGCGTAGCCGGGCACGGTGATGCCGCCCTGGAAGCTCAGCATCGACGCGGTGAAGATGATCTTCCCGTGACCGCGCCGCACCATGCCCCGGCCGACCTCGCGGGCGAGCACGAACGGCGCGGAGAGGTCGACCTCCAGCACGTGGTCCCAGTCCTCGTCGGCGTGCTCGACGGCCGGTGCCCGACGGATCGTGCCGGCGTTGTTGACCAGGATGTCGACCGGCCGCTTCCGCTCACCGAGCCACCCGGCGAGGACGCGGACGGCCACCCGGTCGGACAGGTCCGCCCGGTACGGCACGAAGGAGCGGCCCTGCGCCGTCACCCGCTCGGCGACCTCGCTGCCGGTCTCCTCCAGCGCCGCGCTCACACCGATCACGTCCGCGCCGGCCGCCGCCAGCGCCTCGGCCATCGCCAGCCCGATGCCGCGCCGGCACCCGGTCACCACCGCCAACCGGCCACTCAGGTCGAACGGGTTCACTCCGTACCCCCACAGTCGATCAGCACCTTGACGTCGCCGCCGGCTGCCAACGCCTCGAACGCCCGGTTCACCTCGGCCAGCGGCACGATCCGGGTGACGAGCCGGGCGGCGGGAACCTGCCCGCCGTGCACCAGGCGGACCGCCTCGGCGTAGTCCGTGGCGTCGTAGACCCGTACCCCGATCAGCTCCAACTCGCGCCAGAAGACCCGGTGCAGGTCCACCTCGCGCGGGGTGGGGTGGATCGGCCACCACCACCAGCCGCCCCCGGACGGCGAGCAGGTCGGTCGCGGTCCGCACACCGGCCGCCGAGCCGGACACCTCGAACACCACGTCGACGCCCGCTCCCCCGGTGGCCTCCCGCAGGCCGGCGGCGACGTCGACGGACCCCGGGTCCACGACGGTGAGCCCGAGCTCGGCGGCGAGCGCGCGCCGGCCGGGATCGAGTTCGAGCATGGTCACCACCGCGCCGGCCGACCGGGCGACCATGCCGATGAGCAGACCGACCGGGCCGGCTCCGACGACCACCGCGTGTTCACCGGCGACCAGCCGGGAGCGCCGCACGTCGTGCACGGCGACCGCGGTCGGCTCGACCAGCGCGGCGTGCGCCAGCGGCAGGTCCCCGGGCAGTGACACCAGGATCCGCGCCGGCACCGTCCAGCACCGCTGCATCGAGCCCGGCGAGTCGATGCCGACGAAGGTGAGCCGGTGGCAGACGTGGGTGTGACCGGCGCGGCAGGCGGGACAGTCGCCGCACCAGAGCAGGGGCATCACCGTCACCGGATCGCCCACCCGGTGCCCCTCGACGCCCGCGCCGACCTCGGCGATCCGGCCGGACATCTCGTGACCGATCACCGCCGGTACGGCGACCCGCTGGTCCATCGCGCCGTGCGCGATGTGCAGGTCGGTACCGCAGATGCCGGTGTACGCGACGTCGAGACGGACCTCCCCGGGACCCGGCCGCACCGGCTCCGTCCGCGCGACGGCGAAGGTCCTCGTCCCGACGTAGTGGGCGGCGAGATTCACCAGGTCTCCTCGATGGGTCGGCGACGGCTTCCCGGGCCGCGCGGGTACGCGGCCGGCACGCCCGGCGGGTACCGGCGGCCCCGGAAACCGCGACGGCGGCAAACGTCCGACGTCTCTATATTGGTGGGGGCCGCCGGGGGCGGCGGGTCCACCGTGGCGGCGCTCGCCGGACCGGTCCGAAGGGGGCGTGCATGGCACTGACCGACGACGCGATCGCGCGGATCCGCAGCATGATCCAGAGCGGCGAGCTGCCGCCGGGCGCGCGGCTGCCCCCGGAGCCGCAGCTCGCCGCACAGATGGGACTCTCCCGCAGCGGGGTCCGGGAGGCGGTGAAGGTGCTCGAGTCGGCCCGGGTGCTGGACGTCCGGCGCGGGGACGGCACCTACGTGACCAGCCTCGCGCCCCGGCTGCTGCTGGAGGGCGTCGGGGTGGCGGTGGAGCTGCTGCGTGACGACACTCTGCTCGAGGTGATGGAGGTCCGCCGGTTGCTGGAACCGGTGGCGACCGGGCTGGCCGCACTGCGGATGACCGACGCCCGGCTGGACGAACTCGAACGGATCCTGGAGGACATGCGGGCGGCGGCCGACGACGCCGAGAAGCTGATCCGCTTCGACACCGCCTTCCACCACACGGTCATCGCCACCACCGGCAACGAGGCGCTCACCTCGCTGCTGGACGGGTTGTCCAGCCGCACGCTGCGGGCCCGGGTGTGGCGCGGGCTGATCGAGGGCAACGCGGCGCACACCACCATCGACGAGCACCAGGCGATCTACCTCGCGCTGCGCTCGCGCGACCAACTGCTGGCCCAGGCCAGCGCGCTGATGCACGTCAACACCTCCGAGGCGTGGCTGCGCACGGTGCTCGCCGCCCAGGCCGGGGCGGGCCGCCCCCCGGCGGGCCGGGGTCACGGGGCCGACGCGGCGACGGCGGGCCCCCCGACCCGCCGCGCCAGGTCGTAGGTGCGGATCGCGGTGCCGGCGAAGACCGCCGCCCGCTCCGGGGGCGTCAGCGGCGGCAACGCCGCCGTCAACACCCGGCGTACCCCGGGGTAGTCCGACCGGAGCAGGCAGACCGGCCAGTCCGAGCCGAACATCAGACGATCCGCCCCGAACTCCTCGACCGCCACCGCGACGAACGGGCGCAGGTCGTCCACCGACCAGTCCGGCCGGGCCTCGGTGACCAGGCCGGAGAGCTTGCCCGTCACGTTCGGGTTGGCGGCCAGCGCGGCCAGCGGCCCACGCCAGTCGCGCAGCCCCGCCGCCCCGGCGTCGATGCGGGGCTTGCCGAGATGGTCCAGGACGAACCGCAGGTGCGGCACCGCCCGGGCCGCGCGGGCCGCCGCCGGTAGCTGGTCGGCGCGGATCACCAGGTCGAACACGAGTCCGGCGGCGGCGACCTCGGCCAGCCCGCGCCGCACGTCCGGCCGGTCGAGGTGGTCCGGGTCCGCCTCCCCCTGCACCTGCGAGCGGACCCCGACGAGCAGGTCACCGCCGCGCATCCGGCGGTAACGGGCGATGGTGGCGGCCACGTCGTCGGCCGCGACGTCGAGCCAGGCCACCACACCGAGGATCGGCTCCGTGTCGGCGGCGTAACCCAGGAACTCGGCCGCCTCGTCGGGGTGGCAGCGTCCACCCTCGACCAGTACCGTGCCGCGCACGCCGGTCGCGGTCACCTCGGCTACCAGGTCCGCCGGGGTGAACGGCCGGCGGATGGCGGCCAGCCCGGGATCGTCGAGCCAGGCGTACCCGCGTTCCGGCCGCCACAGGTGGTGGTGCGCGTCGATGATCATGCGGATGCCGTCCCCGCCGCCGCCGGCGTGGTCGCCCAGCGGGGACCGTCCGGGTACCGGTGGTCGGCCAGCGAGGCAGCGTGGATCTCCGCGCTCATGCCGGGCGCGGTCGGCGCGAGGTAGCGCCCACCCCGGACCCGGGCCGGGTCCACGAAGTGCTCGTGCAGGTGGTCCACGTACTCGATGGCCCGGTCCTCGGTGCTGCCGCTGACCGCGACCAGGTCGAACATCGCCAGGTGCTGCACCAGCTCGCAGAGCCCCACCCCGCCCGCGTGCGGGCAGACCGGCACCCCGAACCTGGCGGCGAGCAGCAGGATCGCCAGGTTCTCGTTGACCCCGGCCACCCGGCAGGCGTCGATCTGCACCACGTCGACCGCGTCGGCCTGGAGCAGTTGCTTGAACATCACCGCGTTGTGCACGTGCTCGCCGGTGGCCACCCGGACCGGGGCGAGCGCCTTGCGGACCGCCGCGTGCCCGAGCACGTCGTCCGGTGAGGTCGGCTCCTCGATCCAGTACGGGTCGAACTCCGCGAGCTCGCCCATCCAGCGGATCGCCTCCGGGACGCCCCAGATCTGGTTGGCGTCGACCGCGATGCGGACCCCGGGCCCGACGGCCCGCCGGGCGATACCCATCCGACGGACGTCGTCGGCCAGGTTCCCGCCGACCTTCAGCTTGATCAACCGGTACCCGTCGGCGACCGCCTCGGCGCAGAGTCGGGCCAGCTTCTCGTCGTCGTACCCCAGCCAGCCGGGCGTGGTGGTGTACGCCGGGTAGCCCTCGGCCCGCAACAGGCGTTCCCGCTGCGCCCGGCCGGGCTCGGCGCGGCGCAGCAGCGCCAGCGCCTCCCCCTCGGTGAGCGCGTCGCGCAGGTAGTGGAAGTCGACCTGCGCCACGATCTGCTCCGGGGTGAGGTCGGCCAGCAGTTTCCACAGCGGCTTGCCCGCCCGCCGCGCGGCGAGGTCCCACACCGCGTTGACCAGCCCGCCGGCGGCCATGTGCACGACCCCCTTCGCCGGGCCCAGCCAGCGGATCTGGCTGTCGCCCACCAGTCGCCGGGCCAGCGCGCCCGGGTCGGCGACCAGCTCGTCGACCGGCTGGCCGACGACCATCGGGGCGAGCGACCGCACGGCCGCCACCTGGATCTCGGTGCCCCGGCCGACGGTGAAGACCAGACCGTGGCCCTCCGCCCCGCTGGTGGTCCGCAGCACCAGGTAGGCGGCGGAGTAGTCCGGGAAGGGGTTCATCGCGTCCGACCCGTCGCGGTGCCGGGAGGTGGGGAAACGGACGTCGACAGTGGTCACGGACGAGATGCGCTCGGTCACCGGATCTCCTGGAGGAAGGGGCGGGAACCCCTGGGGAGGGGGCGGGCTGGTGGTCGTCTCGCGGGTCGGCCCGGCCGGCGGGCCGCCCGGCTCAGGTCTGCGCCGTACCTCCGGTGATGCGGGAGACCACCAGGGCCACCAGGATGACGGTGCCGTTGAGGAAGTTCGTCCACTGCGCGGGTACGCCCGCCAGGGTCAACACGTTGATGATCATGAACAGCAGCAACACGCCGGTGAAGGCCCCGAAGACGCTGCCCCGGCCACCGTTGAGGCTGACGCCCCCGATCACCGCCGCCGCGAAGACCTGGAAGATGGCCCCGCTGCCCTGGGCCGACGGCACCGCCGCCAGCCGGCCGCTGATCAGCAGAGCCCTTCGGTTCATCGTGGTACCTCCAGGTCGGGGTCGGCGACGAGGGGTCAGCCGGCGGCGGGTCTGCCGAGCGGGCCGGCGCGGGTCGCCCGGCGGCACCGCGCCGGCGGTGGCCCGGCCGCGACCACCCCGCCGTCCAGCGTCGGTCCACTGGCGACGGTGCCGGGCCGCCGGCACCTGACCGGGTCGTGCGGGGGACGGGACATGGGCAGCCCTCCACGCGGGTGGCTGGTGCCGGGGGCACCGGGCTCAGACATCAGATGTTAAGCGCGGGTAACGTCAACCGTCAATGGCTTGACATCCGGAGGAGCACCTGAAAGTGACGGAAGGTTGAGCGAACGACCGCACGGCTGGACGGAATTCATCGTATGTATTGCCGCGCCCAGCCCCGCGCCGGAAGCCCCGCGGCGGGAGCATCCGGCGAGCGGTCGCCGGGAGCCGACTCGCGGGGCGGCGGTAGGTGAACGCTAACATCGACGATCGCGCGATGACCAGAGCCCGGGGTGATGGAACCCCCGGCCTCCCGGACCGACCGGACCGCACCCGTCCTCGACCGGGCCGTCGCCATGGTGCACCGGGAATCCATGCGTGGTCATCTGGCCGCCGGGCAACGAGGCCGGCACGGGCAGCAGTTTCGTCACCATGCGTAACTGGATCCGGTGGACCGACCCGACCCGGATCATCCAGCACCGGGGCGACACCCGACCTTCTCCGGCAACCCCGACCGGCGTTCCCACCTCCAGCGCGGCCGAGCCCCGGCCGGAGCCGGCCCGGCGGAGCCGCCGAGGGTTGTTACGGGGACATTTCGGATCAGTCTCGCCAGAAACCTTGACGATCGATGTTAACGCTCACATCATAGTGACTCCCGCAATGCTCGCGTCTGGAGCTCGCCATGCAGGTGTCCCACGGCCCTCCTGTCTCCCCCCGCCAAACCCGGTCCCGCCTGGGAAAAGCCGCCGTCGCGGTCCGGGCGCTGATCCCCTCGCCGGGCCGCCTCCGACCCCCGCCGGGCCCGCGCCCGTCCCGCCGCATGCGCGCGGTCTCAATCCTGGCGGCGGGCGTGCTCCTCGGGGCCGGCCTGGTGTCCCCCGGTAACCCGGCGCACGCCGCCGATCCCTGGTCGCCCCGCCCGTCGTACACGTCGACCGACCGGGGCGACGGCACGTACACGGTGCCGCTGCTGCGCGCCGACGTGCCGGACATCGGCGTGGAGCGGGTCCCGGCCGCCGAGAACGCCGAGGGCCGGGACATCTACTACATGATCAGCACGACGATGCACCTGAGCCCCGGTGCGCCGATCATGAAGTCGTACGACCTGGTGAACTGGGAGATCGTCAACTACGTCTTCGACCGGGCGAGCATCGGCGACTCGTTCTCGCTGCGCAACGGCCAGAACTCGTACGGCCAGGGCCAGTGGGCGTCGTCGCTGCGGTACCACGACGGCATGTTCTACGTCGCCTTCAACACCAACAACCTCGGCGGCGCGTACATCTACCGCACCGACGACATCGAGAACGGGGCGTGGCAGCGCACCGCCCTCGGCCGGGGCCTGCACGACCCGTCGCTCTTCTTCGACGTCGACGGCACGCCGTACATCTTCTACGGCAACGCGAACATCAGCGCGGTACGGCTCAACCCCGGGTTGACCGCCATCGTGCAGGACTACCCGAACGTCTTCACCGCGAACGACTACGCGGGCCAGCCCTTCATCGGCGGCCTCTTCGAGGGCGCCCAGTTCTCCTACATCAACGGCCACTACTACGTGGTCGTCATCACCTGGCCCTCCGGCCAGGGCCGCCAGGTGGTCATGCTCCGCTCCCCCGAGCTGCTCGGGCGTCACACCTCCGAGGGCGGGGTGAACACCTACGAGGCACGCGGCGTGCTCAACTCCAACGGCTTCGCGCAGGGCAGCCTCGTGCCGATCGCGCGGGAGGACGGCCGGACCGACTGGCACGGCATGTTCTTCCGGGACACCTTCCCGATCGGGCGCATCCCGGCCCTCATCCCGGCCACCTGGTCCGAGGACGGCTGGCCGACCTTCGGCACCAACGGCGTGGTACCGGTGGAGGGCGCGTTCGCCAAGCCGATCACGCTCAGCCCCGAACAGGAGCGGTTCGAGCGGCAGAAGTCCATCGTGGTCTCGGACGACTTCGCCAACGACGCGCCGCACAAGGCGTACCTGGACGAGGAGTGGACCATCCCGCCGCCACCGGTCGCCGGGCAGCCGCTCACCACCGAGCACCCCCACGAGGACGAGATCAGGCCCAACGGGTCGCGGCTGGACATGGCCTGGGAGTGGAACCACGCCCCGGACAACCGGTACTGGTCGCTGACCGACCGGGCGGGCTGGCTGCGGCTGACCACCGGCAAGGTGGTCACCGGCGACTACGTCTACACCAAGCTCTCCAACCGGGCCGAGCTGGCCTGGTTCGAGGAGGCCCGCAACACGCTCTCGCAGCGGACGTTCGGGCCCCGGCAGTCGGCCGAGACCCGGATGGACATCTCCGGGATGAGGGACGGCGACGTCGCGGGCCTGGCCGCCTACAACCGGGGCTTCTCGTACGTGGCGGTCAAGCGCGTCGGCGGGGTGAACACCCTCGGCGTGGTCAACCGGGGGCAGCCGTTCGCGGTCGACCTCGACCAGGCGACGCTGGAGAACTTCCTGCCGGGCACGACGGTGCCGCTGGGCGACGCGACCGAGGTCCACGTCAAGGCGGACCTCGACTTCGCCGCCCCGACCGGGCAGCTCTGGACGACGTTCCACTACAGCCTCGACGGGTTGACCTGGGCGCAGCTCGGCAACCGGGTCGGCCCGCAGACCCTCGACGGCAGCCTCGCCCACTTCATGGGGCACCGGGTCGGCTTGTTCACCTACGCCACCCAGCAGCGGGGCGGGCACGTCGACTTCGACCACTACCTGCTCAGCGACACGCTCACCGCGCAGAACCGGCCGCTGACCACGGCGGCGCTCGACGCGGCCATCGCCTACGCGGCCACCCTCGACGAGTCGGACCACCCCGCCGACGCCTGGGCGGCGATGCGGGCGGCGCTCACCGCGGCGACGACGGCACGGGCCGGCCGGTTCGGCACCCAGAACCAAATCGACGCGCCGGAACGGGCCCTCAGCTACCAGTTGGCCCGGCTCGCCGTGCTCCGGAGCGCCCCGCCCGAGGTGCCGGTCACGGTCACCGCGCAGGCCCGGTGTGTCGCCGGTACCGCGTACCTGGCGGTGCAGGCCCGCAACGACCACACCGCGCCGGTCGACGTGGTGCTGGAGACGGCGTACGGCCAACGGTCGGTGCCGGACGTCGCGCCGGGCGCGAACGCCTACCAGCAGTTCACCACCCGGTCCACGGCAGCCCCGGCCGGTACGGCGACCATCCGGGTCACCGGGACGGTCGACGGCAGGGACGTGACGACCGTCCGCGAGGTGGCGTATCCCGCCGTCACCTGCGCCGCCGCCCCCCGGCGGACGCCGTGACCGCGGCCGACGCCGACGGCGCGGCCGGGCTCCCGGCCCGGCCCTCGTAGCCGGTGGTCGACGTGCCGGGGACCGCGCCGTACCCGGTCGACGTCGTCCCCCGCACCGGCCCCGGGTCGCCGACGAACTTTCCTGCCCGTCACCACACGAAGGAGGACATCCCGTGACACAGCGCCCACGAGGCACGACCCGACGACGGGTCGCCGCGATCGCGACGGCCGGCATGATGCTGGCCGGAGCCGTCGCGGCGGCACCGGTGCAGGCCGCCGAGACCGATCTCGTCGTCAACGGCGGATTCGAGAACGGCCTGGCCAACTGGTTCGTCAACAACGGCAACGCCACCGACGGCGCCACCCTGTCGCCCACCACGGACGCCTGGTCCGGGTCGGGCGCGGTGCGGGTCACCGACCGGGCGACGACCGGCTCCGGCCCGATGCAGGACCTCTCCGGCAAGGTGCAGGCCGGGCAGACCTACCGCCTCACCGCCCGGATCAAGTACGAGAACCCGGCCTCGCCCGCCACCAAGCAGTTCTTCGCCACGATGCACTACGGCGGGTCCACGTACACCAACCTGGTCTCCGTGACCGCGAACCGGGGCCAGTGGGCCCAGTTCGACGGGCAGTTCACCGTCCCGGCCAGCCAGAGCGTCTCGACCGCGCGGCTCTTCTTCGAGACGCCCTGGACGAGCAACCCGGCCGCCGATCCGGACCTGCACCTGATGGACTTCACCCTCGACGACGTGTCGGTGGTCGGCGCGGCCCCGCCCGCCGCGCCGTCGAAGACCATCGAGGTGGTCGGCAAGCTGCCCGGGGAGCACAACCCGGTGATCGGCCACAAGTTCGGCGCCGACGGGTACGGCTTCGTCCACGACGGCCGGGTCTACCTCTACCTGACCAACGACACCCAGGGGTACGCGCCCGACCCGGTCACCGGGATCTCGCCGGCCATCAACTACGGCCACATCAACCAGATCACCGTGCTCTCCACGACCGACATGGTGAACTGGACGGACCACGGCGAGATCCAGGTCGCGGGGCCCAACGGCGTCGCGCCGTTCACCACCAACTCGTGGGCGCCCGGCATGGCCAGGAAGGTGGTCGACGGCCAGGAGAAGTTCTTCCTGTACTACGCCAACGGCGGTGGGTCGAGCAACGTGATCACCGGTGCGTCGCCGGTCGGCCCGTGGACCAGCGAGCGGACCAGCACGCTGATCGACGGCCGCACCCCGGGCGCCGAGGCGGTCGCCTGGAAGTTCGACCCGGCCCCGCTGGTGGACGACGACGGCGAGGCGTACCTCTACTTCGGCGGCGGTCCCGCGTCGACCAGCATGCCGCCGGCCGAACGGTTCAACAACCCGAAGAACCTGCGGGCGATCAGGCTCGGCGACGACATGGTGTCGACCGAGGGCACGGCGGCGGTGGTGGACGCCCCGGTGGCCTTCGAGGCGGCCCAGGTGTTCAAGCGCGAGGGGAAGTACTACCTGTCGTACTCGTCGCACTTCGGCGGGAACGACTTCGGTGGCCCGCAGACGCCGCTGCCCGGCTACCCGGGCGGGGGCCAGATCGGCTACATGATCTCCGACGACCCGATGTCGTGGCCGAAGGAGACCTACGCGGGCGTGCTGTTCCCGAACCAGTCGCAGTTCTTCGGCGCGGGCACCGGCGGCAACAACCACCAGTCGGTGTTCGAGTACGAGGGGCGGCACTACTTCACGTACCACGCCCCGACGCTGAACAAGCGCATCAACGGCAACACCACCCAGGGGTACCGCAGCCCGCACATCCAGGAGCTGACCTTCACCGAGGACGGCACCATCCAGCAGGTCGTCGGCACCTACGCCGGGGTCGACCAGGTCCGCAACTTCGACCCGTACCGGGTCTTCGAGGCGGAGACCTTCGGCTGGAGCAAGGGCGTCGCCACCGCGAAGATCGACGGCGGGTCGGCCCAGTTCGGCGCCGAGGCGCCCAACCTGGTGGTCCGCGACATCGACAACGGCGACTGGACGGCGCTCTCCTCGGTCGACTTCGGGGCCGGCGCCGGGAGCCTGACGGCGAAGGTCCGCCCGCTGGTGGCCGGCGGGACGATCCAGCTCCGGCTGGGTGCCGTCACCGCGCCGGTGGTGGCGACCATCCCGGTCGACGGGCCGCTCGGCGAGTGGACGGAGCTGACCACCGCGCTCGACGGCGTGACCGGTGTGCACGACGTCTACTTCACCTACGCCGGGCCGGCGGGCACCGACCTGTTCGAGATCGACACCTGGGCCTTCGCGGCCGGCACCGGCGCGGAACCGCCCGTCACGGTCACCGCCCAGGCCCGCTGCGTGGGCAGCACCGGGTACGTCGCCGTGCAGGCCCGCAACGACCACGACACGGCGGTGGACGTCGTCCTGGAGACGGCGTACGGCCGGCGGTCGGTGGCGGACGTCGCACCGGGCGCCCACGCCTTCCAGCAGTTCAGCGCGCGGAGCACGGCGGTCGCGGCCGGCTCGGCGACCGTCCGGGTCACCGGGACGGTCGACGGTCGGGACGTGACGACCGTCCGCACCGTGCCGTACCCGGCCATCGCCTGCGGTGGCTGACCCACCCCACCACCTGACCACGACCGAGCACAGGGAGCAGCGGATGAAGACATGGAGTCACAGACGGTTGGCGGCGGCCGGCACAGCGGGTGCGCTGCTGGTCGGGACGGTGGCGATGCCGTCGCCCGCCCGGGCCGAGCCCGGCGGCGGCGACGTGACGGTGACGGTGGAGATCGACGAGATCACCGAGCCGGGAGTGCTCGCGATGTCGATCGCCGGCGACTCGGTGACGCTCTCCGAGGACGGTTCGACGCTGCTGGTCCGCCAGTTCGTCGGCGGCCTGCCGACGGTGACGGTCACCGACACCCGGCGGCCCGACGAGGTGCCGGAGCAGGCGGCGTGGGCGGTGCTGGGCAGCGCGACCGACTTCGTCGGACGCGACGGTCAGGCGCCGATCGGCGCCGGGCACCTGGGCTGGAAGCCACGGCTGATCGACGGTGGCGACACCGGACTGGTCAGCGAGGGTGAAGAGGTCGTCACCGTGCTCGACGAGCCGACGCAGCCGGGCAACAACTCGGGTCTGGTCGACCAGGAGCTGCTCGTCTCCACCTTCGACTCCAGGACGGTCGCCGGTGCCGCGTACTCGGTGGACGCGGACCTGTTCCTGCGGACCCCGGCGGACGTGGCCGCCGGTGCGTACACCTCGACCCTGACGCTGTCCCTGTTCGAGTGAGCCGGCCGGGTGGGGCCGTGGCGGCGGCCCCACCCGTACCGTCCCGGGGGCCGGCCGGCGACCCGGCCGCCTCAGGGTGCGTACGCGGCGAGCAGGGACAGCCGCTCGGCGTCGGCGCTGCCGGGCGCGGCGGTGTAGGCGATCAGGATCGGCCCGGTACGCCCCGGGGGCGTGTAGGCGTCCCAGTCCAGGTGCAGCTCGCCGACCTGCGGATGCCGGAACGTCTTGCTGCCGTTGACCGACTCGCGCACGTCGTGGCGGGCCCAGAGCCTGCGGAACTCCTCGCTGCGGATGGTGAGCGTGCCGACGATCTCCTGGGCCCGGGGGTGCTCCGGGTCGGCGGCGACCGCGGCGCGCAGGAAGCCCAGGTAGTCCAGCACCGTCTCCCGCCAGCCGGTGCACCGGCCGTGCACCTCGGCGTGGGTGAACATGTCGATCAGCGCGTTGCCCGGCCCGATGCCCGGGTAGAGCGCGGCGGCCATCCCGTTCCAGGCGAGCAGGTCCAGGTGACGACTGACCACCACGGCCGGGGTGTGCAGGCTGTGCAGCAGCCGGCGGGTGCTCTCCGGGACCGTCTCGCGGGTCCGCCGCCGGGGTCTCGGCGGGCGCTGCGCCCGGCGGGCGAGGGCGAGCAGGTGCCGGGTCTCCTCCGCGTTCAGGGCGAGGGCACGGGCGATGCCGGTCAGCACGTCGGCGGAGGGACGCACGTCCCGGCCCTGTTCCAGGCGCTGGTAGTAGTCGGTGCTCACCCCGGCGAGGAGGGCCAACTCCTCCCGGCGCAGACCGGCGACCCGACGGCGGGGGCCGGGCGCCAGACCGATGTCCTCCGGGCGCAGCCGGGACCGCCGGTTCCGCAGGAAGTCAGCCAACTCGCGCGCGTAGGCCGTGGTCGTCACGACATCCAGTGTGCCGCCGCGATCCCGTCGCAGGGTAGGTCCCGTGGTCCCAGGTCGGCCAGGTCTCTCCGGCCGTCGGCGCGGGTCCCTACCGTCCCGGGACATGCAGACGTGGACCGAAGACCTGATCCCCGACCAGCACGGCCGACGCGCGGTGGTGACCGGGGCGAACTCCGGCGTGGGGCGGGTCACCGCGATGGAGTTGGCCCGGCACGGGGCCGCCGTGGTGCTCGCGGTACGCGACGTGGCGGCGGGCGAGGAGACGGCCGCCACGATCCGGCGGGCCGCACCGGGCGCCGAGGTCGAGGTCCGGGCGCTGGACCTGGCCTCGCTCGCCTCGATCCGGGCCTTCGCCGAGGACCTGACCGGCCCCCTCGACCTCCTGGTGAACAACGCCGGGGTGGCGTTGACCGGTGCCCGCCCGCCCCTGACCGTGGACGGGTTCGACCCGCAGATGGGCACCAACGCGCTCGGGCCGTACGCGCTGACCGGGCTCCTGCTCGACAGGCTGACCGCCGGCACGGCCGCCCGGGTGGTCACCGTGTCGTCGATCGTGCACCGGCGGCGCGGCCTCGACCTGGGTGACCTGATGTCCGAGCGGTCCTACACCGGGCCCCGGGCGTACTCGCTGTCCAAGCTCGTCGCCACCATCCTCGGCCTGGAACTGGACCGCCGGCTGCGCGCCGCGGGATCACCGGTGATCAGCGTGCTCGCCCACCCCGGCATGACCCACACCAACCTCACCCCGCGCGCGTTGGCCAACCGGAACGCGCTGCTGCGCGCCGTGGGCCGGCTCAACCCGCTGCTGGTCAGCCCGGTGCGGGAGGGCGCCCGGCCGCAACTGTGCGCGGCGACCGCCCCCGGGGTACGCGGGGGGCAGTTCTTCGGGCCACGCGGCTTCCAGGAGATCCGGGGACCGGTCACCGAGGTACGCGCGAGCGCGCCGGCCCGCGACCCGGGGAACGGGCGGCGGATGTGGGCGCAGGCGGCCCGGCTCACCGGCGTCGCGTACCTCTGAGACCCGGTCCGACCTGCGCACACCGTCTCCGGTCGGGGGGGGCCGGCGGCCCCGCCACGGTTTGTATGCTCGGCCACATGACCGTGGTGCGGATGGACAACGTCGCCGTCGTCGTCGACGACCTGGAGGCCGCCGTCGCCTTCTTCACCGACCTCGGCCTGGAACCCGAAGGCCAGGCGCGGATCGAAGGCCCCTGGGCGGACCGTACCGTCGGGCTCGACGGCCTCCGCAGCGACATCGTGCTGATGCGGACCCCGGACGGCCACGGCAGGCTGGAGCTGACGAAATACCACACCCCGGCCCCGGTCGGCGCCGGGTCACCGCCTCCACCGCCGAACACGCTGGGCCTGCACCGGGTCATGTTCACCGTCGACGACATCGACGCCACCATCGCCCGCCTGCGCACCCACGACGCCGAACTCCTCGGCGAGGTGGTGCGGTACGAGAACGCCTATCGGCTCTGTTACCTTCGCGGCCCGGCGGGCATCATCGTCGCGCTGGCCGAACAGATCGGCTGATCCGGCGATTGGGTGTGCGAATGACGTCCCAGCTCCCGCACGGCGGGCTGCGGTAACGGGCCGCGCACCACACCGCACCCACCGTGTCGATTCCCGGCGGGAAGCGACGATTTTCGTCGCTGAGTTCGGATCCCGTCGATGTGAAAACGTGGTCGTGAAGTGCTCGCCACGGCAGTGTTTTGTGCTTCCTCATTGGTTGTGGGGGTCGCGCCGGTTATTGTGCTGGGCGGACTCATCGAAGTGCGGAAGGAATAGCACGTGGCCAAGCAGATCATCCAGAAACTCATTGACGACCTGGACGGCGGGGACGCCGACGAGACCGTCCGGTTCGCCCTGGACGGAGTCCAGTACGAGATCGACCTGTCGGCGGCCCACGCGCAGCAGTTGCGGGACGCCTTCGCCCCGTACACCGCGCACGGCACCAAGGTCGGCCGGGGCGGCATCGTCAGCGGTCGCGCGGCCCGCAGCGCGGCTGCCCCGGCCGGCGCCCGGGGGCGCGCCACCTCCGACCGGGAGCAGAACAAGGCGATCCGGGACTGGGCCAAGAAGTCCGGCAGGGACATCTCCGACCGGGGCCGCATCCCGCAGGAGATCGTCGACGAGTACCACTCGAAGGCCGGTCACTAGTGCCGTGACCGCGAAGGCTCGCGGTGTGGGGACGGGCTGCCGGGGTGACGGTTCCGCCCTGGCGTCGGTGTCGCCCACCACGGATGCGTTCGTGGCCCGGGGCGGTCAGGACGCCAGGGCGGCGGGCACCGGTGACGGGGGCGTCCGCACCGTGGGGTCACCCTCCCCGCTCTCCGATGCGTCAGTCTTCGCCGGGAGGCCGCTGCCGGGCGAGCTGCTGGTGCCGCCGGTAGGCCGACGGGCTCATGCCGACACTCGCGGTGAAGAGCCGGGTGAAGTGCGCGTTGTTGCGGAATCCCCACCGGGCGGCGACGGCGCTGACCGGACGGTGGGCCAACCGGGGGTCGACCAGGTCACGCCGGCACCGTTCGAGCCGGCGCTGCCGGATCCACCCGCTGACGGTACGGCCCTGCTGGGCGAACAGCCGGTGCAGGCTGCGGAGCGACAGGTGGTGGGCGGCGGCGATCGCCGGGGGACCGAGCGCGGGATCGGCCAGGTGCGACTCGATGAACGCGAGCACCTGGCGGTAGGACGCCTGCTGTCGGGTCTCGACCGGTAGCGCGGACACCCGGTCGAGACGGTTCGCGATGACGGCCGACACCAGATCGAGGGTGATGCCCCCGACCCGGACCGCGTCACCGGGCGTGAACTCGTCGACGTGCCGGGCGACGGTGACCAGATGGTTGGCGAGCAGGGCGGCGATGCCGTCGTCGCCCCCGGCGAGGCACGTCGCGTGCAGGAGCCTCGCCTGGTCGGCCGGGAACGGGAGCATCGAGCCGGGAAACTGGACGGCCAGGGCGGTGCTGCCCCGACCTGCGGCATCCTCGACGTACGTGACCTCGTGCGGACTCGCCGCGTCGAGGAAACTGAGCTGACCGGGGCCGGACGTGCAGGACTGCCGGTCCCGCTCGATCACGCCGCTCCCGCGCAGGGGCAGGCTGATTTTGTAGATCTCGGGGTCCGACGAGGTGGTCATCCGGGGGCTGCGAATGACCCGGAGCGACGGGAACTGGTAGATGGACAGGGTGACGTCCCCGAGGTCGACCATTCGCGCCGAGGCGTTGAATGCGGTCGACCTGTCGGTCTGGAAATCCATCGGCACCAGGGACTCGGCCATCAGATAACGCCAGTAGTCGACCCGGTCGCCCGGCGGGTGGTCCTGGGTGCTCACCGACAGGTCGTTGCCGTGCACGTCGTTCCCCCTCGGTCGTTTCGCCGCGAACGGTGTGGACACCAGGCATCGACCATAGCCCTCACCGTGTGCGACTGACAGCACACCGACCGCAAAGACCGCCCCGGTGCGATGCCGGCCTCGGAGCGCGACCCGCCGTCCCGCCCGCCCGCCGAAGGCGCGACCGACGACGACGGGTCGACTGTGGACGGTGTCTCGTACCGTCGACATGCCGGACGTGCACCGCCGGCCAGCTCCCCCGATCACATCCAGCTCAGTCCCGTCGTCGACCCGGCGGCCGGCCCGACCCGCCCGCCGACCGAGCCGACCATCCCAGGAGGTCGTCTGATGCACGTCCGATCCCGCAGTGCCCGCGCCCGGCGCTCCGCCCTGGCGCTGACCCTCACCGCCGCCCTGGTCCTGGCGACCCAGGCGACGCTGGCCGCGCCGGCCGCCGCCGCCCTCCCGGGCCTGACCCGGGTCACCAGCACCGGCCCGAGCAACAGCGACTGGAAGACCTGGCAGGCGTCCTGCCCCGCCGACACCTTCTTGGTGGCCGGCGGTGGCCGGATCGACCGGGGCGCCGGCCAGGTGGTGATGGACACGATGGTGCCGGTCTTCGGGGCGACCGACGTGTACTCGGTGACCGGTCGCGAGGACGACAACGGCTTCGCCGGCACCTGGTCGATCACCGCCACCGCGCTCTGCGCGCAGCCACCCGCCGGGTGGGAGCACGCCGAGGGCGTCACGGTCTGGGACTCGGTCAGCAGCAAGACGCTGACCGTGGACTGCCCGCCCGGCAAGCAGGTGCTGGGCCTCGGGGTGGAGGTCAACGGCGGCCTCGGCCAGGTGGTGGTGGACGACCTGCGGCCGAGCGCCGACCTCACCTCCGTCAGTCTCACCGGGATCGAGGACGGCAACGGGTACGCCGGCGCGTGGCAGCTCCGGGGCCAGGTGGTCTGCGTGACGCCGCCGGCCGGGCTGGTCCGGGTCGCCGGGTTCGGCCTGCTCGACTCGGTCGGATCGAAGTCCACGGTGGCGACCTGCCCGCCCGGCACGCGCGTGCACGGTCTCGGCGGGGAGATCGTCAGCGGCGCGGGGCAGGTCCGGGTGACCGGCCTCGACCTGCTCTCGGACACCCAGGTCAGGGCCACCGCCGCCGAGGACGAGGACGGGCTCGCCAGCAACTGGGCGGTCCACGCGTACGCGATCTGCGCCTGACGCCGGGCGGCC